>JAITIC010000258.1 GCA_031279635.1 Treponema sp. | reverse complement strand
ATTGTACGAATTATAGCGGACTTATAGACGAAAACTGTGTTTTTAAAGTAAAAATCCGTGTTCATCCGTGGTTCATACTATTTTGTGTGTAAAATGAGCTGTAAATGTAAAATTGCTGGAGGAATGATAGCAATTCCGATTTCAACCATCAGAAGGGCGACCGGAGACGGTGCGGTATAAATCCCCCAAAACAGTGAGTGTTAGCGCCGAATACCGTTTCGGCTGTATCGAAGCCGCTTGCGCGGCATCAAGGGGTTTGGCGGCCCGAATAAGGTCTTTGCGCAGCAAAGACCAACGCCGGCAAAACATGCCGGAGCCGGCGTGGGAATGTATAATAAACTTCCTATCGAACGAGCCTCCGTTCAAACCAACGCAACGTTTAAGATACCGCGGAGCTTGCTCTGCGGAGGCTCATTTACCTGTGTACTTTTCAATAATACCGTCTATATCGGCGACATTGAAGGATATGTCGCAGTGCCATTGGCCGTATTCTTTAAGGGAATTTACGGCTTCTACCCATTCGGCGATGGCACGGCGTTTTTTCTGAACAAGGGAGTTATCCTGTCCTTTGGTTTCGAGGACAAGAATTTTCTCGTTGTCCAGTTTGATGAGAAAATCGGGATAGTAATAGTGGGGCACTCCTTCAAACGTATAGAGTATGCCAAAGCCCAAATGGTCATTTTTAGCCCATGCGGTTACATGGGGATTTTTCTCGATTTTATAGGCTTCGGCGGCTTCCCACGCGCTGTCGTGGACGCAATGGGTGATATGGGATTTCACCGTAGGCTCCCGGTGTTTGGATGTCCACCAGGCAGGCATATGTCCCGTAGAGCGTATTTTGCTGTTGGGGTCAAAGACGGGGACTATTTGTTCGGTCTCCCGCAGCCTGATGAAGTTCCACAAATGTTCCACAATGCGGCTCATGTTGAGCATAAGCATTATGCGTACCCGTAGTTTATCCATGGCGAAAAGGGGCGGGTCTATGCGTATGCGGTCCGATTCAAGATAACGTTCCCCCCGTTTGCCGGGCCGCCCTACGGTGTCCACAGTTTCACGGAGCAGGGCGATCTGTTCCTTTTTTGAATATTTGCGTCCGCCTTCGCCGTCATCATCGCCGGAAAGAATATCGTCAATTTTGATACTTTCGTTTTCGTCTTTTTCAAGAGTTTTTGAGTCGATATGAATGATATACCTGCTGTCGCAAAGTTCTTCTGTACTTATACGGTTATGTTCGAATGCGTATTTTATCCGGGCGGCTGTCTCGGTCCGGTTGGCGACAGTAATCATCACGGGAGGAACCGGGGATTTTGCCTTTTTCCAGTTTTTGTATGTCTCAAACCAGTCCGCGCCCAAAAGATTGTATGCCTGTAACACCATGTCGGGCAGCGGGACCCGCGGTTCCGCCGCCTGTTTCACATTGTCTCTTACGGTATCGTCGGCGTAGATATGGTACAATTTTGAACGGAATGTTTTTGCTGCGGGGGTGTTGTCGTCACGGACTACAATACGGGGCGTTTTTACCAATCCTGATTCAATGCCGTCGTTGAGGCCGAAGTCGCTGATTATCCAGGTAAAGAGGGCTTCGGAATCGTTTTTATTGCCGGAAGGGGCAAAGGGTGTAGCGGAAAAATCGTAACAGGCCAGTATTCTCCGGGAAGCGTGTATGCGGTCAAGGCCGCTTATCCATACGGTCGCCTCCCGTTCATTTTCTTTTTCTTCTTTAGTCAATTTGATCTTGTTTTCCGGATTACTCCTCCATGCGTGATGGGCTTCATCGTTAATGACTAAAATGTTTTGGGCCCTGGCAAGAGGACCCAGAACCTCCCGGGTATAGGCTTTATCACTTTTGGGGCTCCGCTTGTCTACAGATTTTTTTTGGCAAGATCCTCCGCCGTGTCCCACGCGAGGGCCTGCCAGTTGCTAATGACCACTTTCCCCTGACGCAGTTTGTCAAATAACGCGGAAGGAACAACATTAAATTCCACGTAATAATTGTCGTCCCCGCCTGTCCGAAGCACCTGAAGGCGGCTGCGGACAGTCAGGTTGGGGGCTGCGATAAAAACGCTCTTCGAAAACAGTCCGCTGTAGCGGCTGGTTGTATTTAAGAAGACGATCAGGAAAAGTATTTGCAAGGTCAAGCGCCAATTTGTCTTCTTCTGATTTTATTTTGGATATACATTCAACCAATTTTTTTGAAAACAAGTCGATTCTGTTAAAAACCGCTGCTCTATTGTATTTAATTTTCCATAGTTTTGCGTATCCTCCGGTATCTCAATGGTAAAATTGGTCTGTAACTTACCGGTAATGATATTTTCCATTTCGGCAAAAAAATTCATTTCTCTGAAAATGTTTATTTCAATATCTTTTTCTACCATCGCCTTTAGGTGAGCATAGGCTTTGTTAAAAACAGAAAGCAGCTCATCATCCTGCCATTCCGTTTCTTTGGTTTCGTAGGAATAAACAGGCATTTGTATACTACCAACTTCTGAATTGACATTTAGAAGCAAACGGAAACGGTAATTGTATTGGTGCCTATCAGGAAGAATAAATTTATCATTCCATTCACTTCTACATTCATAGGGTCGGAAATAGCTTGCCAAGTTTATCTTTGCCATGTTTTTCTTCCTGTCTCTACACCCTATGATAACACGCCACTACCCGGCCCACAATCCTGATGTCGTCTAACTCCGGTCCGGAGAAACGGCGGGGTTGGCGCTGATGAGGGTGATTGTCTGCGGGGTGAAGTCTACCCGTTTGGCCACGAGGCTGTTGACGATTGAAACGATATAGATACCGTTGCCTTCGGTAATACCGGGATGGAAAACGGCTATATCGCCGTCATTTATGTGTTCCTCTGCCATGCTGTCCCCGGCTACATGGACGGCCGACAATCGATCCGGCTTATAGGGGGATATGAAAGAACGGAGAACCTGAAAATACCGCCTGCCGGTACAGTCCTGTACGTCTACGCCGTGCCCGGCGGCGGCTTGCTGTTCCAATAGTTCAATCGCTGCCGTGTCGCTTTCAAGGCCGGACGGCCCCTTGCCGGTAAGAAACCGGTGAAGGTTGACATGGTAAACATGGGAAAGCCTTTCAAGTACGGCCCTGGAAGGTTTGAGCAAGTACCGGGAAATCTGGCAGCCCATGGCCTTTGAAATCCTCAGGCTTTCGGCAAAGGCTTTGGCGGTCAAGCCCGATTTTTGTCGAATGAGCCTCCGCGGGGCAAGCCCCGCGGTATCTTAAGCGCTGCATTAGTTCGAACGGAGGCTCGTTCGATAGGAAGTTTATAATACCCTCCCCCGCGTAAGCGGGTTCTTGGTTTAATACCAATTTCCTGTAAGCGGTGCTTTATCTGAGCCGCGGCAAGCCTGGCAAGCCGCGCTTGCCTTGGGGTATTAAACCAGACTTTCGAATAAAGTTGTATCTTTCCACTTCGTTCCCCATTGTTAAACCTTTTCAACGGGTATAGGTTCTCTATACCGAGGCTTTCCCAAAACTTCAGTTTTGGGAAAGTAACCTTGAAATTCAAGGTTTTGTAAGGCTGAAAGCCTGAAAAACTGCACGGGCCTGTCCCAAAACCGTGCCCCCGGCTATGCCGGGAACGTGAGCGCACAGTTGGGACAGGCTCTACCAACATATATTTTACCCTCTACGGCAGGAGGTTGTAAGCGGGGGCGTATCACGGAAGAGTTAAAATGTTAAAAGTCTCTTTGAGCGCATTCCTTACGCCGTTTTCCCGGATGATTGGATTGCCCTCCTCTCTTGGAACATCTCTCTAATAGGGGGAGAATTGACAGTTACCTTCGCATTGCCTTGTTACCCGCCCAAACGTCGCACACAGACGGAACGCTACACCGCGCCAAAGCCCTGCTGAATCGCCTGCACGTTCATCGGGATAAACCGGTGCTTGTCCTCCGGGAAAAACTTCTTCAAAATGCCCTCAATCCCGGTCAGCGAAAGCGCGCCGGTGAGCTTTGCCATGGCCCCAAGGGCCACCATGTTGGCAAAACGGATATTACCGGTCTTTTCCGCAATGCCGCTGGCCTCAATTGTGACGACTTTCAGATCGCCGCGCCCGGGCTTTTCTTTGACCAGGGTGGAATTGATCAGCATCAGGCCGCCCTGTTTCAAAATGCCCTCGCAAAGCGGGAGGGAATCACTGTTCATCACCAGCGCCGAGTCCGGTTTTGTCACCAGCGGGCTGGCGATTTCCTCGTCGGACACAATAACGCCCGCCCTGGCTATGCCCCCCCGCTTTTCCGCGCCGTAAAACGGGAAAAAAGTGACGTTTTTGCCTTCCTGCATGGCGCAGTACACCCAAATCTGTCCCAGGGAAACAATGCCCTGACCGCCGAACCCGGCGAAAAATGATTTCTCGGTCATTTGGCATCCTCCCCGGAAGCAGTCACAAGCGTGTTTTTAATCTCCCCCAGCGGGAAGACAGGGATCATGTTCTTTTCCAGCCACTCCACCGCCGTGACCGGCTCCATGCTCCAGTTGGTCGGACAGGGAGAAAGGACTTCGATCATGGAAAAGCCGATGCCCGCCATTTGAGCCTCAAGGGCCTTTTTGATGTACTGCCTGGTTTTGCGCACATTGGCGGCGTTGTTCACCGCGCCCCGCGCGATGTAGCGGGTCCCGTCCAGAGTGGCAAGCAGTTCTGAAACCCGTATGGGGTAGCCCATGCCGGCGGCGCCCGCGTCTCTGCCGAAAGGGGCCGTGGCGGCTTTCTGACCGAGCAGGGTGGTAGGGGCCATTTGTCCGCCGGTCATGCCGTAAATCGCGTTGTTGACAAAAATCGTGGTGAACTTTTCGCCGCGGTTCGCCGCGTGGATCATCTCCGCGGTGCCGATGGCCGCCATATCGCCGTCACCCTGGTAGCAAATAACCAGGTGATCCGGCAGTACCCGCTTAATGCCGGTGGCCGCTGCGGGGGTCCTGCCGTGGGGGGGCTGTACCGTGTCGCAGTCAAAGTAGAGGTCCGCCCAAATAGCGCAGCCTACCGGGTTGGTGATGACCGCCCTTTCCCGCAGCCCCATCTCGTCGATAATACCGGTGATAAGGCGGTGAATCACTCCGTGGCCGCAGCCTCCACAGTACTTGGTGGGGGTTTTGTATAAACTGTCAGGATATCCGTATAGTTGTTTCATAGCTTCCTTTACCGGGTTTGTTCGGAAACCCGCGGGCTAAACGCCTGGTCTTTAGCCCGCTGTTAAACAGGTTTCCGAACAAACCTGCTGCCGCCGGGCGATCATTTCCCCAGGATTTTTTTCGCCCTGGCGAACACTTCTTCTTCCGTGGGAATTACCCCGCCGGAATGTCCTAAAAGATGGATTTTGGCGGCGCCGCCGTCACCGGCTTCAAAAACCGCAAGCTTCACATCCTCCACCAGTTGTCCCAAACTCATCTCCACGGTGAGCAGCGGCTTTCCCCGCGCGGCGATTTTTCCCAGCGCCTCATAGGGAAAAGGCCAAAGGGTGACGGGCCTGAAAACGCCGAGTTTGATCCCTTCTTTTTCGGCGAGCATCTTTGCGCCAAGACAGACCCGCGCGCAAGTGCCGTAAGCGACCAGGATCAGGTCCGCGCCGGCGCAGCCCAGTTCCTCAAAGCGGATCTCCCGGACTTTTATGGTTTCGTAGAGGGTAAACCGCTTTCTGGTTTTTGCCTCCAGTTCTTCAGGAACCAGGTGGATGGAAGTGATATGACGGGCCGCCCGGCGGCCGTCCGCCTCCGTTTCCCTTGTCGTCATATTACCGGCAATCCAGTCCCGCTTCGGCAGCTCCGTTAGAGGCTTTTCCGGCGGCAGCGTTACCCCCTCCATCATCTGGCCGATCATACCGTCGGCAAGCACGATAACCGGCATGCGGTACTTGTCCGCCAAATCAAAGGCAAGGTAGGTAAGGTCCGCACATTCCTGCACGCTTTTGGGGGCAAGCACGATGGAACGGTAATCGCCGTGGCCGCCCCCCCTGGTCGCCTGAAAATAGTCGCTCTGGGCGGGGGCTATGGAACCCAGGCCGGGGCCGCCCCGGACCACGTTCACCACCACCACCGGAATATCCGCGCCGGCGGCGTAAGAAATCCCCTCCTGCTTCAGGCTGACGCCGGGGCTTGAAGAACTGGTCATGGCCCTGGCCCCCGCGCAGGAAGCGCCGTAGACCATGTTGATTGCCGCGGTTTCGCTTTCCGCCTGAATAAAAACCCGGCCCCTTTCCAGCATGTTTTTTGCCATATAGGCGATAAGCTCGTTCTGGGGGGTTATGGGATAGCCGAAATAAGCGCCGCAGCCCGCCCGGATCGCCGCCTCGGCAATGGCGTCATTTCCCTTCATTAAAACTTTTTCATTCATGTTTCCCCCTCCGCAAGTTCAAAAACCACGATACAAACATCGGGGCATACCTCATAACAGTTCCCGCAGGCGATACATTTTTCAACATGCGCCGCTTTTGAAGGGTAAGAACCGGAGTTGTTAGGCTCAGAGTCCGCCTCCAACACCTTCATGGGACATGCCCGGATGCACAAAAAACATCCCTTGCACAATTCGCGGTCAATCTCGACCTTTCCTCTTTTTGCCATTAGGCTTCCTCTCTCAAAAGACTAATGCGGAAAATTATACCAAAAACAAAATTGCTTGCCTATCCTCGCATGTATTACTATTTTTTATAATGTGAGGCTTTCCCAAAACCGTACGCGTGAGCGCACAGGCAATTAGTTTTGGGACAGGCTCTGTCTTTTGGGAAGGAGATATGATCGGTATTGTCATGATTTGTGAGAAGCAGGAGGAGCGGACGAGAATCATCAAGATCTTGTCCGCTTATGAGGACCTGTGTGTTGTCCACGCGGGAAAAGACGGATACGATGCGCTGATAGCGGCGGAGCGATTACAGCCGGATATTATCATCATGGATATGCACATGACCGATGCCAACGCGCCGGAACTTGCCCCGATGATAAAACGCAAATCCCCCTCGACCAGGCTCATCGCGCTCGCTTCCTATGAGGGGGAGGATTCCGCCCGCACGGCTGTCAAGGCAGGGATTTCAGGCTATCTGCTGAAAGAAACGGACATGGACATACTGCCGAATTCGATCAGAATCGTATCTCACGGCGGCTGTTATATCAGCAAACCGATTATCAAGCGGGTATTCAACGCCGCTCCGAACAGATTCCCGTGGATATCGAAAAAAAGTAAAACCCACATCGCGTCGAATTTTTCCCCGATGGAACGCCGCATATTCACCGGTATAGCCCAGGGATATTCGGACGATGAGATTGCGGAAAATCTGCACATTGCGCCGGGCACGGTACGGAATTACATGTCCATAGCAAAACGCAAGACCGGTTTGAAAAACCGTACCCAACTGGTTTTACAGGCGCTCATGTGCGGGATGATACAGTTTCCGGACATACCCGTCTCCTTGCCAGAGGGCCGGGCAGGATGATATGGATGAAGCGGATGTCCTCTCCGAAACCACCCTGATAAGTTTCCTGCGCCGGCTTCGGGAGCGCCGCCCGTGGTAAAGAATTTCAGCTCGAACGATCCCCGGTTCCGGTACAGCTCAACGTTAAAGATACCGCAGGGCTTGCCCTGCCCAGGCTCATTTCTCAGGCAGCCGCAGGAGGAGGCGGTCGGATAAAAGGGCCGCGTATTCCGCGTTGATTTTCCGTTCTATGGCGGTAATGGCGCGGTTTTCCGCTTCCGTCAGGGAAACGTGGCCTTCCCGGTCGGTTATAGTGTAGGGGGCCAGTACCTCTCCTCCGGCGGTGTCCACAAAATTCGCGGAAAGTGTATAACGGACAAATTTATTCTGCTGATTGGGAAACTGTGTTTCCGAAAGATCGATAGCCGCTTCCACCCGGTAGCGGGAGTTGGTCCTGCCGCTCCTGAATCCCAGATCGGCAAGAGCCCTGGCAAAAGCGCCCTGTATTCTTCCCGCACGGTCGTTCTTCACCGTCACCCCTACGGGTATCGCCCTGCTGATATTGGCCGCCTCAAGCCGGTATTCGTCACCTTTTTTAAGACCCTCAGGCGGTACGGCGTCTATCACCCGCAGCAAATTGCCGTAGTGGATATTCATGTCGGCCGCCACGGCGGCGAACTGATAGCGGGAGTATCCTTCCAGGGAATTTTTCTCTGCTTGCTCCATGGTGACAAGGTTGACAATCATCATCTGATTGGCCTGTATCAGTTCGTTGTATAGTTGGACGGTTTTTGCCTTGTCCATGACAGCCGCCGCGTAGTAGGTGCTTTTGTTGTCAAACCACACGTCCCGTATTTCCGCCCCTACAAGGCTGTCCAGCGATGCCGAGGTTGTGATGGTGCTTTCAAGGACGGTACTGTCGGACCAGTTTACGGCGGCGCCGTTTTTCACCATTTCCTGATAGGCGCTGGTTACTTTCTGATCCGCCTGCACGGACTGGCCGAAAATGGCGGCAAGGTTGGCAAAGGCGTTTTTTTCGGCCAGGGCGCGGTCTGCGGCATAGCCCACGGCGGCAACGTACAGTCCCTTGTTGTATACCGATTCGACCGAGTCAACCCAGGCGGGCTTGGCCCCGCTCCGCACGGCTGCCTGGGCAGAAGACTGCGTGGCAGCGGGCGCGGCCTGCGCGCCGCCGCCGGCCGGGGCGCTCTGCCCGCCGTCCATTCTTGCCAGAGCTTCCTGCGCGGCGGCCCGGGCTTCGGCGGGCGAGGCTCCCGTGCTGTCCGGCGTAGTTCCGCAGGCGGAAAGCGCCAGTGACGCGCAAAAACACAACAGTCCAAACCAAACGCCGGCGGCGGATAATATAACTTTATTCATTTGGCCCCCTGATAACGCCAAAATTACAATTTTGCCCTGGGCTGCTGGATAGTCTTCTTTATATCGTTATACTCGCCTTCCCAAAGTATTCTGTTGGTTTCAATATTGGTCATGGTGGCCTTAACAAAATAAGTCCGCACCGTGGTGTTTCCGGCCCTGTCAATAATCGACTTTACTTCCCCGGTAAGCATAAAATTGGCCCCGGTTTCCTGCGCCAAAGCGGCGGCAGTCTCTTCGCTGGCGTTCCACTGCTGATCCTGCCGTTCGGCGCGAATATCCTCACGGGCGTCCCCGCCTTCAACAAACTCAAGTTTTCCGCTGTTAAGAATCGCGGTCCGCATAATGCCGGAAATAATACTGGTGTCAATATGCTCGCTGCTGGTATTTCTAAATCTGCCGACAATAACCGCCGGAACTTCGCCCTTGTTGTTTGCCGCATAATTCTTGATATAGGCGTCTATGCGCGGCGAGGAAAGCGCGCTGGAAATAAGGGACTCACAAACGATCCGCACATCGGTATCATTCCAGTACCCGCTGAGATCCGTCCGGGTGTCTGCGTCAACCCTGGTTACCTGGGGATTGCTGGAACAGGCCGCAGCAAAAACACCCAAAACAATGCAGATAACAAAAAGAAATTTTTTCCCCATAAAATCATTACCTCTATAATTATTTTATTCGAATTTCCGGGCAATTGCCAGTGTCCACACCGCTTTGCTTTCCGGATCTATCCAGGTATCCAGCGCGTAAAAATTGACCAGAGAGCTCCGGGCATACATAATATTATCGCTGGAGGTTTTATAATCAAATGCCCCGACAGCCTGATAATTGAGATCCCCTGCCTGTGATGTGACATTTAAATTCCTGATAATGGAAAAAACCGCGTTTTTATAGGAAGCGTTAAAAGTATCGGCGGTGGAAGAATGACGGCCGGCATAACCGACGCCCACTTCGTAATCCCCGATGTAAAGCGGGGGATTGTCCACCCAGTCGGGCTTTTTATTTCTCCCGCTGTAAACCGGATGATACGGTACCGGCGCGGGCAGGGCCGCGGGATAAGTGACGCGGATAATAAAGGCGTTTTCCATTTCTACCGAGTCCGTATCGGCGTTAAACTGAAGGGCGTCAACAAAATTTTTGTATCCTTCGTCATCGTAGTCAAGGGTAGCGTAGACATTGTGGGTATAATCAAAGGCCCCGGAACCTATGTTGATTTCGTTAAAAAATTCACCGCTGACTTTGTGGAAAACCGCGACACGCCGGGCGGCGTCTTCCAGGGCAAGCCGGATCGTTTCTTTGGGGTCTGACCGTATTCCGGTAACGCCGATAAAGGAAAGCCCCCGTTCCGTGGGCATGGAAAGCAAAAAGGGAGACGGCTCCGCCGGGATTTCAACAGCGGAGGACGGATCAACAACAGGCGCACTCTTACAGCCCGGCAGCAACAGGAGAAAAAATAAAAATTCCGCGCCGAATTGCTTTACCGTCAAGCGCCGCAATGCTGTCAATGTAACCATTGATGATAATTTAAAAAGACGCCGCCCGGATTTTTAGATTTTCCGGACGGGTGTCTTTCCGGCTCATTCGCTCACTACCACCGGTTTTTCAGACTTGGCAAGCTGCTTGTCCAGCATATCCAGCGCCTGCTGCGCCTTGAACTGGGCAAAGGCCGCTTCCTCATTTCCCAGGATACTGGCTACCGCATTTTTGGCGTTGGCCTTGCTGTACTCCACCAGAAACCACCATGTCCCGTCCGGGGCCTGCCACCGCTTGATTGGCCGGGCGCCGGAAAGATTGACATTGGTGATCTGCCGGCTGACGTCTTCCTGCATGGAGGCGTTAGCCTGGGAGCCGACATTACCGGCGTCAAGGTTGTAATCGGTGAACATGGCCTGCACCTTGTTGTCAAGCTGGCGGGCAATGGACACCCGCGCGCGGGCCTCCGCGGTGGTCATGGACATCGACGCGGAGGTCTGCCGGGCTGTACCGACGCCCCAGAGAACATCTTCAGGCGGGAAGTCGTTGAGCCAGTCGGGGGTGGTAATCGGGCCGGCGGCGGTAGTAGCAGCCGGCGATGATTTGCAGGCCATCAGCAGCACGGCAATAAAAAAGGCCAAACCAATAAAACATGCTTTTTTCATGATTCACTCCTTCGTTTTTGTTCCTTTTATTTGGGAATATTTTAACAAGCGAGCCGGTTTAAAAATCCTGCTCACTGCAAACCAGTATAGCGCACAAGGTTTCTTTATGTCAACCTTTCGGTAACATTTTAAAATGAGGCATTTCGCTGGCGACATTTTCAGATTAAAGCCGCCATGTATACGCAACTTGCAAACCGGGGGCGGGGATACTGTTCTTTGTCGATACCAGATTGATGTCTAATCCATCAAAAGGCGTTTCCGCAACAAGGGAACCGGGCTTATGGTATATAAAGGCTCTTATCGCGCCAAAAATCGCGCCTCCGGCATAGAGGCCGATTCCTATGAAGAACGGATATGCTTCATAGGATTTTTCTATACTGTCATATTCTTCACGGTAGGAACCCGCACTATGCTGGGTGTTGAATTGGGCAAGAGAGTATACGAGAAGAGCAATGCCCGCCGCTTCCAGCCCGGCGGTTAGTCCTCCGCCGAATTTATCGCCCTCAATGAAAAATGAACCGGCGCCAAACAACAGATTTAGTCCGGCTGTTCCAAGCCTTTCTTTAGCAGTAAAGTCAACCTGGGTTTTGGTTCCCGCGAGAAGCGATTCCAGCACACTGTCATTTTTGATGGTTTCGGAAAAGGCATACTGGATGGACGCTGATTCAACGGATACGGCCTGGAATCTTATCCGGTACACAGCGCCGATAATTTCTATGGATCCCGTCACGATATTCTGGGCGCCCAGCATCCGTCCGATACTTTGCGCTGACTCGTCGCTCACCTCTCCGGACATACTAAAGTTCAATTCATCCCGAACGGCGTTAAGCTGCCTTCTTTCTACCGGTTTTAATTTGCCCGTATTAACAATTGCGCCGTTCAACTCATCAATGGCATAATCCGTCAACCGCGCTGACTCCGAGCTGAAATTGATTACCGCGACAGTTGATCCCCGAGGTAATTTTTCACTGATCTCGGCGGCTGCGTTTTTTATTGCCTCATCAATGGTCTGCGCGTGAACCAGGCTGAATGATACAAGCAGCATCAGAAAACCCAGCGCCACAATCCTTTTCATCGTTAAACTCCTTCAGAAAAATATTATACCTATGGAAAATTTCCATAGATGGACCGGCCCATAACATGAACCGGATACATCCGATTTTGCCCGGCTTAATACCGTTCCGGGGCCGCGGCTATTTTTCAGCCGCCGGATTTTGTTTTTCGCAATCAAATATGTATGATATTTTATATATATTATCGCTAAAAGACATTTTATATCTTTAATAAATATATGTCAATAAGAAAATTGGAAAGTTTCCGAATACCCTGTCTATTAGACTGTAGTAATGACTTTGCAGGAAATTTTTATCATAAATCTTAAAAAATACCGTAAAATGAGAGGCGTATCTCAAATGACTCTTGCCGAGTTGTGCGATACAAGCGGCAACTATATCGGACAAATTGAGATGGGGAGACGAATACCGTCTTTTGAAAAAATCGAAAAAATAGCCAATGCCTTGCAAATTGATACTTACCGGCTTTTTATGCAGGATACTGGCAAAACCGAAGAAAAAGAGCCGAAAACAAGCGATTTTCTGGGCAAACTTCCCTACAGCGTTAAAAATGAAATTACCACCCGCCTTCTATCTTCAATTCACCGCTGCATTGACGAATCGCTTAAGGCAAAAAATTATTTTTAGGGACATACTGAAAAACTGAATACGCACCTTAAAGCCGCCAAAATTTGTTTTTGAGATGAGCCTGTCCCAACTGTGCGCTCACGTTCCCGGCATAGCCGGGGGCACTGTTTTGGGACAGGCCGTGCAGTTTTTCAGGCTTTCGGCCTTACAAAACTGCGGATTTCAAGGTTGCTTTCCCAAAACTGAAGTTTTGGGAAAGCCTCGAATGTCTCCACAAAAAAAGGTATAAAAAGTATAGTAAGAGCATGGCCGCTTCCATTAAGCAGCGGATAAAACAGATTCGGAAGGCTCTGGAGTTATCCCGGCGGAGTTTTGCATCGCTTTTGTCCCTTTCCCACAGTTATATCGCGGGTGTGGAGACAGGCTTGCTGAAAGTTAACGGATAATTGAATATGATAAAAATATATTTAGTGTCTGTACACAAAGTCGGTTACTTTGCGGACAGACATTGCATTTTCTCGCCTAACGGCTGCGAAAATGCGTTTTTTAGGGTAGTCTGTCCATAATGTGTCTACATTATGGACAGACTCTATTTATACACCAAAAGGCGGTATAAAAAACAATGATTGCTGAAAAAAGCCTGGTTGTGTACAAAAACCGCCCCGCCCTGGTGAAGGGGAAAGAGGGCGACCGGATATTGATTTCCGTATTAAAAACCCCGGAGAAAGGCGGAAAAAAAGAAGCCCTCCAGGAATATAAGGTTCGTGATAAAGATATTGAGCTTATCCACCCCGGTCCGCTTGCGGATTTGAGCGGGATTGAGGAGGCTGCCGGCGGGAGCGGCGCGGCGGTGCGGGAAGCATGGGAGTTGCTGTTTGAAAACGGGCCGGTTTCGCTGAAAGAACTGGCGGAACTGGCCTTTGGCGGGTACAGCCCCGCTTCCGCCTGGGCCGCTTTTTGCCTGTTGCTGGACGGCCTGTACTTTACCGGCAGCGCCGCCGTCCTCAGCCCCAGGGGGAGGGAGGAAGTTGAGGCCGAAGAAAAAAAACGCGAAGAAAAGCGCCGGGAAAGCTGGGAGCGGGAATCTTTTTTGAAACGATTGAGCGTCCGCCGTCCGGAGCTGCCCGCCGACAGCCGTTTTATGCAGGATGTCGAGGCGCTGGCTTACGGCAAATCCCCTAAAAGCCGCACCATGCGGGACCTGGGCCTGAGTGAAACCCCCGAAGACGCCCACGCCCTGCTCATGGACGCCGGTTTCTGGAGCGCCGCCGTCAATCCCCATCCGGCCCGCTTCGGGCTTTCCGTCGTTTCATCTGACACCGTTCCCGATCCGCCGCCCGCCGAAGAACGCCGCCGCGACCTTACCGGCCTTCCGGCCTTTGCCGTTGACAGCCCCTGGAGCAGCGATCCCGACGACGCCGTTTCTGTTGAGGAAGGGGCGGGGCGGGTTCTCTATGTGCACGTGGCCGACCCCGCCGCCTCAATTACCGCGGACAGCCCTCCTGAGCGGGAGGCCCGCGACCGGGGGGCGACTCTCTACCTCCCCGAAGGCCCTTCCCGCATGCTGGCCGACGATGCGCTGCCCCTTTTCGCCCTGGGGCTTGCGGAAACGTCACCGGCCCTGACCTTTAAGATTACCCTTGGTGATACGGGCGAAATCGCGGCCACGGAGATATTCCCCTCGACGGTGAGGGTGAAGCGCCTGACTTATGAGGAAGCGGACAGGCTGATGGACGGGGCGGGCGATCCGGGGAAAACCGCCGCCCTGCGGACGCTTTCCGCTTTGGCGGAGGCGAACCTGCGCCGCCGCCGCGCCGCCGCCGCGGTGAACATTGAACTTCCGGAGACCCACATCAGCCTGAACGACGGGCGGGTGAGTATCGAACCCATTGTGCCCTACCGCTCGGCAGATATGGTAAGGGAATGTATGCTGCTCGCCGGGGAAGGGGCCGCCTTGTGGGCCGGTGGTATGTGGCGCGGCGGTGAAAGCGCAGGCGCGGCGCGGCCCCTTTCTTTCCCCTATGTGGCTCAGGAAGCGGGGGATTTGCCGGGGGAGATCCTCCCCGGAATGGCCGGTTCCTACCAGCTTCGCCGCTGTATGCGGCCCCGGACCCTTTCCGCACGGCCCGGCCGCCACTGGGGTCTGGGCCTTGAGGCCTACGCCCAGGTTACAAGCCCCCTCCGCCGCTACACAGACCTTCTCGCCCATATACAGATCCGCGCTCTGCTCCGGGGGGCCGAGCCGCTTTCCGCGGAGGAACTCGCCGTCCGGCTCGCCGCCGCCGAGGCCGCCTCCGCCGTGGTTGTGCAGGCGGAACGGGCTTCCCGCGCGCACTGGACAATGGTCTACCTTTCGGACAAAAAAGACAGCGTCTGGGACGCCGTCGCCCTGGAAAAAAAGGGAAACCGCTGGGTTTTGATGATCCCCGCCCTGGCCCTGGAAATCCAGGTTCCCCTCCGGTCCGATCCCGCCCCCAACGACCCCGTAAAACTGACCCTGAAATCGGTACATATTCCCAGGGGAGAAGCGGTTTTCATTACTTGACTCTAACGGCTTTTTCATATGATACTTATAGCATGAGTGATTATCTTGATCCCAATAACGAGGAATTACTCAAGGATTTTTTCAGCGAAGCGCAGATGCAGGTGGATACGCTGGAACAGAATATACTGGTCCTTGAGAACGAAGGCGCCAATAGAGACGCAGTGGACGAGATTTTCCGGGCGGCGCATACCCTGAAAGGCGGTTCCGCTACCGTTGAAATGATGGAATTATCCCACTTTACCCACCTCGTGGAGGATGTGCTGGACGCCATCCGCTCGGATCAATTGACGGTCAACGAGGACGTGGTAGATACCCTGCTCTCCGCCATTGACGTGATCAAAGCCATGCTGGAACAGCGGATGAACGGTGCGGTCTATCAGGAGGATACCTCCCAGATTGAGGGCCGCCTTTCGGCCCTGCTGCCCGAAGGTTCCACCCGCAAAAGGGGAGGGGCAAAAACGCCTGCCAAACCCGCCGCGGCCCCTGCCCCGGCACCTCCCCCGCCCGCCGCAAAACCGGCCGCCGGTTCCGGCGCTCTTACCGAAGGGGAAATCGCCGAGCTTAAGGAAGCCGTTGAGGGAGGTATGCCGATCTACCGGGTTTCGGTCAAGTTCGATGAAAACAGTCTGATGAATACTGTGGGCGGCATTCAGGTCTACGCGGTCCTCAAGGACGGCAGCACGATACTCAAAACATCGCCTGACTTTGAGCAGCTTTACGAGGACAATTTTTTCCCTTTTGTTGATTATTACATCGCTTCCCAGAAAAAGCCTGAGGATATAAAGAAATCGGTTATTCTTCCCGATGTGAGTCTTGATGCGGTTGTTACCGACATTGCCACTCTGGCGCCCGCGCCCAAAGCGGCGGCCCCGGCGCCCGTTGCAGCGGTACCGGCTCCGGAGGCAGCGCCCGCCCCGGCGCTCAAAGCCGCGGCTTCGGCGGCTTCCAAAGCGGCCGGTGCGGAAGACGCCAAAAAAGCGGGCAAGGAAGCGGGTTCCATTCTCCGCGTGGATTCCAAACGGATCGACGACCTGCTCAACCTGGTCTCCGAAACGGTTATCACCAAGGCGACCTTCAACCAGATCAGCCTTCAGTTCAACGATCTGGTTGTCCTGCTACACGATATTGAGACGCAGTACCGGGAAAAAATAAAGGGCCTGTTTGACAGTCTGCCCGATTACCTTGAAAGTATACAGGGCGGTAAATCCGTCAAGGACATGCGCAAGGAGATCAACGAATCCTACGGGGATATTTTCTCCCTCTTTGACGGGTTCGAGGCGTCCTTCAAAAACAACATGGGTAAGTTCCGCTCCACCTCCCAGAACCTGGGCCGGATCACCGGCGAGCTTCAGGAAGGCGTTATGCGCATTCGCATGGTGCCCATCAGCCAGATATTTAGCCGTTTCCCCCGCCTGGTACGGGACCTCTCCAAGTCCCTCAACAAAAAGATCAACCTGGTCATCGAAGGCGAAGAAACGGAACTTGACAAGTCGGTTATCGAGGACCTCCTTGATCCGATCATGCACTCGGTGCGGAACTCTATCGACCACGGCATTGAATCCAGGGAAGAGCGCAAGGCGGCGGGCAAGCCCGAAGAAGGCATGGTACTCCTCAAGGCCACCAACGAAGGCAACATGATCGTCATTGAGATCGCCGACGACGGCAAGGGCATAGACGTTAACGCGGTCAAGGCGAAGGCCGTGGAGCGGGGACTCATCAGCCCCAACAAGATACTCACCGATGTGGAGGCTTTCGGCCTTATTTTTGAGCCGGGCTTTTCCACCGCCAAGCAAGTTACCAGTATTTCGGGCCGCGGAGTGGGCCTTGACGTGGTGCGCCGCCAGATCGACAAGCTCAACGGCACTGTAACCGTCAGCTCCGAACACGGCAAAGGTACCAAGTTTATCATCAAGCTGCCTCTCACCCTGGCGATTATTCAGGGCCTTCTGGTGCGGGTGGGTCAGGAGATTTACTCCATCCCCATCACTTCGGTTATCGAGAGTCTGCGGATCAAGCCCGACGAGATCAAGATGATCGACAACTACGAGGTCTTCAATATCCGTAACGACGTCATCTCCCTGCTCAGGCTCAACCGGCTCTTCGGCATCAAAACCGAGGAGCAGACGGATTATCACTTTATTGTCATCGTGGGTACGGCCGAAAAGAAAATGGGCTTCATGGTGGACAGCCTGATCGGTGAGGAAGACGTGGTGATCAAGCCTCTGCGGGATCAGTTTACCAATTCCCCGGGTATCGCCGGGGCTTCCATACTGGGGGATGGTTCGGTTTCCCTCATTATTGATGTCAGCCAGCTTCTGGAATTGGGACTTAAAAAGGAGATGGAGCAGCGTCGAATCCGCGAAGCTTCAACACGGTAGGAACACATGGCAGCAGTAGTAAAAGATCTGGTACAGGTAAACGCCGAATTACAGGAACAGAAAGAATGGGCCGATACGGTCGATTTTAAAATGGTTACTTTCTCTCTGGCGGGGAAAGACTACGGCGTGGACATTATGAATGTCAAGGAAATCGCCAAGGCCGATAAGTTTACCTATGTGCCCAACGCCGCCTCTTTTGTGAAAGGCGTGTATAACCTCCGGGGCGACATTATCCCCATCATCGACTTTAGGACATTCTTCCACCTGCCCCAGGAAAAAAAAGAGGACGGTCAGGAGAATATGCTGATCCTCCATATCAACGATCAGGTTTACGGAACCATCGTTGACCGGATCGACAAAGTGGTGGGGCTTAACCAGGAAACGATTCAGCCGCCGCACCCGATCTTCGGGGACATCAACATCAAATTTATCAGCGGCGTTGTGGAGAAGCAGGGAGACCTGTACATCATTCTCGACGTGGTGCGGATTTTTGCCCAGAACAAGGAAGACAAAAGCAAGACCCAGACGGTGGCGGGAGACGCCGGCGGCTTCTACGTGCCGCCTCCCCCGTCTCCGGAGGAACAGAGCCAGGAACAGCTGCGGGCCGCCGAGGATACCGCCGTCGGCTTTATCAAGGAAGGCCTCTTCGCACTCAGGCGCTTTAGCGTAACGCCGGTCAACGAGGCGTGGCTGCGCCGGCGTTTTGCCGAGTGGAGCATAGGCCGCGGGGGAGAGGAAATGCAGCTCAAAGGCTCTTCCGACGCCGATGAATTCCTCAGTCCTTTCCATTCGCCCTGCACCGGGATTTTCTGGGACGACGACTATGCCGCCGCGGTAAAGAACGTTTTGCCGGATCTTTCTTCCAATAATATTCATGTCTGGAATATAGGCTGCGGCAAGGGCTATGAAACTTTTTCATTTGCCTGTATACTAAAGCGCAGGTATCCCGACGGGCATATCAAGATATGGGCCAATGACAATGACATTATGGCCATAAGCGAAGCGCCAAATATGATTTTTGACCTTGACGAGGTCCCCGAATATTACCGGAGCTTCATGATTAAAGGAAAGAACGGGTATTCTTTCAATCAGGCTATCAAGGATTCGATTGTTTTCGAGTATCATGATATACTGAACGATAATCCCCTGCCGGATTTGGACATAATCCTTGTTCGGGATGTTCTTTCGTTCCTTTCGGAACAGGAGCAAAACAAGCTGATGACCGGTTTCGAGGAGAAGCTGAAAAACCGGGGGTTGGTGATTCTGGGGCAAAATGAGGAGATATCCGGTAAAGGCTGGCATTCCGTGTCCGCCGGCCCGGTTTCAGCGTTTTTACACAATGCATAAATGAGGAGGAGCGTAGTATGAGAGTCGACTATATAAACCCTTTTACCGTGTCTGCTTTTAGCGTTTTGAAAGACCTGTTTAAGGAGATAAAGGACGCCGAGGTTAAGCAGGGGCAGATTTCCCTGAAATCCACCACCAAGACCATCATGGGCGTTGCCGCGATGGTCGGCCTGGCCGGAGACGTGGAAGGGCGGGTTCTGCTCGATATGTCCAAGGAAACGGCGCTTGACGTGGCGGGAGTCATGAACGGCGGCGAGAAATTCACCGTCTTTGATGAAATGGCCAAGGCCACCATCCAGGAGCTTGCCAATATCATTACCGCCCAAGCGGTTACCAAGCTCCACGATCTGGGCTTTAAATTCGACCTGACCCCGCCGGCCCTTTTCACCGGCGAAAACATGGAAGTTTCAACGAACCTCGGCGAAGTGGAAGCCCTCATCGTTCCTATAGAATTGGGCCCTTACGGAAAAATTGAGGTAAACATCGCTATTCGGGAACGGGTAAAATAGCGGTAATTGAGGCTGTTCCAAAACTAAGTTTTAGAACAGCCTCAATTAATAGTTTTTTTGCAGCGGAACGCTGGCAGCCTGTTGCTAAGGCAGTTTGCAGGGTAAAAAATCGCCTGAAGGCGATTTTTGGGAATTATAATGCGCGAAGCAACAAACTGCTGGGGGGATAAATCCCGCCCGCGACAGAGGCGTGGCATTTACTGCTTCCGGGCCTTGAAGCTTTATTGGTAACAGCAGCGTTTGCTGAGGCCCACGCCGTGTTGCGGAACGGAGGGTACATGCTCGCAGGCAGAGCCGGGCGGGCCCTGTGAATTTTTTTGAATTGACACCGCTTAACGCGGGGAAGTTAATCGGGCGGTTAGCTCAGTTGGTTAGAGCATCAGTATGACACGCTGAGGGTCACAAGTTCGACTCTTGTATCGCCCATGCCTCCTAATTCGTTAGGAGGCATTTTTTTGCGGCGGGGCCAAGCCCCGAAGCGGCAATTTGCCTGTCTGTTACGATAATTTCAAGACGTTTCATGGACGCGCCGCTGCGGGCCGTGTTGTTTGCTCCCGAACGGCGCGGGGTTCCCGAACACGGCGATGTTCGTTGATGAGCCTCCGCGGAGCAAGCTCCGCGGTATCTTAAGCGCTGCGTTAGTTCGATCGGAGGCTCGTTCGATAGGAAGTTTATTATAACGTCTGGTTTAATACCGAATTTTTGTAAGCGCTACGGCATTTGAGCCGGAGCAAAGCTCCGGGGTATTAAACCAGACTTTCGAATGAGCCTCCGCGGGGCAAACCCCGCGGTATCTTTAGCGGTTTAACACTGTGCGGGTTTTTGGCGTGTTAACATCAGCAAAACCGCCGGGACGACGCTTGTTGCGAAAATACAGGAAGCGGCCACTCCAAGGGCGCTGACCAGCGAGAGGGTTTTTACCATGTCGTTGGCCTGTTCGCGGAGCAGGAGGAAAGGCAGCGCCCCGGCGATGGTTGTACCGGCGGTGGCGAGCAGGGCGGGCATTTTCCGCCGCAGGAGCCGGTACAGGCGAAGGGTTTGTTCCCTGTCTCCTGACCGGGGGAAGCGCCGCATCCCGCCGGCACAGAGAACCGCGGCGTTAACCGTCATGCCGCTTACCGCCACAAAGGCGCAGGCCGCCGCGAGATCCAGGGGGCGGCCGGAAAGGGCAAGACACAGTGCGGGAAGCGCCAGCGAGGGAGGGACGGCGGACAGCACCGCCAGCGGCGTTACAAAAGATTCGTTTACCGACGCGATTACCATGTAACAAAACGTAAGGGCCAACAGCAGGGAAAGGCAGGTTTTCGACAGGGCCTCGGCCCGCCTAATCGCCTCAGGATCGAATTCAATTGAATAGCCCGGAGGCAATTCGATTCTCCCGAACAAAGGCGTCATCTCTTTTTTCACGCGGCGGGGGTCCATCGCTTTGGTTCCAAGGGTAATGGAAGCCATGCGGCGGCGATCCTCCCGCCTGATGCCCGCAGGTTCAACGCTTTCCCGTATTCGTGTAAGGGAATCCAGCGGCAGGGCCTGGGCTTCGCGCTCTTCGGCGGAAACCAGCATTTCCAGAGTTTCGGCCCGCGAAGGCGTCCGCGTTCCGATCCGCACCCGCACGTCAACTTCGCCCTGGGGCCCCACCCGCTTATAGGCCACCGGCCCGTGTACTCCCCGGCGGGCTATGTCCGCTGCCCGGTAAAAACTGATTCCCGTTTCGGCGAGACGTTCCCTGTCGGGCAGCAGCGTGAGTTTTTTGCTGCCCGCTTTGAAATTAAGTATCCGTTCCCGCACCAGAGGAAGGGCGGCGGAAGAGCGGGCCAGTTCTTCCGCCAGTTCCCTGCATTTTTCACCGTCGTCGCCGAATATCTTGATTTCCCAGTAACGCCCGGCCGCCGGGTTTTCGCTTAAAAACACAAAAGCGCCGGGAATGGCAGTGGCGCGGACAAGTTCCCCGGCCCTGTCCGCGGAAAGCCGTTTAGGGTCGAAAGAAACCAGAAGATTTCCGGAGCCTGTTTTAGCGCCGGTTTGGACATAGGTGATTCCCTCTTTCCCCGCCAGAGTTTCCCCGTATTCGGCCAGCAGGCGGTCGGTTTCTTCGGCGAGAAGCCCCCCTTCAAATTCAACCTGCGCGTAGAGGGAATTCTCCGAGCCGTAGGTTCCCGAATCGGCTCCCCTGATAAAAAGCGCCAGAACGCCTCCCGCCGAAATAATCATGGCGGCTAACAAAACCAGGGCGGGACGGCGGACACAAAGGCCGGCATTGGCGGCAAGAAAACGGCATGTTTTTCGGGAAAGGCGACGGAACAGTTTTATGAAAAAAATCCTGAACGGCAAAGACGGCGCATAACATCGTGATAGACAGGGCATGAAGCGCGGCAGAAAGGTTTTGCGATTCAGTGCGGGTGATTCCAAATCCCAGAGCAAAAGGGGCGGCAGCAGGCTGAGACTCAGCGCCATGGCCGCCAGGGTGACGGCGCTGATTGCACGGGCGATGATCCCCGCTTCAAAGTCCATCGCCCCAAGCGGCAGCAGGGCTGCGGCCGTAGTGGCCGCGCCGGCAACGAGGGGACCCCTGAGCCGGGCCAGGGCCGAACGGGCCTCGCCGTAAGTCCGGCTTTTCCGCAATTTTTCCGCGCAGAGAATAACCGGATCCACCGCCGCGCCGATACCCGCGGCAAGTCCCGCGAGGACAAAACGATCCGGCGGAAGGCCGCTCATTGCGAGTAACGCCGCCGAAACGACGCAGATCACCGGAATTGCCAGGGCGCAGAAAGCGCCGGAGCGGTTCAGCCCCGGCGGGGAACGCTTTGACTTTCCCCGGTTTAACAGAAAACTGATTAAGGCCACCATAAAAGCGCCCTGCAGGGCGGCGATAAAAACCGAACGAAAGGCGGCCTCCTCCTCCGCGCCCCGGTCGGAAAGCACTGTAAATTCCAGCGGCAGCGACAGGGACGCCAGCTCTTTTTGTATGTCCCGGGAAAGTTTTCGTAAATCGGCGCCAGAACTTCCCATCAGGGAAATCACCGCGGCCTTTTTCCCGTTTAAGCGGGAAAGGGTATCCGGCTGCCGTTCCTGTTCATACACATCCGCTATTTCCGAAAGCGCCGTTGTCCTGCCGTCTCCCGGAGAGATGAGGGCCTCACCCAAGGCCGCAAGATTCGATGTTACGCGATCATCACCGTTATCCGAAACTTGATCACATCGCCCGTCCACGGAAACAATTATCTCCCTGCCCCCGTATCCGAGGGTACCGCCGGGGAACAGCGCGTCATTCATACCCAGCGCCGCCGCAATTACTGAAGGATCAAGGCCGAAGGCGGCGGCTTTCTCCTGATCAAGGGCAATAATGATCTCCCGTAAACCAACGCCGGATATAAGCGCCTCCCCCGCGCCCTCAAGACTTTCCAGCCTCGGCTTGACGATCCGTTCCAGAAGCAGCGCCGTATCGGTCCCAATGCCGGACGCGGGATCATCTTTAGCGGCGGCACGGGCATCGAATACCGCAGCGGACCAGACGGGGATTCGGGAATTATCGGAACTTTGTATTTCGGGCCGCTGGGCCGAAGACGGCAGGGTTTCATACACCCTTTGAGCGGCCTCACGAACCGCCTCGTACTGCCCCCGGCTGTTCCGGCTGAAACGGGCAAAGACGCGGGCCAGGCTGTTTTCACTGGAACTCTGCACCGACCGCAGTCCCGGAATGGCGGACAGGGCATCTTCCAGCGGAATGGCGGCGCTTCGTTCCATCTCACGGGCGTCAACCCCGTAGTGCCGGATGCTTACCGAGTAAGACCCGCCGCCGCTTTTCTTTTGCCCGTCTGAATACAGAATGACGCATAACGATACGGCGCATATTCCGCTTAATATACAGAGACTTGCCTTTTTTCTTCCAAGCCACGCGGCAAAAATTTTCATTGCCCTCTCCATCGAAAGAAGCGTACTAAAACAGGCGGAAGGGCAAAAAGGCTGAGCAGGGTCGAAGCGGCAAGCCCGCCCAGCATGGCGGCGGCCATTGACTTCTGGGCATTACCCAACGGGTTCAGCGCGACGGGAAGCAGGGCGAAAATCGTGGTCGCCGTGGTAATCAGCACCGGCCGCAGCCGCTGTGAAGCCCCCCGGTACACCGCCGCACCCGGAGAACAGCCGGAACGGATTTTTTCATCGCTGATCTCAAACAGTATGAGGCCGTTATTCACTACCAAACCAAACAGGGCGGTCAGGCCCAGCGCCGCCCCTGAATCGAGCGCGGCCCCGAACAGCAGCAGCGCGGGACCTGAACCGGCAATAGAAAATGGAATGGTCAGCATGAGGATCAGCGGAAGGAGAAAAGATTCAAACTGCGCGCCCATAGTCATATACAGCAGGATCAGTACGAGACAAATATTGAGCAGCAGGGAATTCCGGTAACGGCTGAAAACGGATTCAGATGCCCGGTCAAACCATGAAAAACCGGCGGAGATTTCTTTTAACGCCTCGGCGGTTTTTCGATCTTTTGAAGGAGGCAGATCCAGATACATCACATCGGAACGGTCAAGCCGCGCCAGCGCCGCCTCCGACTCACGCCGCTCTATTCTGCCGAGGGAACCAAGGTAAACGATTTTCCCCCTGGGCGTTCTCAGTGGAATATTCTCCAACAATGCCTCCGGCCGGCCTGAAAATTCCGAAAGCACCTGCCCCGACACCCGCACATCAAGGGGCCGGCCTTCAATCTCAAGCCGTGAGGTGACAATCCCCTCACTCAGGGTATAAAGGGATTCGGCAATATCCGCAGCGGAGACGCCAAGGTACGCGGCGGCCTCCCTGTTCGGGTAGAGCCGCAATTCCGGCCGGCGGCCCCGGGGCCGAAGCGCTATGGTTGCACCGCCGGAACCGGTATATTCCCCAAGCCGCCGGGCCATGGAGACGGCCCTTTCGGCGGTTTCTTCACGGTCTTTTCCCGTAACCGCGAAAGTCCGTGCCGATGAAAGCCCCAAGTATGTTTCGATCCGGTCCCTGGGCAGGTACGCCGAAATCGCGGCGCCCGGCAATCCGTCTTCCCGATCTTTGAGCTTATTCATTGTTTTGGTTATTTCGGCAAGCGCCGTTTCCGGTTTGCTTCCCCTGTTGAGTACGCAATAGAGGATCAGTTCTTCCTTGAGATAATCCGTATCGGCCCGGCGGCCTATGTCCTCTTCCTCGGCCCCTGCCCTGCCGTAAACCGTTTTTATACCGGAAAGTTCTGAAACAATTCGGGAAATTACCGCGCCCGTTGCACCGATATTTTCAAGGAATGTCCCCGGCGGAAAAACCACTGAAACCCGCACTTCCTCAGCCTCGCCGGGGCTGATAAAAACCGCGGGCCTGAGCAGCAGAAACAGCCCGCCGGCAAGGCTTGCCAGCGTGGCAAGCGTGAAAATCAGGAAAGGCCGCCTGAGCGGCGGAGCGAGCAAACGGCGGTACTTTTTTTCAATTACACATAACGATCCGAATGCGCGCCTGTCCGCTGTAAAGCACATCCGGTACAGGGAAGGAAGACAGAATTGGGCGTACAGCCATCCCGCGCTTATTGAGGCAACCAGGGCAACGGCGGTATCGCCAAAGAGCCTGCCCAGGGGACCGGGAAGAAAAATCACCGGTACAAAAACCACCGCGGTGGTAAGGGTTGATGCCGCGCTGGAACCGGCAATTGAGACGGCTTTTTCCCCTATTTCCTCAGGGGCCGGTTTTTCCGCGCCCGTTCCAAAAGAGCGGTGAAGCAGATCCAGCACAATCACGCCGGTATCGGAAACAAGACCGATCCCCAGGGCAAGCCCGCCGAGGCTCATGCTGTTGAGTGACTTCCCCATTAGTGCCAGAACGCAGATACCCGCCGCCGTGGACACCGGAATCGACAGGGCCGCGAGGAGACTGTAACGGAGGCGGCGGACAAACAAAAATAAAACGACAATTACCGCGGCGGCTCCAAGGCCCGCGGATATTGAAAGACCGGTAATGCCCCGGATCAAAGATGGGGCGGAATCCCGAACCAGAATAATTTCAGCGTCACGTGCAAAAAGCGGGACCGCCTCTTTCAGGGTTTTCCGTATGTCCCTTGAAAGGCGCAGCGGGTCCGCGCCGGGCCGCCTGAATATTTCCAGAGCCGCCGCTTCCTTTCCTTCAAAAACAAAAACACTGTTACGGCGGCCCGCTTCAAGATTCAGTTCCCCGGCGTCCTCCAGCTTCAGCGCCGCCGCGCCGCTTCCGGCGGGAATTATCACTTGCGAAAGTTCCTCCAGCGTATCCGGCCTGCCTGAGCTGACCACCACCAGTTCCATATCTCCCTCGCGGGCGTTTCCGGCGGGAATATCCGCCGTTTCCCCGGAAAGCATCCCGGCAAAATCCGGCGGGCTTATACCAAGGGCGGCAAGTTTCTGCACGTCAAGGCGCAGACGTTCCTCAGGAATTTCCCCGCCCGCCAGTATGATCGAGCCTACCCCGTCGATTTTTCGCAGGCGGGAGTGCAGTTCATATTCGGCGAGTCTGCGGGCAAAACTCCCGTCCCCTTGAATGGAACGTACCGCGATAATCGCGTGAGGATCGGCCCCGTAATCACCCTGGGTTACCACAGGCTTCAAAACGCCTTCGGGAAGGCCCGGATACACCGCGTCAATCGCCTCGCGGACAAGAACGGATGCGGCGGACGGATCCGTTCCCCAGCGGAAATCAAGGCTGATAATGGAACGCCCGTCACGCGAAACGCTCCGTATCCGCTCAAGCCCCTTTACTGGAGAAAGTGCGTCTTCCACCGGAATGGTAACGAGGGAACGCATATCGTCAGCCGCCATGCCGCTGTAAACAGTTTCCACCGTTATCTTCGGCTCGGACAATTCAGGCAGCCGCTCCAGAGACAGAGTAGAAAGTGAAAAGAGGGCCGCTATTACAAGGGCGGCCATTGTCATGATCACCGTCACGGGACGGCTCACGCAGAGGGTAATTATTCCCTTCATTAATACTCCTTACTTTAACAGGGAAATGCGGAATTTTTTTTCACTGCGGTTTCCGCCGGAATCCCGCAATCCCGAATCAATCAGAATACTCACCACCCCTGAATTAACCGTGTTGGTAAGAAGCCCCCTAATCTCAAGACGCCGGTACTGTTCCCAGCCGGGACGGGGATCGGGAGCTGAAAAGCCGCTTTCCCTGATGGAGCGTGGAGAAAAAACAAGCACGTTATTACTGGTCTCAATACGAAACAATTCCATCAGCGAAAGGGCGTCTACCGAAAGGCCGGGAGCGGTTTCAAAATAACATTCGATCCATGTTTCGGTTTGCACGCTGTAGGGATAGCGATCTTTCTCGTTCTCAAGAGCGCCAGGGGGATCAACCGGAAGATCCTCAAAAAGAGAATCAATTCCAAAAGCGGTTAATTCATTGTCAAGCGCGCTGCCCGGCGCCATGGGAATCCTGACACCCACAAGCGCCGGTGGTTTTGACAGAACACCGTTGGCAAATATTTTAAACGCATATTCGTCACCACTCTCGTTTCCCGCGCGATCTTTTACGCCGGTTTTCAGCCTGAAAGAAAAACGGCTTTCATAAAGCGGCGGAGTCTCAAAAGCAAAAATCACTTCGTCATACAGACCAGGATCAGTTTCCATGCGGAAAGACGCCCCTTCAGGGACAAGGCAATTTTTCACCGACAGGGCATCCACCGGCTCGGAAAATTTAAGCCGCAGCCGGTCATCTTTTTCCCAGCCGGAATTATCACCCGCTATGCCTTCCGCAAGCTGTTGTTCATCTCCTGATTTACTTAAACGCCACGCAGCGGTTAAAAAAGGCCTTTCCTGATCCTCTCCGACAGTGAAGACACTTGAAAAATCTTTGCCCATGTCCATGCCGTTGCCGCCCGCAAACGCGGATTTAATTTCAAGCGCATAACGCTTGCCGTAAGTCCAGGGCTCCGCCGGAGTAAAAACAGCGGTGGTTCCGTCCTCTTCCAAACGCCACATGCCGTTCATAGATGGATCAAAAGAAACATAATCGCGTAACGAATTGAGGGCTATGGCCCGTGAAAAAACAAGGCGAACTTCGGCGCGGGTATCGTTTACCACGGCGTTCATCGCGGGCGATACGGAAACCGGCGCGGGACGGTCATTATCCGGCCGCGTGGTAAAGCGCTTCTCAAACGCCTTGTCCATGGAAAGCCCGCCCTCATCATGGGCGTCCGCTGCGACGGTCAGCACATAGTCCCGGTTTATTTCCAGCGGAACGGCGGGAAGAAAGGTCATATTGGCGCTGTCCCAGCGGAAAGACCCGCTCAGCCGCTCGCCGTCGGCGTTGAGAGAAAAATGCCGCTCCACACTGGCCCTGTCGGGAATGCGGGAAAAGGCAAGGGACACTGAAACAGCCTGAGGATCAGCATGATAACCTCCGCCAGGACTCCACTTTGAAATCTCAAAAGGAGAAGCCCGCAGCAAATCGACTGAAAAGCCTCCCCCGTCCGAGCAGGAAATAAACCCGAGCAAAAGCGTTAAAAGTACACAGCCGCCGCGGCCGATTATTCCGCGCCTGTATATTCCGCCGTTCATTGAATTACCTCCAAATAGAGAAACTGATATTTCTTAATATGGGCCGGAGTCGGCGTTTTGCTTTAGTGGTTTTGGGAAAATTGACAAATAATGAAGAGAAAAAGCCGGCCCCTGCCCTTCGGCAGGCTCAGGAGCCGCGGCATTCTCCCGGCGCCCTTCCCTTTTTTTGCTCTACCATTTACCATATACGTAATTCGTACAGGAGTGTGCCATGAAACCGGAAAAGAAAGCCGCCGAAATGAGCAGGGCGGAACTTGCGGCATATATCGACCAGTCGGTGCTTAAGCCCGAATTTACCCAGGACGAAATACGAAGATATATCCGGGAGGGGATTGACTTCGGGTGCAAGACGGTCTGCATCAATCCCGCATCGCTGGAGATTGCCCGCTCCCTCTGCAAATCCACCAATACCGGAATATGCGTGGTCTGCGATTTTCCTTTCGGGCTTTCGACAACGGTGTCCAAGGTGGCCCAGGCGGAGGAAATCTGTAAAGGCCGCGGCATTGAAGACCTTGATATTGTCGCCAATTACGGCTGGATAAAAAGCGGCCTGTGGCGGGAAGTCGGCGCCGAAATAAAAGCGGTTACGGACGCGGTGCACAAATACGGGACGCTCATCAAGGTGATATTCGAGACCGACGCGCTCACCCTTGCGGAAGTCGTCAGGGCAACCGAAATCGCCTGTGAGGCGGGCGTTGACTTTGTAAAAACTTCCACCGGCTTTTACACCGGCGCCGAAAGCAGGGGGGCGACGGTGGAGGTTGTCCAAACCATGATTGACGCGGCGAAGGGCCGCTGCAAAGTGAAGGGCGCCGGGGGCATTCGGGACCGGGCCTGTTTCTTCAAACTGATAGACATGGGCATAGACCGGATGGGCGTGGGCTATCGATCAACACCGGTCGTGCTTGCCGGCGGGCGGGAATGAACAAACGTTCCGGGGCCGGGGCGCAGCCGGTCGTGGTCAGGCTGCCCCGCTCCATCAGGCTGCAGATGCTCCTCAGCATTTCCGGGGTGTTTATCATTCTCTCTCTTTCAACCGCCTATATTCTGTTTTCCTCCAAAAATTTACAAAACGTCTCCGACAGCCTGTTTGAACAGGAGCGCTTTATCAAATCGGTTCAGGAGGACCTCGACCGTTTTAAGGAGACGCTGCTGGATTACCTTTCCACCCGTTCTTCCAACGCCCTTGCCCAAATCCTTATTGATACCCAGGCGCTGCGGGCCAAGCTCCCCACCTATATGCCGATCCTGCCGAGCGGCGCCGCGTTGCGGGAGCGGGAACTTTATTCTCTGATCCGCTCATACCTCAATCTTGCCGATCAGGCAATGGAAGAAAAACGGGGCCGGAACATTGCCGCATACACGCGGATTTACGATGAGATGGCGGGCCTTCTTGATTACATCAACCGCGAAGTGGAGGCGATCAGCACCGAGCGCTTCCGAGGACAGATAGACGCCTACGGATTCTTTATCGCGCGCTCCGGCAATTTGCAGTTCTGGAATCTGCTCTTTATCATTTTTGTTTCGATATTCGCATTTCTCATGCTGTTCCTTTCGGTCAGGCGCATCACCGATCCCATGACACGTCTTTCCGCCATGGCCGCTGAACTTGCCGCGGGCAATTTTTCGATAGACGATATTGAAAGCGAAACCGTGCGGGAAATGGATCAGGTGGTGGCGGCGTTTAACAAAATGAAAAAAGAGATACGCAATTATATTGAGGAGATCCGCTGGCAGGAAAACATCAAGCAGGAATACATGCGCGAAAAAATGCGCAATATGAAGATGGAAGGGCTGGTACGGCACATGGAGATTTACGCGCTTCAGGCGCAGATGAATCCCCATTTTCTGTTTAATACGATCAATACCGGCATGCAGCTTGCCATTGTGGAAGGCGCGGAGCGCACCAGCGAATACATGGAATACATGGCGAAACTGTTCCGGCACATTATCCGCAACAAGGAGATAATCGTTCCCCTGCGCCACGAAATTGAGGGGCTGGAATTTTACTTTTACATTCTCCGCGTGCGTTTCCCGCACAGCCTGGCTCTGGAACTTGATTACGATGAAAGCCTGTTGGACGCGGTGAAGGTTCCGGTTTCGATTTTGCAGCCACTGGTGGAGAACTGCGTAATCCATGCGTTTAAGGACGGCGGCGCAGACGCGGCAAACGCGGTAAAGGTACGCGCTGAAAAACAGGGGCGCAATCTTCTGCTCTCGGTGCGGGACAATGGCCGGGGCATGGAAACGGAAACCGTCAAGCGGCTGCTCCATGCCCAATCAATTGATGAGTCTTCGATGTCCCGCGTCATGGGTCTTGAAAACGTGATCCAGCGACTCTACTTTTTTTATCCCGATGATCCCGGCGTGGTGGACATTGAAACTTCCCCCGGCCAGGGTACGGCGGTGATAATCCGCATCGACACCGGCCGTGAACCGAGGATAGCAACCAGCGATTAGCGAATTGGGCTTGACGCCCATACGGCGGTTATGTGAAATACCACTCTAATTTTTTGAATGAATACGGCTCATTCCGGCACATTTGGGCGGCATGAAACCCTACGGGTTTCTTTACAGTGCCGCCAAACCCATTGGTGCCGCACAAGCGGCTTCAATACAGCCGGAACGCTAAGGAAGTGTATATAAATAACATTGACAAATATGAAATAAATATGCTATACTTCAAGCATGAAAGATGTAGATGTATTAGCGATACTAAATCGCATAGAAACAGTGCTGCCAACGCT
>JAITIC010000102.1 GCA_031279635.1 Treponema sp. | reverse complement strand
ACCATATTCCCCGCGGATTGTGAGGATTGTACCCCCGCCGCGCTCTGTACCCTATAGGGAAGGGCTATAGCCATATCCCGGTCATGGCTGCTGCTGTTAAAAACAACCAGGCTTATGTCCTTATCCGATTCATAAGCCGTGGCGAATACGCCTGCGGAAAGCGGGGAAATCAGTCCAGACGGTCATACTGGGTACCGGCCTCAAGGGTCCGATTTTTTCGCGCTGCCAGGGCGCCCACAGATAGTATCTCGTACCCCTGCTCCCTCAGGCCATGAATCACCGCAGGAAGCCCGTCCAGTGTCTTTTGCAGTTCGTGGCAGTTGATGATGGCCCCGTCCGAGGCGTCCCTGAGTACGTTGGCTACCAATTGTTCGGTAGTGACGCTTTCTTGCCAATCCTGACTCCAGCAGCTTACACCGATAATCGCCAAGCCCAGTTCCGCACATACAGCACTCAGGTTTTCCCCGTAATTGACATTGGGGGCCCGGAAAAACACCGGGTCCTCTCCGGTTATACCCTTAAGCGCCGCAGAAGCTCCTTCCAAACTGGCACGGATTACCTCAGGATCCGTATTGCCCCCCAGGGGCGCGTAGCCGTTGGAGTGATTACCCAACTCATGGCCCTGGGCAAAAATCTTCTGGGCTGAACTAGGCTGATTGCGGATATTCTCTCCTATCAAAAAAAACGTGGCCTTGATTCCCTGTTCAGACAAAACCTCCAGAATATCTTCCGTAAGCCCCGAAGGCCCATCGTCAAAACTGAGGGCAATGGCCTTATCAGGAAGTGGATAGGTCTTCTCAGTATCCTCCGTCTTCTCAAGCGGGCTGACTGCTGGACCGGACGTACAGCCTATCGCCGCCAGGGTCATGGCCGTACAACATATACCAAAAATTTTTTTGGGGGTAGCCCTGTGTATCATGGTATGTACTCCTTTTTATGCCCCTTGTGGAGGGTTCAAAACCCTGGGATGAAGGGGCGGTGTTTGATCCTATGGAATGACTGCGGAGTAGATTTCACCAAAGGGACCCTTCCCATTGGGGATCGCTTGCCAGCGTAGACCGTAATAGCCGCTGTGTCTAGGCCAGTGATGGGTGTGCTTTGTTCCCATCTCACTTCACCTTTAACTATGAAATCTTACACCGGACTATACAACCTTTATAGCCAACTAAGGTTAATCCTGCGGTGCGGCAGTCGAGGTATTGAAAGCTATTTTATAGGACCCACTGCCGGAAACCGGCCATACCTTGAGATAGTAGACCTCGCCCCTGATAACGAGCAGGCTGGCGTATTCGCCATTTCGATTGAAGGCGTAGGGGTCTCCCAGTTTATTGCCCATAGCGTCATATACTTGGACGGACAAATCTCTTAAGGTACCGTAAACTACGTGGATATATTGCGTCCCCGCGGTAGCGGTGAATTTAAACCACTGCTCCTCCCCCGCAGCCAGGTCATTGAGCGCCCAAACATCCGCAGTAAGCCCCGGGGCGGAAGCCATAACCACCGCCGTATCAGGGCTTACTTCTGCGGATTCAGTGAAGCCTATCTGGTACGTTCCGCCTGTGGAAGACGAAGTTTTGAGATAATACACCCCACCTTTGCTCAGGCTCAGATCGGCGTATTCGCGTTCTTGATTCCATACGTAAGGGCTCCCTATCTCGCTGCCCTGGGGGTCATACACCTGGAGGTACAGCTGCTTCGCCGTACCGCGAAGGATGTGGATATACTGCCTCCCCGCAGTGGCGGTGAATTTAAACCACTGCTCCCCCTCCGTAGCCAGTTCACCCGCCGCCCAGGTATTCAGGGTAAGGGGGATGGCGGAAGCCCTGGTTTCACCCCTATCGCCCGCTACGCCAGAACAGCTTGCCAGGATACCGGCTAGCAAACTCGCAGCCATTCCTGCCAAGGAAGCGCGTTTTTTGGTCTGGAAGGCCACTCCGCCAAAGCCACTAAACAAGCTATGTTTCTTCATTATAACCAGTCCTTTTGAAACTTCTTTCGCCTATTTTTTAGGGACCCGGTCTCTGCACGTACCGGGAAGCAGGGGTCAGACCCTAAACAGCGCATCCCCCGAAGCGAGGCGCCCCCGCCCCACTAAGCGCCACGGCCAGTACTTAGAAGGAAATATCCCGGGCGCGGGCGCCGGAGGATTGGGTCTGTACCTGCGCAGGGATACCGTTCTTCAAAAGGGGGTTGTTCGTCAGGGCCACCAGTACCTCTTCCAGGGTCTTCAGGGTGGTCCGCACCTCCTTAAGTATACCTGCCGTCTCCCGGGGCAATAGCTCCGAGGTCTTATCCAGGTTCCCCAGAATCTTGGAAACAGACTTGAGAGAAGACTCAAGACTCGCATAGACCGAATCGGGGTCCCGCGTATCCAGCACTCGGGAAACCAGCCCCTCAGGCTCAACCACCTTCTGGGACAGGGTATCCACGTTGGCAATTATAGGATGTAAAGAACCCAAAAGCGTATTCACTTCCCCCAAAATCCCATTCAGGTCGTGATTAACCGTTCCCGCTAAACCTTGCGCCTGGGCAACTGCGGCTTCCACTCCCTGGAAAATCCGGCCAAGACTCGTGGCATCCGTACCCTCCAAGGCGTCCCCCAGAATAAGGACCAGAGCGTCCACATCCTCAAGCAGAACCGTAAGCCGGTTGATAAGCAAGGTAATACGGTCTTCCTGTACCGGAATCGCCGCAAGGCCGCTTTGAATAAGGGCCTTCCCCTCCGGTGAATCAAGACTCGGTACCACTTCCCCTTCGGGAATCCCCTGCTCCCCTAGACCAGGATAGAACCGGAACTGGCTGCCAAGGCCAATGGGGCTGACGTTGATGTCCACCAAGGAACCAGCTTTAACCCGGTCGCTATAGGCCTCCTGGATAAAAAACACCACCTCCACCCGATCATCCGCCGTGAGCCGGTAAGACCGGACATTCCCAATGGTAAAGCCCTTGTACTGCACCGGCATATTGCCGTTCAAACCTGCGGCGGTGTCAAAATAGGTGATATAGTGATAATCCTTGGAAAACCATCGCTGGCTCCGGCCCAACATGAACAGGACGAAAACCACCGAAAAAAGCGCTGCTATGATGAGGCTCCCCACGATCTGATCGGCAAAACGAATCCGGAATTTCATAAGGCGATTCCCTGCTCAATATGCTGGGCCAGGTACTCGTCATGGGCAATATCTTCACCGGTGATGGTGAAGGCAATTTCACCCCCCTGGATCATCACGATGTCATCCGCCAGGGTCTTAATGAGTTTGAGATCGTGGCTCACAAAAATAAGGGTGGAACCCATGCCTTTATGGACCTTTACGAGGTCAATGAGCCGCTGAGCCGCCTTGCCGTCCAGAGATTCAGTCCATTCATCCAAAAATAAGAGCTGGGGTCGGCACAGCATGGCCCGGGCAAAGGCGATAAGTTTCTGTTCCCCCATAGAAAGCTGGGCCGGTCGTATAAAGAGGTTTTTTTTATACCCCACTTCCGCCAGAACCTGGTGCATCCGGTTTTCCCGCTCCCCCTTGGAGAACTGGGGAAAATGCACCCGCAAGGGCAACTCTAAATTCTGATACAAATTCTGGTTGGCCCAGAGCGCGGAATCCTGAAAAACCACCGCGCTCTCCCGGCGGAACTCCAGAGTCTCCCCCCGGGTCATATCCGCCAGGTCCTTACCGCGAAAGCAGACCGTTCCCGTCCGGGGAATTAAGAGCCCTGCCGCGAGTTTGAGGACCGTACTCTTACCTCCCCCAGAAGGCCCCACCAGAGCCGTGGCTTTGCCTTCGTCGAACCCATAGGATATACGGCGAACCAGCTCTTCCTGTTGCGTTGAGAAGGATACGTCCTGTAACGTGATAAGCGGTTCCATCTCGTCCTCCGTAGGAGTATGTATGCCCTACCCGAAAGACCGGCATAGGACGATGATTCTCTAAATCTACATCCTATAATGAATAATACAATGCGGATAAAAGAATATTTATCACGATACACCCCGTAAAGGCCGCACTTACCGCCCGCAGTCCGGCCACGGGAATCTCCGTACTAGCCCGTTCTACCGCAAATCCCTGGCTAATCGCCACCATGGAGATGATCATCCCAAAACTGATGCTTTTAAGCAGGGAAATAAAGAAGTCCCGCAGGGTTAAAGTCTGCAACAGATTGTTGAAATATACTGACCCAGGCATAGGATTGAACAGCTGGGTTACCAAGAACGAGCCTCCCAGGCCGAAAAGAGAAAAATAACAGGTAAGGAGCATCATGGAAATGGTTACCCCTAGAAAACGGGGCACCGCTAGGTGTTCAATGGGATCAATGCCCACGGAGATGTAGGCCTCCACTTCGTGGGAAATCACCATGCCCGCCATTTCTGTGGCAATCGCCGTGGCCGACCGGGCGGCGATAATAAAAGCCGCGAGGAGGGGCCCGGCTTCCCGCATAATAATCGTAATAAGCAGGGGGTATATATACCGTTCTTGAGAAAACCCCGCCAGAAAGGGCATACCAATCCCCATAACCGCCACACCGATGCCCACCGCCAAAAGGATGATGATCCCTAGGGCCTCCACACAGGTAAAAAGAATCTGCATGATCAAAATCTTAAAGGCCACCTGGCCGCGGACTATGAAATGGCCCGTACTCCGGACGATCTTGGTGAAAAACCCGATGGTGTACAGGGTCATATCGATCTTGTGCTGCAAAAAAGGTATGGGTACCGTCACGTTCTCTTTTCCCGTCTCCTAAAGCCCTCGTTTCGGGATTAGGTTAGTATACGGTATAACCATAGGAAAGGTACAGTCGGGTAGGGGGCCTAAAAAATGGGCAGGCGAGAAGCCCGCCTGCCCGTCTGTCCGGCCTTAGGTTCAGAAGTGCCGCTTCAAGAGCCCCTTGAAGCCAGAGCCATGCCGGGCTTCGTCCTTGGCCATCTCATGTACCGTATCGTGGATCGCATCGTAGCCCCGCTCTTTGGCCCGTTTTGCCAGGTCCGTTTTGCCCGCGCAGGCGCCCGTTTCCGCTTCTACCCGCAGCTCCAGATTCCGTTTGGTGCTGCTGGTGATGACTTCACCCAAAAGTTCCGCGAATTTGGCCGCGTGTTCTGCCTCTTCAAAGGCATAGCGCTTATAGGCTTCGGCGATTTCAGGATACCCTTCCCGATCCGCCACCCGGCTCATGGCCAGGTACATACCCACTTCGGAACATTCTCCGTTGAAATTGGCCCGCAGGTCCGTAAGGATATCCTCTTCTACCCCCTTGGCAACCCCAACCACATGCTCCGCCGCATAGGAGCTTCCGGCAACCTGCTCCTTGAACTTGGTCGCCGGGGCTTTACAGGTGGGACAAAAGTCAGGCGCTTTGTCCCCCTCGTGCACGTAACCGCAGACGGTACACACAAATTTTTTCATACTAACACTCTCCATAAAAAATAAATAACCGCCGCCCCACGCGGCGGAGTAGTACACTCACCTTTAACCGATATAACACCGGGAACAAAGTCCATAAAAATGGGTTTTCTGGTGGTTAATCAGAAACGCGCCGCTCCCCGGTTCCCGCTCTTTCCAATCGGGCAGTTCAATAGAAACCCATGAAAAATCCAAGGGAATATCACCGGGCAGATCAAATATCCCACCGCAACAAGTACAGATAAGATGAGGATGGGACGTAACCACGCCGTCAAAACGCTCCTCTCTCTCCACCACCCCGCGGGACACCACCAAGCCTTCTTCCATAAGCACGCTGATATTTCGGTATACCGTGCCCAAGGAAAGGCCAGGAATCGCCGGTTTTACGTGTTCATACACCCACCGGGCGCTAGGATGAGACCGGCTCGATAGAATCATCTGGAGAATCGCTTCCCGCTGCTTGCTGTGTTTTCGTTCTATACCCTTGGGGTTCATATTATAAAAACAGTAATGATAACTGTTTTTATAATATACTAAGGTTATGCTCCAGGGGCAAGAGGAATCGACAAAAAATCTTGCGCTAGGAGCGCTCAAGGCGGCTTGCCTGGAGAACCGCCTCCGGGGTATGCTGAGGGTATGCGGCATATACCCCAGCAGCTTGCGGATTTAGGCATTGCCATCCCGGAAATCTTGCTCCCCCGACCTTCATTGGATTTAGAAAAATGGGCGGTTATCGCCTGCGATCAATTTACCCAAGATCGGGCCTATTGGACCCAGGCGGCGGAACGGGTGGGATCCGCCCCTTCGACGCTGCACCTAATTTTCCCGGAGATTTACCTTGAAGACCCGGGACAAACAGAGCGGATTGAGGGTATCCATAGAGCCATGCGTGACTACCTTAGGGGGAATATTTTTTCCGCGCCCCAAAAGGGTTTCATCTACCTGGAACGGCGTACCCCCTACCACCCGTGTCGACGGGGCCTCATGCTTACGGTAGATCTGGAGTGCTACGACTGGCAGGTCCAGGCCCGCACTCTTATCCGGGCCACCGAGGGCACCATAGCAGAACGGCTACCTCCCCGCATGGAGGTCCGTCGGGGAGCGACCCTAGAGAGTCCGCACGTGATCCTCCTCATAGATGATGAAGCTGATACCCTGCTTCCCGCCTTGGGGTCCCAGGCCAAAGCGGTCCGTCCGCCGCTCTATCATACCCCACTGCAAGGAGGGGGGGTCTCGGGCTGGCTGTTGGACACAGAAGACTCCTGGGCCTATCTTGCACAGGGCCTACAGGCTCTTATCCACAAAACTCAGGACTCCGCCGCCGCTGGGGATACCTTCCTCTTTGCTGTGGGAGACGGCAACCATTCCTTGGCTAGCGCCAAGGCAATATGGGAAGAGTACAAGTGCGCCCACTTGGGAGAACCGGGGCTCATGGCGCACCCTGCCCGGTGGGCCCTGGTGGAGGTGGAGAACCTGTATGATCCGGGGATAGCCTTTGAGCCGATTCATCGCCTTATATTTGGTGCAGACCTCCAGGCGGTCCTTCGCCTGCTTTCCGCGCTTCCCGGCTTTACCCACCGTCCTATAGCCCGGATTGAGGAACTGGTCGCCTTGGTGGGTGACATCAAGGTCGCGCAAAGTCGGCTGGGGCTCATAGCCGGTACTGACTTGGTTCTGGTAGAGGTTGCGACATCGGGGCTAGCCACGGATTACCTTCAGCCCTTGCTGGACGCTTTTCTCCGGGATACGCCGGGTACTTCGGTGGATTATATTCACGGAGAGGAGCACCTCTACAAAAGCGTCGGCTCTTCGGGTGTTTCTTCTGTGGGACTCCTCCTCCCGCCGGTTAAGAAGAGCGGTCTTTTCGAAACCCTAAGCCGCCGGGGGCCTCTTCCGCGGAAAAGCTTTTCCATGGGAGAAGCCCTGGAAAAACGTTTTTATTTTGAGTGCCGACGGCTTTTTGGCTTGCATTAGCCGGGATTTTTTGCTATATTAAGGATCAGCTTGCTTATTGAAGCGCTTATTCTATTCCTTGCCGGCGTGGTGAAATGGCAGACACGGTAGACTCAAAATCTACTGGGGGCAACCCCGTGAGAGTTCAAGTCTCTCCGCCGGCATGAAAACTACTTCTGGGCAATCAGCAGGAACATAGGGTTGACCCGGTACTTGACTAGTTCCTTTTCATCGTAGACCCGCCGCCCTATGTCCATATCGCAGGAGATTTTACGGTAGCCGACGCGAAGCAACGCGTCGAAGTCCCACTGCGGACGGAGCCGCCCGCACATCGGCATACTCCGGCGGTAATCCAATTCAGCCTCCGTAAAGTCCGGTACTTTTTCGTTGAACAAGCGCTGGTAGTCGTCCATCGAGCGCTCGTATTCCTTCAGCACCTTTTCATCGAACAGGCGCCGATTCCAGTTGGCGTCGAAAATAAGAACCCGTCCTTCCGGCTTTAGAATACGCTTCCATTCGGAATACGCCTTGTCCGCATTGAGCAGGGTCCAGGTAACATTACGGCTTATGATGAGGTCAAAGGTTTCGTCGGCAAAGTCTGTGGCGTGGCTGTCGGCAAGCATGAAGTTGACGCTTGCGCCCTCGCGTTCCGCATTGAGTCGGGCTTCCGCTATCATGCTTTCCGTGCAGTCAACCGCCGTTACGCGGTGTCCCTCAAGCGCCATGAGTATGGCGAAAAACCCAGGCCCCGTGCCAATGTCCAGAGCGTTCAGCATCCCGCCGTTTCCCGCATTTTTGCGGATAAGATCAAGCCAGGCCGCCCGCTTGAACGAGTGTAACTCCCTGTTTACTATCGCGCTGTAGGCCGCCGTCCCCGCCGTCCAGTTGGCAAGCAGTTTTTCACGCGGGCCGGGGGCTGTTCCAGATGTCGAACCGCCTGACACAGCCGTTTGGGAGCAGCCGTCAATATTACCTGACATCCAGTTTTTCCCATTCTATAGGAGCGTAGTTGTTTACGCCTACCTCGAAGTCTTTGATCTTTTCGGCGTTTACCGCAAAGGCCGTTGTCGGGTGGTAAACAGGGATAGTCAGAGCCTCGGCGCTTATAAAGCCGAAAACCTTGTCGTAGTTCGCCTGCCGTTCAGCCTCGTCAAACGACGCCAGAGTCTTTAGAATATCGTTGTACAAGCCCTCGTCAAACCATGCATTGGCTACGCCCTTTTCAAGCGCGGTGGGCGCGGGGCCGAACAGTTCCAGAAGCGAGCTGTGAGGCACCCACGAATCGGAGGCGGTCCGTTTCAGGCATATATCGTACTGCCTTGTGGTAAGCGTTATCTCTTCATAGCCGTTTTTGTCAAACACATTCAGGTTCGTTTTTATCCCCACTGCGGAAAGCTGGGACTGTATAAACTCCGCCAGAGGCTTCCATTCAGGGAATTCGCCTGTAGAAAACACAAAGTTGAATTCCAGTCTAACATTCCCCTTTTCCCGTACGCCGTCTCCGTCCGAGTCAGTATAGCCCGCCGCCTCGAGCAGTTCTACCGCCTTAGCCCTGTCGTAGGGGGCGCAGTAGTTGTTTTGCTCCGTCGCGTAGGGTGTGTCGGACTGATACAGCCCTCTGGCGGTAAGACCCGCGCCGTCGAACAGGTTTTCCGCGATGCCTTTTTTGTCTATCGCATAGTTCATCGCAAGCCGCACGTTCCTGTCCTGAAAGGCGGGCAGTTTTTCGTTAAAGCCGATAAAGTGGGCGCACAGTGTGCCTTCGATATATGTTTGAAAATCCGGGTCGTTTTTTAATTCCTGTATGCTTTCCATAGGTATCTTTGATACCAGGTCGCCGCCCAGAATGTCGATTTCGCCGCTCCGCAGCGCAAGCACCCGCGCCTGACCGTCGGTGATGACCTTGAACAGTATGCGGTCAACCTTGGGCTTTTCTCCCCAGTAGTACGGATTAGGAACGAGTGAAAATTCCTCGTCCTTCACATAAGTGTCTATCATCCATGGTCCGGTTCCTACAGGCTTTGTAAACACGATTTCTCCGCTTTCGCCCGTTACGGACGCCGGGCTTAGAAAACGCATGGGCCTGGGGTAGGTAAGCTCGGTGAGTATGGGGTAAGACGCTTCCTCGAACACGATTTCTACGGTGTGGGCGTCCAACGCCTTCATAGAATTAACCTTGCTTGACATAAGCGATGCATAACGGCTGTTGTTTACCCAGCGGTTCATGTTGAATATCACCGCGTCCGCGTCAAAGTCCGTGCCGTCAGAAAACTTTACCCCGCGGCGCAGATGGAACGTGTAGGTCTTGTTGTCCGGCGCGATGTCCCAGCTTTCTGCAAGTTTGGGTATCAATTCGCCCTCGCCGCCGTCCTCCACGAAGCCCTCGTAAATCATCTTGTAAAGGAAATGCGGGCCTATGTACGAGGCGGCGTCCAACTGGTCTATGCTGCCGTCACGGTAGCTGGACAACACGATTTCTTTGCCTTGCGCGCCGTCTTTTTTCGCGCAGGACGAAACGGCGAGTCCGGCAAGAGCGGCCAAAACAATTATGGCCGCTAGATTTCTTTTTTTCATCTTAATCACTCCTAAAAAATTAAATTTGATCTACAATAATGACAGGCGGCAAAACGCCCCTCATTTGATTCATACTGTTTCCATTTCCAGCGTTTACATTTATATTTCTCCTTTAATATAATTGTATTGACTCTTGTCAATAGAAAAGTATTTACAGATAATTTCGTCTATTTCATTTTGGAAACATTCAATACCGCAGTGGGCGTTTACGAAAGTTTTGTTATACAATTCGATTATGTATTGATGCGTATCGGAAGATAATATCGGCAGAGGGAGCTTTTGTAAATGAGATTTCAACACCTTCCTTGAATGAAACTTTTTCTGGAATATAAACGTATATATACCGCTGTTAAAGAACGAAACAATTGTTTCCATAGGGTACTTTTTTGATATAAAAAGATTAGCGCTGTTTAAGAGAAGCGCGCCGCCGTGATCAAGAACGCACACAAGTTTATCGCAGATAAACCGGTACGCCGTCTTTTTTTGCTTATAATATTCTACCGGAGCTGTTTGCTGATACAATTCAGGCTGGAATTCAATAAAATATTCAGGTTCCAAGAACATATATTTTTCAATATCTTTTCCACGAAATACAGCTTCAGATTTTTCTGTTTTTTTGTCAAGCAAATGCTTTTCATTATTTCCGGTAACAATTCCCAATGCAAAGACCGTATCACTTTGTAATACGGCGTGGTCTGTGTTAAATATTTTTTCTATCAGTAAACTGTCATAGTTGTTACCAGCCGCGCTTACCATATAATCAGGCGGAACAATGTTTTTTTTCGGTAATTGCCAAGCGTCTCCGGTTCTATTTTGAATAGTTACGGACTCTCCGCCCAACCCCTTTTTTATTGAAATTAAAACACACTCGGACAAGACTCCTTTGAAGGCGTTGCCAAGTAATTTTATGACAATTTTATCATCGTTATTAAAGATATAATTTCTGATATTCTTGTGCATGGCGACGTTTAGAAATGCGTGAGGAAGAAAGAAATAAAGCTCTCCGGTTTTTTTGAGCATTTTTAAAGAATTGTATAAAGATATACTAAAAATTTCACTGGTTTTAAGTTCGGGATATGACGCAATAAAGGCGTCTTTTTCCTTTTTTGAAAACTTACTGCCCCAGGGCGGGTTTGTAATGATATAATCAAACCGTTCATTTACGGCGTTTGATGAAAGAAACTCCGCGTTGTTCACCGCTATATCTTGTTTTGAGATATTGACCGGTATATCTTTGTCGTTAAAGAATAAAGCAAGGTTTATAAAACATATTCTCAACGCCGTCTCATCAATATCGCGCGCAAATATTTTTGAAGGATTATGCGCTTTTGTTAAAACATTCAGCAAAATGCCGCCGCTTCCACAGCAGGGGTCAAGAATAGTTTTTTCCGGATCAACCTGTATTTCATTCAATAATTTACTCGGCGTATAATATGAACCGGTATTGGATTTTTGTGAAACGCTTTGTATTGATTGATAAAAAGCGCCCAATATATCATCATCGAAATTAGGTATCTCGTATTGAGAGTACAGCCGCCGCACGGCGTCTCGATTACCGCTCTTTATAATCCAATCCGAAAGCAAAGAATCAATTTTAGAACATTTGTTGCTTTGCCAATTTTCTTTAATCAATTTATTTGAACGCAACAATGCAAATGAAAGCGCCAATACCCCGTCATCTATCGGTAAATTTGATTTCTCAAAATCGTCTATGAGTGCATCCAATACTTTTTTTCTTTTTTTACCGCTTATTCCTAAATAACATTTTTCCTTTTTATTTTGTAAAGACCTGTTTGCCCTGGCGTTTAACCTGTCCGGGGTGTTTTCTAATGTATGAATTATATGATCAAAAGAAGCCTTGCTATAATAGTTCTGAACATCCGGAGACGGTATAACGGCGGTCTTAATCCAATTATTGACGGCCGCCAAAGAAACGCCGAGTTTCTCACTGATTGTCTCTTTTCGCATTAAAGCATCCATAAAAACACCATAGATTATACGCATGGAATAGGTCAACGTATCATTTCCGCGTGATTTTTTATACGCCGGTTTAGGAGGACGCAATCCGGTACTCATTCAATCAGCTCCCAATGTACAATAATGACAGGCGGCAAAACGCCCGTTTGTTTTCTGTTCAAGCGCGGGACGCGACTCGGCGCACAGAGGCTTCGTGTAAAGACAGCGGTTTTGAAACACGCAGCCGCGTTTGGGGATGCTCATATCATCATTTTCACGGAACATCACCAGGTCCGCCTTTCGTTCCCGCGGATTGGCGGGCAGCGTCGCGGCAAGCAGCGCCTGGGTGTACGGGTGCAGGGCGCCTGAGTTGATGTTGGGCAGAATCTCGACTATGTTTCCCAGATACATCACCGCGATACGGTCGCAGATACTGTTCACCGCGGCGATATCGTGTGAAATAAAAAGGTAGGTCAACGAAAGTTCATTTTTAAGCGAAACGAGGAGTTTAAGTATTTTGTTTTTTATCGCGTAATCAACGCTGGAAACCGCCTCGTCGCACACGACAAAGTCCGGATTCAGAATCAGAGCGCGGGCTATGCCGCCCCTCTGCCGCTGCCCGCCGGACATCTCGTGGGGGTAACGGGTCAAATACGTTTCGTCCAAACCAACCTTGTGCAGCATATCGGCCATCCATTTTTCTTTTTCGCTGTCCCTTTCATCATGGTAATTATCCAGCGGTTCCCGTAGAATCTGGCGGAGCGTATACAAAGGGTTGAAGGTTTGGGCGCTGCCCTGAAACACCATCTGCATACGCCGCCTCCGCGCCCTCATCCCGTTAAACGAGCAGCCGGTAATATCCTCCCCGTCAAAAACAACGCCGCCTTGCGTAGGCTGCTCCAGCTTCAAAATCAGCTTGCCCAGCGTGGATTTTCCGCAGCCCGACTCGCCCACCAGCCCAAGGATTTCTCCCCTGTCTATGGAAAGGCTCACATCCCGCACGGCATACACCAGGGGCTTCGCTTTCGGCTTATAGCTTTTATACAGGTTTTTTATTTCAATAAATCCCATTTATTTCAATCCCATTTTAACCCCGTATCTTTTTCCAGCAGTAATTTTGTGTACTCATGTTTAGGCTTTTCAAACACATCGTACACCGTCCCCTGTTCCACAATACGGCCGTCTTTTATCACATAAACATCGTCCGCCATCTGAGCTACAACGCCTAAATCGTGGGTTATGAGCAGGATGCTTATCCCATCCTCCCGCAGGCGGGACAGTTCCTTCAAAATCGCCGCCTGTGTCGTCAGGTCCAGCGAAGAAGTCGGCTCGTCCGCAATCAGCACCGTTGAACGGGCGAGCAGACCCATCGCTACCATGATACGCTGGCACATACCGCCCGAAAGCTCAAACGGATAGCTCTCCAGAATTTTTCCGGTGTCCCTAAGCCCTACACGGGACAGGGTTTCATGGAACACCGGGAGGGCTTCCCGCTTTTCCATCCGCCGGGCGCTCCGGCGGTTTACCTCGAACAGATGTTCCTTTACCTTGATAACCGGATTCAACGAATTGGTAGGCTCCTGAAATATCATAGCTATCCTTTCGCCGCGCGTCCGCCGCAGTTCCCGTTCCGGCAGCGCAAGCAGGTCGGTATTTTCCAGTATCACGGCGCCTTTTACCACGCGCCCCGGTTTTTCTATCAGTCCGAGTATGGACAGGGACAGCACGGATTTACCGCTTCCCGATCCGCCCACCAGCGCGGTTATACGCCCTCTAAACAGGTCTATATCCACGCCGTCCAGCGCCTTTACCGTCCGGTTTTTCAGGTAAAAGTATGTACAAAGCCCACGTACCGAGAGCGCCGGCTTATCCATTCGCCTCCTCCTTCACCACCGCCGCGCTGCCTGAGGTGGGCAGCAACGCGTCGTTAAGCCCCTCCCCCACAAGGTTGAACGCAAACACCGAAACAACGATGGCAAGCCCCGGCCACAGCATCATCAGCGGGTGGGAGGTAAGGAAGGGGCGCGAGTCGTTCAGCATAACGCCCCAATCCGCCGCGGGGGGCTGGGATCCCAGCCCTATGAATGAAAACGCGGCTACGTGCATGATCACAGCGGCTATACGCAGCGTGGCAAGCACGATGATGGGAGAAATCGAATTGAGCAGGATGTGCTTAACCACGATGGCGCCGCGGCTGCTGCCCGCCGCCTGCGCCGCCATCACAAACGCGCTCTCCTTGAGCTTCACCACGGAACCCCGGGTGATTCGGGCAAACGGCGCCCACCACAGCACAACAAAGACAAAGACTATGTTCAAAAGGCTGGGACCCAAAACCCCGACAACGGCCAGCGCCAAAAGGCTTGACGGAAAGGACGAAGCTATATCGGCAAGCCGCATCACAAGGTTGTCCGCCAGCGCGCCCGCATACCCGGCCAAAATCCCCAAAGGCAGCCCGATAAGCACCATCAGCGCCGTGGCCGCCACCGCCGTAGCAAGGCTCGTCCTTATGCCGTAAATGATGCGCGAAAAAACACACCTGCCAAGCTGGTCGGTTCCCATCAAAAAGTCCCCGCTTGGCGGCAGCAGCTTCCTGCTTATATCCACCGCGTAAGGGTCGTGCGGCGCAATCTGTTCGGCAAAAATCCCTGCAAGCGTAAAAATCAGAATCAGAATCAGCCCCAAAACCGCCGTTTTCTGTTCCCAAAACCTTTCAAGCCATTCCTTTCCCATTTCCTGTCCTTTTGGGGGGAAGTCTCCCCCTCGCTCCAAAGCCTGCGGCTGCCCGCGTGTGGGTTGTGCCGCCGGCACAACCCACAACGGCAAACCGCTATCGCGGTTTGTGCTACCCCCTCTACTGGGGGCTTGCATCCCCCAAACCCGCGCCGCGCTCATTCCGAAAATGACCTGCGCAGCCGGTCATTCAATCTGTATTTTGGGGTCTATGTAGAGGTAAACAATGTCCAACAACAGATTTATCAGTATGAACGTTACCGCCACCACCAGAATATAGCCCTGAATCACCGGAATATCCTTTAGCCTTATGCTGTCAACGGCGAATTTGCCTATGCCGTTCCACGAAAATATCGTCTCGCAGGCAAACATACCGGACAAAAGTTTCCCGAAATTCACGCCTACAAGGGTTATACAGGGGAGCATCGCGTTTTTTATCCCGTGCCGTATCAGGGTTTCCGTTTCGCCAAGCCCCCGCGCCCGCGCCGCCCGCATATAGTCCATGCCGCGCACCTTTATCAGGTTTTCCCGCAAAAGGCGTATGTACGTCGCGCCGTTGTTTACGCTCAACGTAAAGGCGGGTAAAAATATATTCTGCCATTTATTGCCGGAAACCACGGGAACGAGATGCAGTTTCACCGCGAACGCGTACAGCAGCACGAGTCCCAGCCAAAAATCCGGTATAGTCGTCCCAAAGGCCGAAACGACGCGGAAAACATGGTCAAACGGGGAATTGCGGTACCGCGTACAGAACAGGGCTATGGGGATGGCAAACAGGATCGAAAAAAGCGTAGCGGCGACGGCAAGTTTTAGCGTCGCGGGATAGCGCCTAAAAATTTCTTCGATTACCGGCTTTTTTGTCTGAAACGACAGCCCAAAATCAAGGCGCGCCGCCCTTTTTAGCCAGTTCAGGTACTGGACGGGCAGAGGCTTGTCAAGGCCGAGTTCCTTGCGGACGGCGGCAAGGTTTTCC
>JAITIC010000206.1 GCA_031279635.1 Treponema sp. | reverse complement strand
TATCAAAAAACTGGCAGGGGAAGCCGATTGTAGATGTTCAAACTACCGTGGAATTAATCGGTTCCACCCGTACAAATGCAGAACTTGAAGTGATCTGTGTTCGTGACGACATTGAGTATCAATTCGCCAAAAAGATTTCCGTTTCCTATAGACATTCAGCTTTTTGTCCCGCGCTTTCAAGGCTTGCCGGTATGTTTTCAGCGTTTTCCGGGACAGGGCTTCTCCCGCCCCTCCCGTGTTTTCCAGCTTCCTGTCTATGTACGCCCGCAGCTCTTTCGCCCTCTCCAGTATCCCTTCCCCGTCTTCGGAAAAAGCGGTTCCTTCACTCCGGTTCAGTTCCCGTATGATTACCCTCGCTGCCCGCTCTCATACCGGTCAACGTTCTTCCGCCATACCGCCGTATGACGGTTCGCCTGCGCCTCCAGCATCGTCCCGTCTATCAACACGTGCGCAGACGTTACTTCCCCGCAGTCCCCCGGAAGCCCTACCAGAGCGTAAATCGTTTTTTCTATCGCCTCTCGTAATACCTGAATCACTCATATCAGTGTGTTTAGTCCAATCAACCTGCTGTGTGAACAGGCCCTAGGAACCGCGGGCAATTCGTGTTTATAATTGATACGGAAATGGTCATCAAGCTGGAACATGTTTCCTATTCCTATCCCCGAAGCGGAGCGCAGGCGCTAAAAGACATCAGTCTCGAAATAGGAGAGGGGGAGTTTTTGGCGGTGATGGGGGAAAATGGCGCCGGCAAGACCACTTTTTGCAAACTTTTTAACGGCTGTATTCCGCACTCACAGGGCGGGGAACTTGTGGGAACGGTGACGGTAGACGGCCTTGTTACCGCGGATTCGGCGATGGCCGCGCTGACGGGCCGGGTGGGGATGGTACTGGATGATCCTGAGACCCAGCTTTTTACCGCGAGTGTCCGCGACGAGGCGGCTTTTGGGCCGGAAAATCTCCTGATGTCCCCGGCGGAAATTGAGGAACGGGTTGCCCTGGCGCTGGAAATAACGGGGCTTTCCGAATATGCCGGTTTACCCCCGGCCTCGCTTTCCGGGGGGCAGAAGCAGCGCCTTGCCATAGCCGCCGCCTTGGCCCAGGCCAACCGCGTGCTGGTGCTGGATGAACCGGCTTCGCAGCTTGACCCTGCAGGGGCGCGGGAGGTTCTTTCGCTTATCCTGAGGATTCGGGAGCGGCGCCGTATGGCGGTGATAATGGCTACCCACAACAGCGAGGAAGCCGCCGAGTTTGCCGACAGGGTGTGCATCCTCAAAAACGGGAGCGTCGCGGCCTGCGGCGCTCCCCGCGATATTTTCAGCGACAGAGAACTGCTGCGGGATAACTGGATAAGGCCCCCGGATGTGTCCGCTCTGGCGCATTATCTGGACGAGCGGGGGGAGAGGCTGCCGTTTTTTCCGGCGCGGTTAAGTGAAGCCGCCGCCGCGGTGATCGAATGGCTGGGGAATGGCGGATAACAGACGGACGATAATGAAACAGGCCCTGGAAGTTCCGGCTGTCAAAATCGATCATTTGAGTTTTTCCTACGACAGCCGCGGCGGGGGGGCGTCCGTGCTTGAAGACATCAGCCTCTCCATTGCCGACAACGAATTTACCGCGATTATCGGGCGAAACGGGGCGGGAAAAACAACGCTCCTCAAAAATCTGACCGGCCTCCTGCGTCCCCGGACGGGGGATATTTTTATCCGGGGAAAAAACGCGCGGGATATGTCCGTATCGCTAATATCAGCCGAGATCGGCTTTGTTATGCAAAACCCAGACCGTCAGCTTTTTGCCGATACGGTATACGATGAGGCGGCCTTTGCCCTGCGAAACAAAGGCTTGTCCGAAGGGGAGATAAAGCCCAGGGTGGAAGCGGCCCTGGACGCCGTGGGGCTTGCGGAGGAACGGGGAAGTTTCCCCATTGCCCTAGGCAGGGGGGAGCGGGCAAAGGTCGTTATCGCTTCGGTTTTGGCAATGGGATCAAAGATACTCATTTTTGACGAGCCCGCCGCAGGGCAGGATTTCAGGAACAGCCGCCGTATCATGGACATTCTGCGGGAACTGCACGGCCGGGGCTATACGATTATTTTTGTTACCCATACTATGTATCTGGCGGCCGAGTATGCCTGGCGGGTTATAGTGATGAAAGAAAAGCGTCCGGTGATGGACGGAACGGCGGCGGATATTTTCAGCCGCGCCGGGAAACTTGCAGAGGCCGGTATCCTGCCGCCGCAGATTACCAGGCTTGGCCGTGAACTGCGCGCGGAGCTGCCTTTGCAAAAAGATCCCCTGAGCGCCGCTGAGTTGGGTGATATGCTGCTGACTCTGAAACGGGGCGGCAGCGGGGCCTAAAGAACCCGCTTGCGCGGGGAGGCGCCGCATTGGTTCATCTACACGGCTTACGCCGTGCGTTTACCGGGTGGGGGAAGACTTCCTCCTTATTTATACATTTAAGGAAGCGTTTATGGCAAACGAAATGGAAAGCAGACGGACGCCGCCTGTTCCGGGCAGGGTGCATCCCGCGGTTATGGCGGTGTGGGCGTCGGTAATCGCCGCGGGGCACATACTGCCGACTATCCCGATACTCGGTACCGGCAGTACTTTCTCACTCACCGCCGCACTTTCTCCCCTGTCGGGGATTTTTTTCGGCCCCATCGCCGGGGCGCTCTGCTCCGCGGCCGGGGGCTTTATCGGCAGCCTTATCGCGCCCCATACGGCGTGGATGGGCATGGGCACTTTCATCATCGGGACTACCACGGCCTTTACATCGGGCTGCGCGGCTTGGGGCCGGCGGCCGCTTGTCGGCGTCGACGCCAGGGGCCGCCTTATCGTGAACGGCGGTATTATCGTGTATATCCTGGGAACGATTATCTGGTTTACCCAGGAAACAGGCCGCAGCGCGGTGCTTTTTCCCCTGGTTTATTACGGCCTGGGTTTTATCGCGCTCATTGCCGGGGGTCTTTTCTCCGGGACCATGCTCTCAAGCGGCAGGAAGGGACTCATGTTCCCCGCGGTCTGGTTATGCGCTTTCAGCGGCATGATCGGCGGGGCCACGGTGGGGAATTTCTTCTCGCTGATCCTGTATAAATTGCCGAAGGAACTTTGGCTGACCCTGACCGTGGCGGCTCCCCTGGAACGGGCCGTCTTTTCGTTAGGTGCAATGATCATCGGTGTGCCCCTCCTTATCGGCCTGCCTAAAATCGGCGTTTTTGCAGGCCCAGGGGCGGATGAATGAGCCTCCGCGGGGCAAGTCCCGCGGTATCTTTAGCGTTGGGTTGTGCCGGATCGGAGGCTCGTTCGATAGGAAGTTTATAATACCGTCTGGTTTAATACCAAAATTTTGTAAACGTTGCGTCATTTGAGCCGGAGCAGATCTCCGGGGTATTAAACCAGAATTTCGAATAAATACGTGATTCCTCATGCCGGCCGGGCTTAAGGAGCAGAGCAGGATGATTAAGCTAAAACTCAGGATAATTCCAAAAAAAATAACCACGGAAACACACGGAGTTTTGGTTACAAATCCACATATTTGTTCGTTCTGTCCGCGCCGTCCGTGGTTAGTTTTTATTTCTGTAATCACTCATATCAGCGTGTTTAGTCCTGTCAACCTAAGGGGCTGGCTCTCCCTTCTCCCGCAGGATCGTTTCAAGTGGCATCCTGCGTCATAGTTTAGTATATTTTTCGCTGTTTTTCATGAATTTATGAAGAATAAAGTCCTTAAATCAGCAAAATTCCGATTTTCCATTCCTAATTTTCGCCCCCTTGCCAAAAACTCGATAACCGGATAGTATTCGGAATCATGGCTAAAAAAGAAAACACGCCGAAAACCGGCGTCGAATCAAAGCCAATCCGGCACAGGGCCGCGAAACGGGCGAAACTGGTGCTGGAAGACGGTTCGGAGTATTCGGGCTGGTCCTTCGGGCGGTCCCGCTCGCAGGCGGGGGAAGTGGTTTTTACCACCGGCATGACCGGTTATCCCCAGTCTTTGACGGACCCCAGTTACCGGGGGCAGATACTGGTGTCCACCTACCCCCTGGCGGGAAATTACGGCGTACCGGTTAAATCCAAAAGCGGCGAAGGCTTTTTTGACGGGCAGGGAATTCCGCTTCATTTTGAATCCGATCGCATCCAGGTTTCCGGCTTTGTGGTTTCGGAAATCTGCGACGAGCCGAGCCATTTCACTTCGGGCTGTACGCTTTCCGCCTGGCTTGAAAAGGGAAACGTGCCGGGCGTTTTCGGTATTGATACCAGGGCGCTGACCGCGCGCCTGCGGGAACGGGGCGTAATGCAAGGAAAAATTCTCGTTGAGGGCGGCAGGGACGTTACGATTGATTCGGGCATTGTGGTAAATCCGGTGGCGGATGTTTCCTGTGGGGAGATGAAGACTTTTCTTCCCGCGGATACGGTGGACAAAAACGGCAAGAAGCTTAAAATACTGTTGATTGACTGCGGGGCCAAGGCGAATATTTTTCGCTGTTTATTGGCGCGTAACGTTGAAGTGATGCGGGCGCCCTGGAATTACGACGCGGGCGCCATTGATTACGACGGCCTCTTTTTGTCGAACGGCCCGGGCGATCCGAAAGACTGCGGCAAAACCATCGCGGCGGTCAGGAAGGCTTTTACCCTGGGTAAACCAATTTTCGGAATCTGTTTGGGAAACCAGATCATGGCCCTGGCCGCGGGGGCCGACACGTATAAACTTCCCTACGGGCACCGGGGGCAGAACCAGCCCTGCATTGAAATCGGTACGGGGCGCTGCTATATCACCAGCCAGAACCACGGCTACGCAGTACGGAACGATACCCTGCCAAAAGGCTGGGAAGCATGGTTTATCAACGCCAACGACGGCACTATCGAGGGAATACGTTCAACAACGCATCCTTTTTCGGCGGTACAGTTTCATCCTGAGGGCTGTCCGGGGCCGAGGGACACTGAATTCCTCATCGACCGGTTTATCGCCCAGGTGAAGGAGCGCGTAAAATGAATACGGCAAAGAAGGTCCTCCCCCGGAAGATCCTGGTTTTAGGCTCCGGAGGCTTAAAAATAGGGCAGGCGGGGGAATTTGACTATTCCGGTTCCCAGGCGCTCAAAGCCCTGCGGGAAGAGGGAATTACAACGGTTCTTATTAACCCCAATATCGCCACGATTCAGACGAGCGAGGGTATGGCGGACTCCACGTACTTCCTGCCGGTAACCCCCGAGTATGTGCGGCAGGTTATTGAGAAGGAAAAGCCCGATGGGATGCTCCTCTCCTTTGGCGGGCAGACGGCCCTTAACTGCGGTGTCGCTCTGGACCGGGACGGTACCCTGTATAAATACGGGGTGAAGGTATTGGGCACTCCGGTAAAAACCATTGAGGACACTGAGGACCGCCAGCGTTTTGTGAACCGCTTAAATGAGATCGGCGCGCTTACCCCCCGGAGCATCGCGGCCAACGATACGGCTTCCGCGGTTCTGGCGGCAAAGGATATCGGCTATCCGGTGATGACCAGAGCCGCCTACGCCCTTGGCGGCGCGGGATCGGGCATCTGCCGGAATGAGGCCGAACTGCGGCGCAGGTGCGACCGGGCCTTTGCCAAAACGAGCGAGGTGAACGCTTCGGGACAGGTGCTGGTGGAGGAATGGCTCGGCGGCTGGAAAGAGATTGAGTACGAGGTGGTGCGCGACGCATTTGACAACTGCATCACGGTTTGTAATATGGAAAATTTTGATCCCCTGGGGATCCATACCGGGGAAAGTATCGTTGTCGCCCCGTCCCAGACCCTCACCGATTCCGAATACCACAAACTCAGGAAAATCGCCATCGACGTTATACGTCATTTGGGCATAGTGGGTGAATGTAATATCCAGTACGCTCTTGATCCGCTTTCCGATGATTACCGCATCATTGAGGTAAACGCCCGTCTTTCCCGCAGCTCTGCGCTGGCCTCCAAAGCCACCGGTTATCCTTTAGCTTTTGTGGCGGCAAAACTCGCCTTGGGCTATTCCCTCATTGCTATTGAAAACCGAATCACCAGGGTAACGAAATCCTGCTTTGAGCCCGCGCTCGATTACATCGTCGTAAAAGCGCCCCGCTGGGATTTGTCAAAATTCAAGAACGTGGATCTCCGTATCGGCTCGGAAATGAAGTCAGTCGGCGAGGTAATGTCCATCGGGCGGAGTTTTGAGGAGGCGTTACAGAAAGCCCTGCGCATGACCGGCGTAGGTGCGCCGGGCCTTGCCGGAGAGGACGCCCTGTGCGGCGGGAGTTTTTCCGCCGGCGCGGAATTCGGCGGCGGGAAAAAAAGCAAAGGCAAAGCGAAAAAAGCCGCGCCCAAAAAGAAGGGCGATATAGCCGCCAAAATCCGCGATGCCCTTTCAAAGCCCACGGACAGGCGGATATTTGTAATTTACCGCGCCCTTGCCGAAGGCTGGAGCGTTGAGAAAATTCACAGGCTCACGAAAATCGACCAATGGTTTTTGCATAAAATCGCCAACGCGCTGGAAACGGAAAACGCCCTGCGCGCCTTTGACAGAACAGCCGCTATTGACCGCGACCTGCTCGCCGCCGCCAAGCGCCTGGGCTTTTCCGACGCGCGCATCGGGGAGTTTACCGGCTTTTCCGAGATGGAAGTCCGCAAGCTGCGGGAGGAATACCGCATCAGGCCGGCCATCAAGCAAATCGACACGCTGGCCGCGGAGTACCCCGCCAAAACCAACTACCTGTACATGACCTACGGCGCGGCCGGTTCCAAACCACTGGGGCTGGGCAGCGCGGGCATTCCCGCCGACGACGTGAGTCAGGCGGGGCGCGGCGTAATGGTACTCGGCTCCGGGGCTTACCGCATCGGAAGCAGCGTCGAATTCGACTGGTGCTGCGTGAACGCTGTCGAGACTGCCCGTAAACTGGGGCGTTACTCGATCATGGTGAACTGCAACCCCGAAACGGTTTCCACCGATTACGACATGTGCGACCGGCTCTATTTTGAGGAACTGTCCCTGGAGCGGATTCTGGATATTTACGAGCGGGAGCGGCCGGACGGAATCATTCTCTCCATGGGTGGGCAAATCCCCAACAACCTCGCAACCAGGCTCTTCGAGGCGGGGACCGTGATCTACGGGACCAGTCCCCAGTCAATCGACATGGCAGAGGACCGTAATAAATTTTCCGCCCTCCTCGACAAACAGGGAATCGAGCAGCCGGAATGGAAGGAACTGACCGATCTCGCCTCGGCAAAGGCCTTTGCCGCCGAAGCCGGCTATCCGGTGCTGATACGCCCGAGTTACGTGCTGTCAGGCGCGGCGATGAACGTCGCCTGGGACGATCAAAGCCTCGAACAATTTTTAAGCCTCGCATCGGACGTTTCCGCCGAGCATCCGGTGGTCATCTCCAAATTTATTGAAAATTCCAAAGAAATTGAAATTGACGCCGTGGCCAGACGGGGGGAGATCCTCTTTCACGCGATTACCGAGCATATTGAAAACGCCGGGGTCCATTCAGGCGATGCCACGGTGGTGCTTCCCGCTCAGCGCCTGTATATCGAAACCATCAGGAAAATCCGCCGCATCAGTGAACAGATCGCCGGGGCGCTGGATATTACCGGTCCCTTTAACATCCAGTTTCTGGCCCAGCGCAACCGCGTCCGCGTCATAGAGTGCAACCTCCGCGCCAGCCGGAGCTTTCCCTTCTGTTCAAAAGTGAGCAGGGTAAACATGATCGAACTGGCGGTCAAGGCCATGCTGGACGAGCCGGTACAGCGGGCGTCCCTTTCCGCCCTTGATTTGGAATGGGTGGGGGTAAAGGCGGCGCAGTTCAGTTACTCCCGCCTCCACGGCGCTGACCCCGTTTCCGGCGTGGAGATGGCTTCCACCGGCGAAGTGGGCTGCATCGGCACCGACCTTTCCGACGCCTTCCTCAAGGCCCTGCTCTCCGTCGGCTACCGGATTCCCAAAAAGCGGATTCTCCTTTCCACCGGCCCCATTGAGGATAAACTCGACTTCCTTGACTCGGCCCGCAAACTCGTGGAGATGGGTTACAAGCTTTTCGGTTCGCGGGGCACGGCGAAATTCCTCACGTCCAACGGCGTTCCGGTAAAGGCCCTTAACTGGCCCCTGGAATCCAGGGAGCCGAACATCGCCGGATACATAAAGCGCCGGGAAGTGGACATGATCATCAACATCCCCAAAAACAACCGGGAAACAGAACTGAAAAACGATTACATCATCCGCCGCATGGCGGTGGACTTTGACATTCCGCTTTTTACCAACATCAAAGTCGCGCGGGAATTTATCGACGCCCTTGTTGACGCGGGGAAAAGGGCCGTTTCCGGCGGCAAGACTTCCGGGTCTGCGACGCTGGAGATTAAGGCTTGGGAGGAATACCGGTAAAGCGTAAGCCCAGGGATGCTGCCCATTGGAGTGTGAGAAGCCTGGCAGTTTGATTGGACTAAACTCACTGATCTGTCCGTGTAGTGCCCACACAAGCGTGGGCTTGTGGTTGTTTTGAAATCGGAATTCCTGCCATTAACTTTCGCAGGAGTTTTACATTTAGGCGATGTTCCGATACTGAAGTATGGGAGTAGGATTACTCAAGGCTCATTTGGAAGCATTTGACGCCATCGGAAACGGTATAGCCGACAAGCGGCGGGAC
>JAITIC010000203.1 GCA_031279635.1 Treponema sp. | reverse complement strand
GTCCCGCCGCTTGTCGGCTATACCGTTTCCGATGGCGTCAAATGCTTCCAAATGAGCCTTGAGTAATCCTACTCCCATACTTCAGTATCGGAACATCGCCTAAATGTAAAACTCCTGGGAAAGAGGCAGGAATTCCGAATTCAAGATAACCACAAGCCCACGCTTGCGTGGACATTACACGGACAGCCGCGGACTGGACAGAGCGCACAGATAGGGAAGGAAAGAACCACAGAGGGGAATGACTACAGATTCCTTATCTCTTCCGGGGAACATGGAGGATAAGCAAGGTGAATGGGATACAAGCCAAAGAAAAAAAGCGGCGGACACAGGGATGACGCCCCCCAGGCCGCTCTTTTCTCTTTCTTTAATCCGTGGACTGTTCTGTTCAGTCCCTGCTTTTTTTTACCACCACGCGGCGGCCTTCTTTGGGTGGGCGGCTCTTGCGCGGGCGCTCCGGGGCGGTCTCTTTACGGGCGGATGCTTCACCACGGCCTCGATTTTCGGCGCGGCCCGAGCGGCGCTGTTCCCGCCTCGCCTTTTCCAGTACCCGCAGGGATTCGTCAAAGCCCTTGAGGAATTCCGGAAGATCATCGGCAAAGAGGATTACCGACTGGCGCTCGAAGCCGCCCGTTTCGCGGTTTTTGCTTTCTACAATATTAAGGTAGAGGTCCCCCATACGGTTTTCTTTGATATTGAAAAAATAGGTCCTGTTCGGCAGTAATATCCTCGTCGAAAACAGTTCCCCCCGTACTCCCATGTTTAGCTCCTTTCATCGGCCTCAAGCGTCATGCGGCGCTGCCATTCGATTAGATCCCGCTCCAGCCGCCGGTCCGAGCCTTCGGCGTCGGCCATGATCCGGAACACCGGCTCAGTGGCGGAGCCTCGCATCCAGATTGCGGCGACGGCCCTGCCCCCGGCGTTGAGAAAACGGATAGTCAGCCCGCCTCTGCCGGCCTCGCCAAAGCGGCTTATGCCCCGTTTCTCTTCCATGCCATTATACGCTATAGCTTCCCAGTTGTGTATACCGTAGCGGGCCTTGAGGGTGTCTTTGCGGTTTTCCCATTCACACAAAAACAGTTTCTGGTAGCGGTCTTTCAAAAGGGCGTGGTCTTTCGTGTTGATCCGCAGCAGGGCTTCTTTTTCGTAAACGCTGGTGGTGACAAAGGGGGGCAGGCTGGCAATGATGTCTGCGAGGCCGTAGTCGCTGTGGTACAATTCCGCCTGATCGGAAAGATCGCACCAGAGTTCAAACAGTCCGGGCCTCTCCCCGCCGCGCAACGAAAGCAGTTTGACGAGGGCAAGCACGGTATTAATCGGGTCCCGTACCGCCGAGGGGTGGGTGATGTTGCCGCCGGCGGAACCTTCCCCCAATATACGCACAGTGTATCCCTTGCCCCGCAGCCTGCGGGCAAGGCCCACTACGTTGGCCTCCCCCACCTCGGAACGGAACACGGAAACGTCAAAGGCCCTGGCGATCCGATCCACCCGCATGGAAGTGGGATCATTCACCACAACGGCGGCTTTGGTAAGGGCGTTGCCCTTGTTGTCGTAGGTAAGCGCGCCGGTCCACACCAGATGGGCAAGCTCGGCCACGCAGGCCAGGGCGAACACTTCCTGGGCCTCCAGTATGCGGGCCTTTGCCAGAGATTCGTCCCACACCACCAGATTCCCCCGGTCACCGTCACAGTCGGGCACATAACCCAACATAAACGCCGGGTCCCTGCGGTGCAATTCCTTCAGAAAAAGCCGGCAGGGTTCCAGGGCTTCTCCTTCGGGGACAATGCGGTGGGCTATTTCGCCGGGCCGCCCGTTGATCGAATCGAACCTGAGACCCAGGCCGGAAAGAAAATCCCGGTCGATAGAGAGGGTCCGGGCGGAACCGTTAAAGTCGCAGGCTATGCCCAGGGGGCGCTCCGTGAGGCCCGCCTTTAGCGCGGAAGCGAGGGCGGGGTTTTCTCCCCAGGCCACTTCGGAGATGAAATCAAAGTAGGCCTGCCGTGCCTCCCGCTTTGCCCCCTCTTCCGCGGAGATGACTTTTTGAAGCGCCGCAGGATCGGCTGAGGCGAGCAGCTGTTCAAGCCGGGTAACGCAGTTATCTTCCGCCAAAACCGAACGGAACGCGCCGATGAGTTTGAGCGTTTCTTCCGGGGCCAGTACGCCGCCGTCTGCAAGGCCGAATTTCAGGCCGTTGTGGCCGATGGGGTTGTGGCTGGCGGAGATAAAGATAAAGCCGACGCTGTCCGTTGTGTCCGCGCCTAGGCTGCGGGCCCAGGCCATAATTTCGGGGGCGGCGGTAACGCCGACATAACGGACAGCGCAACCTGAGCCCAGCAAAACGGGGATCAGCGCTTCGGCAATAGCCCGGCCTGTGGGCCGGGTGTCGGTACCCACGAGTACCAGCGACTTATGGGAGCCGCCGGCCGCGCCCTCCCCGCGGATCCCGGCTATATATTCAGAGAAAACCAGGGCGGCCGCGGCTGCGATTATCCGGCTTGCCGCTGATATCATGTCTGCTCTGTCTTCCTCCGCGCCTGAGGCGGCAAATACACCCCGCCAGCCGGATGCGGACAGGATCATGCCCTCAAGGGCCGCGTGGACATTTTCTTTTGAAATCATGGACACTCAGTATATCCGGTCTTTGCTATCGGAGCAATAGACCGAAAACAATCCGTCTCTATCAGGCCTTTAACAAGCCATGAAGGAGGCTTAACATGCAGGGAATCTATACGGACAAATTGAAACCCGTTATTTGCCGGTGGTTCCAGAGAAACAGCGGCGCTCCGTATGCCCTTTATCAATTCCCGCCGCTTTTCCGGGGCGCTCTCCGCCAGACTGTGTCAAAAGTCTAGAAGCAACCGCGTCAAACCAGTAAAATACCGACATGGGGGGCTGACATGGAATTCATCACCGGAGAAAGCCGCGATCAAATCATATTACTGCCGG
>JAITIC010000107.1 GCA_031279635.1 Treponema sp. | reverse complement strand
GACACATTATGGACAGACTACCTTAAAACAGGCATTTTGCGCACCGTTTTGGTACAAAACGGGAGAAAATGCAATGTCTGTCCGCAAAGTAACCGACTTTGTGGACAGACACTAATTATGCAGGAAAAAGGGGAATGCCTGCCGTCTTGCCCTGCCTTCTCTCCGTGTGATAACCTTGATATATGACAGAATTGGAGAGGGAGATACGTGCCGCTATTATCTTAGGGTCAAAATCTGACGCGCCGCTTATGAAAAAGGCCGCCGATGTTTTCAGGGAATTCGGCGTTTCCTTTAGTTCCCACGTCGTGTCTGCCCACCGCGCGCCGGAACTGCTCGGCGAGACGATCCGTGATCTGGAAGCCGAAGGCGTTGAGGTTATCGTTGCGGGGGCGGGACTTGCCGCGCACCTGCCCGGCGTTATCGCCAGCCGGACGCTTATCCCCGTGATCGGCGTGCCGATCGCTTCGGGGGGGATGGGCGGGCTTGACGCCCTGCTTTCGATTGTTCAGATGCCCAGGCCCGTTCCGGTGGCCGCCGTGGGCGTGGACAACGCCGCCAACGCCGCCTATCTTGCCTGCGAAATACTCGCCCTGAAGTATCCCAATCTGCGGCAGAAGCTAACCGAATTCAGAAAAGAAATAAAAGCCGGCAGCGAAAAAGACGGCGGAAGGATTGAATTATGATCGAAACAATTAAAGTCAGGCAGGGAAAAGAACTCTACGAAGGCAAGGCCAAAAAAGTTTTTGCCACGGATCACGAAGAGCTGGTGATCATCCATTATAAAGATGACGCAAGCGCCTTTAACGGCGAAAAAAAAGGCCAAATCGAAAACAAGGGGATCATGAACAACCGGATCGCGTCGGGTTTGTTCGAGCTGCTGGAAAAATCCGGCGTGCCCACCCACTTCGTCGCCGTCCTGAACGATCGGGACATGCTCTGCAAAAAAGTGAAGATCGTTCCCCTGGAAGTAATTGTCCGCAATACCGCCGCCGGTTCCATGGCGAAACGGCTGGGCCTGGCCGAGGGCGCGGAACTGAAAACCACGGTTTTTGAACTGTCCTACAAAGACGACAGCCTGGGAGACCCGCTGATCAACGACTACCACGCGGTGGCCATCGGCGCTTCCACTTTTGAGGAAATTGAGGAAATTAAGCGGCTCACCTTTAAAGTGAATGAAACGCTGCGCGCATTCTTTTTGAAGCGGGGCATAAAGCTCATCGACTTCAAGCTCGAATTCGGCCGCTGCGCCGGAAACGGCGAACTGGTTCTGGCCGATGAAATTTCCCCCGACACCTGCCGTTTCTGGGACGCGAAAACAAACGAAAAACTCGACAAGGACCGCTTCCGCCGGGACATGGGCGGCGTGAAAGAAGCCTACGTTGAGATTTTGAACCGGATCGAAAACTGATGATAAACGACGACAAGCTGCATGAAGAGTGCGGTGTCTTCGGAGTGTTCTGCAATGATCCGGAACAGGACGCGGCGCCGCTGGTGTATTACGGCCTTTTTTCGCTGCAGCACCGGGGACAGGAAAGCGCCGGTATTGCCACTGTCAAAGATAAAGTGATTGAAATGCGCAAAGGCATGGGCCTGGTAGGCGACATTTTTGATCCCGAAACCCTGTCCCAAATAAAAGGCCCCGCCGCGGTCGGCCATGTGCGTTACTCTACAGTTGGTTCCAGCAATCTGGAAAACGCGCAGCCTTTTGTGAGCCGCTTCAAACTCGGCTCGATTGCCGTTGCGCATAACGGAACCCTCACCAACGCCGATGTGGTGCGGGAACTTCTTGAAGACGCAGGCATCGGCTTTACTTCTTCCAGCGACAGCGAGGTAATAGTCAACCTAATCGCGAAAAATTACAAAAAGGGCCTTGAAAAAGCCTTTACCGATACGATTCAGTTTATCAAGGGATCCTACGCCCTGGTGATCCTCACCGACGACGCTCTGGTGGGGGCGAGGGACCCCAACGGCATCAGGCCCCTGTGCCTGGGCCGGCTCGGCGGGGAACAGGCGGGCGGATGGATACTGTCAAGCGAATCCTGTGCAATTGAGGCCGCGGGCGGCGTCTTTGTCAGGGACATCGATCCCGGCGAAGTGGTGATCATAAACCACGACCAGGTGTTTTCATTCAGTTTCAGTGAGAAAACGCGGCGGGCCGTCTGCTCTTTTGAGTACATCTACTTTGCCCGGCCGGACAGCGTCATTGACGGGATAGACGTGTACAGTTCCCGAATCCGCGCGGGGGAAATTCTCGGTATGGAATCGGCCGTGGCAGCGGACCTGGTTATCGGCGTTCCCGATTCGGGTATCCCCGCGGCCATCGGCTACGGCAGGGCCACCGGCACGCCCTTCGGCATGGGCATTGTCAAAAACAAATACATAGGCCGCACTTTTATCGCGCCGGGCCAGTCCGTCCGCGAGAGGGCGGTTTTCCTCAAACATTTTGTGATCCGCAGCGAAGTGAACGGCAAGCGGATTGTGCTTATCGACGACTCTATCGTCAGGGGCACCACGAGCCGCCGCCTGGTGTCGCTGCTCAAGGGCGCGGGTGCAAAAGAAGTACACATCAGGATATGCTGTCCGCCGGTGCGCTTCCCCTGTTACTTCGGCATCGACACCCCCCACCGCAAAGACCTGATCAGCAACGCCAGCAGCGCCGACGAAGTCTGCAAATCGCTGGGCGCCGACAGCCTGACCTTTATCACCGTCAACGGCCTCCTGGAATCCCTCATGCCGGCGGCCGCGGCGGACTCCGGTTTCTGCCTGGGCTGCTTCACCGGCGAATACCCCATCCCCGTTCAGTACACGCACTCGCCGGCATGAGGCTATTAGGATGTTAGGCTAAAACTCAGGATAATTCCAAAAAAATAACCACGGAAACACACGGAGTTTTGGTTATAAATCCACCTGTTTGTCCGTTCTGTCCGCGCCGTCCGCAGTTGGTTTTTTATTCGAAAGTCTGGTTTAATACCCCGCGGCTTGCCGCGGCTCAGATAAAGTACCGCTTACAGGAAATTGGTATTAAACCAAAGAACCCGCTTGCGCGGGGGAGGGTATTATAAACTTCCTATCGAACGAGCCTCCGATCGAACTAGTGTCTGTCCACAAAGTCGGTTACTTTGCGGACAGACCTTGCATTTGCTCCCGTTTTGTACCAAAACGGTG
>JAITIC010000084.1 GCA_031279635.1 Treponema sp. | reverse complement strand
ATGAGCAGCGCCAGACGTTCGGCCACCATGCTCAAAGAAGTCCGCGATATGAAATCGGACTTCAAACTGACCGCCCGGCAGTAGCGTCCGGCAGCCTCATGAACCAGCATAGATCACGGCCGGGATCAGGCCTTAGATCATGACCGGGATCAGGCCTGGATCATGACCGGGATCAGGCTTAGATCACGGCCGGGATCACGGCCAGCCTCGGACGAATTGGGAGGGCAATTTTTTTTCCTTACATGCTGTCATACCGGTTTTGTCCGTTCTGCCCGTGAAGGCCCGCGGCTGAAACCGGAATTCCCGCATGGGGCTATATTTTTATTGACCGGTCCGGTAATATAATAGGGGTAGGAAATAATTTCCCATCGGAAGTAAAAGGAGTGTGTTATGCAGTTTGTGAACGTTGATCAGACCGCCGCGTACAAGCGGCTGCAGGATTATGCCGAGATAGCGGGCAAGGGTTTTGATTTTCACTCCCGGCTGGACGCGGGGCGGGTTAGCAAGTGCCGCACCGCCATGGCGGCGGGACTTGCCTATTCCTGGGCGGCAAAGGCCGTTGACGAGGATGCGCTCAAGCTGCTGCAGGCCCTGTCCGACGAGCAGGAGCTTGGCGCCAAATACCGCTCGCTCTTGAGCGGCGAAGTGATAAATACCGGTGAGAACCGGAAAGTGCTCCACCATTTGCTGCGGGGAGAGCTGGGCGGGCCGGTAATCGAAGACGGCAAAAACATCGGTGAATTCTACCGCAAAGAGCTGGAAAGGTTCTGTACCTTTGCCGCCGGTGTGCATAGCGGCAAGTTCACGGGGAGCGGCGGCAAGCCCTTCAGCACGGTGGTGCAGATAGGGATCGGCGGCTCCGACCTGGGGCCGCGGGCGCTCTATCTGGCCCTTGATAATTGGGCTCAGGCGGAGGGGAAAAAGAAACTCGACGCCCGTTTTATTTCCAACGTGGACCCCGACGACGCCTCGGCGGTGATCGCCTCCGTGCCGCTCGATCAGAGCCTTTTTATCCTGGTGTCCAAAAGCGGCGTCACCCAGGAAACCCTGGTGAACGAGCTTTTCGTGAAAGACAAACTCAGGAAGGCCGGACTTGACAGCGCCAAACATATTGTTGCCGTCACGAGCGAGACCAGCCCCCTGGCGCGCAACAGCGCGTACCTTGATTCTTTTTACATTGACGACTACATCGGCGGCCGTTATTCGTCTTCCTCGGCGGTCGGCGGCTGCGTGCTTTCCCTGGCCTTCGGCCCCGAAGCGTTCAGGGAATTCCTCTCAGGCGCCGCCGCCGCGGACAAGCTGGCCCTTGAACCTGATATCCTCAAGAATGCCGCCCTCCTTGACGCCCTTATCGGCGTGTGGGAGCGGAACTTTCTGGGCTATCCCTATACCGCCGTCCTTCCCTACAGCCATGCGCTCTCCCGATTCCCCGCCCACTTGCAGCAGCTTGACATGGAGTCCAACGGCAAGCGGGTCAACCGGGAAGGGAAACCGCTCTCTTACAGTACCGGACCGGTGGTGTTCGGTGAGCCGGGCACCAACGGCCAGCATTCCTTCTACCAACTCCTCCACCAGGGCACGGACATCGTCCCGCTGCAATTCATCGCCTTTGCCGAGAGCCAGCGCGCTGACGACGTAACGGTGGACAAATCCGACAGCCAGACCAAGCTCAAGGCAAACCTCGCCGCCCAGATCGTGGCCTTTGCCAAAGGCCAGCGCAGCGACAACCGGAACAGGGAATTCCCCGGCGGCCGCCCCTCAAGCCTTATTTACGGCAAGCGCCTGGGACCCGCGGCTTTGGGGAGCCTGCTTGCCCATTTTGAAAACAAGGTGATGTTCCAGGGCTTTGTGTGGAACGTCAACAGCTTTGACCAGGAAGGGGTACAGCTCGGCAAGATACTCACCAAAAAAGTGCTTGCGGGCAGCTCCGCTGATGCGGCCCTGGACGCGTACAGCAAAATGCTGGGGGTATAAAATGGAACAGAAAGCGGTTGCCGCGGCGGACGGCAAATGGCGGGAGAAAAACATCAGGGACTTCGGCGGCTCGACGGTGAGGCGGATCAGTGACGGATGGATGCTGATAACGGCGGGCAATACCGCCGCCGGAAAGGGCAGCTGGAACACCATGACCGCCTCCTGGGGCGGCCTGGGCGAACTGTGGGGCATGGACGCTGCCTTTATGTTCATCAGGCCCACGCGGCATACCCGCGCTTTTGCCGACGCCAATTCCCTTTTTACCCTTTCCTTTTTTGATGAAAAATACCGTACGGCCCTTGCTTTCTGCGGCGAAAAATCCGGCAGGGACTGCGACAAGGCCGCGGGGGCGGGACTGACCCCCATCGTTTTCGGCGGCGGTGTCGCCGGCGGCAGGGCCGCGGGGGCGGTTGCCTTTGCCGAGGCCTCCGAAATCATTATCTGCCGGAAACTCTACGCCCACGACTTTGATCCGGCGCGGTTCCTCGATCCCGCAATCGAGCAGAACTATCCTCAAAAGGACTACCACCGGATGTATGTGGGGGAAGTACTGACCCTGTTAACGGTGAAGTAGTTATTCGTGTCCTTCGCGGTTAACGCTTCTCCGCTTGAGTGGGCGCTGCACGGACAGCCGCGGACGAATTGAGAGGGCAATTTTTTCGCCTTAGATGCTGCCATACCGGTTTTGTCCGCTCTGTCCGTGAATGTCCGTGGCTGAAACCGGAATTCCCGCGCTTCTCCCCCTTAGTATTGCCCGTGATTTTCCGATATTAGTAGAGTATGAACGCTCTTTTGGTCTTATTCGCCGGCCGTCTCACGGAGGAGGCTTTCGAGCCGCTGGCGGGTGGAAAAAACAGTCTTGAGCTGGCGCTGGAACGGGCCGGAAACTTCCCCGGCGCGGGTACGGCGCTGTTGCTGGGCCGCGAAGGGGAGGAATACCCGCTTCCGGCGGGCGTAAGCGTGGAAACGCGGCCCGCGTGGACCAGGCGGAGCCTGCTTGAGGCTGTCGCTTCCCATTCCGCCGGTTTTGATTTGACGTATTTCGTCTGGGCGGACTGCCCTTTCCTCGATCCGGCGCTGGCGGGGCGGCTGGCGGAGCGGCATCTGCGCTACGCCGCCGAGTATTCCTACACCGACGGCTGGCCTTACGGCCTCGCGCCGGAACTGCTCTCGCCGGGGACCGCGGGCATCCTGGCGAAAATCCTGGGGGAGGACGACGGGCCGGTGGAGCGGGACGCTCTCTTTTCGGTCATCCAGAAAGACATCAATTCCTTTGATATTGAAACCGAGATTTCTTTTGAGGATCTGCGCTGCCACAGGCTCAGCCTTTGCGCCGATTCCAGGCGGAACCTGCTGCTTTTAAGCCGCTTTGCCGCCGCGAACGGGACGGAAGTTCCCGATACCACCGCCGTGGAACGGATAATCGCCGAAAATCCCGCGGTTTTGCGGACGCTGCCCAACTTTTATCCGGTTCATGTCTTCGGCGGCTGTGCCCAGGCTTGCGCGCTCTGTCCCTATCCCGCGTCCTGCCGGGAAGCCGGAACGGAAGTCACCGCGCGGCGGGATTGCATGGAACCGGCGCGCTTTGAATCGCTTTTGGAGCGGATAATCGCCTTTTCAGGCGACGCGGTAATCGATCTGTCGCTCTGGGGGGAAATCGCCCTGCATCCGCGTAAAATGGACTTGATCGCCGCCGTCATCTCGCGGCCGGAACTCGCCCTGGTGATAGAGACTGCGGGCCTGGGCTGGCAGAGCGGGGAACTGGAACGGAGTGCGGAGCTTGCCCGCTGTGCGGCCGCGAAGGCGGGCCGGAAAAGCCCCCTGCCGCCGCTTTCGTGGATCGTGTCGCTTGACGCGGCGGACGCGGCGCGGTACAAAGCGGTCCGGGGTGCGGGCTTTGCCGAAGCGTCCGAATGCGCCCAAAAACTGCTCGCCCTCTTTCCCAAAGACGCCTACGTGCAGGCGCTGCGGACGGCCGGCGCCGAAGACGACATCGAACGGTTCTACCGCTCCTGGGAAAAAGCCGCCCCCTCAGGCAGGGCGAACATCATCATTCAAAAATACGACGATTTCTGCGGCGTGCTGGAGCGCAGGCAGGCTTCGGACCTCTCCCCGGTGACCCGCCGGCCCTGCTGGCACCTGATGCGGGACATGCCGGTACTGATTGACGGCACGGTCCCCCTCTGCCGGGAAGACCTTGAGGCGTTCCACGGGCGCTCCGGCGGCGCGTTGGGTAATGTGTGGAACGATTCCCTTGCATGTATCTGGGAGCGGGGAGAGCGGTTTTATATCGAACAGTGCGAAAAACAATACGGGGGAATCTGCGCGGGGTGCGATGAGTACTATACCTATAATTTTTAATGAAACGCTGCCTTCGTACACCGCGGTGGGGGGCAGGGAACGTTTCGCGTCTACCGGTATTTCGGCGGTGCTGCTCAACCGCAACGGCCGTTATCCCCGGCGTACTTTTTTTCAGGAACTGGAGAAAACGGGGTTCGATTACGTTATCTCCATCGAGTCCTCGCCTGAACACTACGACGTGGAGGAGCTTTCCGGCCGCTTTCCCTACGTGCGTTTCATTCTGCTCAAGCAGGAAATCAGCCTGGGGGAACAGATCAACCTTGCGGCTTCGGAACTGGACAGCCCTCTTTTCTTCGTGCTGTGGAACGATCTGAAGATTTTCGCCGGCGGCACTTCGGGAAGAATGGCGGAACGGCTGAGCTGCGGCCAGGAAGAAAAAGAGAACGGGGAAAAGAAGGGTCCGTTCAAGCGCTTATGTACGGTGCCGCTGATTCAGAATTCCCGCTTTGAGACCATTCCCACCTTGATAGTTCCGGCGGTATTGAGAAAAAAAGTGGATACCAGGTTCTTCGCCCCCAACAACGGCGAGGGCCTTCCCAGCCTCTACCCTTTTGACGGCGTGGGGATATACGACCGGGAACGGTTCATACAACTGGGGGGATTTGACAGTACCTTGAAAAATACCTACTGGCAGTTTATGGATTTCGGTTTCCGCGCCCACCTCTGGGGCGAGGAGATCAGTTTTACCCAGCAGATCAAACTTTCCTATGACGGTGAAAGCCCCACCGAGGACAAGACCACTGAGGCCAGTTACCGCCGCTTTTTCCTGAAAAACCTCGCGCCGGTGTTCCGGGGCGATCACGCCCATCTGCCCCTCCGCCGGTTTCCCGCTTACCTGTTCAGGTCAGGCGACGATCCTTTTGCCGCCTGGGAAGATTTTTCCGAAAGCCGCCGCTGGGTCAGGACCAACCGTTTCAGGTGGCGCTGCGATGCCCGCGCCATCGCCGAGCGCTGGGTCACTCCCCACGTTGAAACCGTTCAGGGCCGGGAGACTATCAAGCGGTGTTAGCCATTGTGCTTCAGGGCCGTCTTGATTCTTCACGGCTGCCTGAAAAATCCCTGTTAAGTCTGGGCGGAAAGCCCCTCATATTGCGCGTAATGGAAGCGCTGAACCACGTCCCCGCGGATCTAAGGGTACTCGCCTGTCCCGATGACTGCGAGGCGGCCTTTTCCCCTCTGGCCGCGGAAGCGGGCTTTGAACTGCTGTGCGGTCCCAGGGACGATGTGCTTGCCCGCTATTGTCTTGCCGTCCGCCGCTTTAACATCAGCCGGGTGATCAGGGCCACCGGCGACAATCCTTTTGTGTTTAGCGACGCGGCGGCGGCGATCAACGCCGAGGCTCTGGCCCTGGGCGCGGACTATGCGGGTTACAGCGGCCTTCCCTGCGGCGCGGGTGTTGAATCGGTTAATGCCGCCGCCCTGCTCGGCGCCGAAACCGAAGCCGCCGCCGCTGATGAGCGGGAGCACGTCTGCCCCTATTTATACGGGCATCCGGCATTGTTCCTCCTTCACCGTCCGCTGGCCCCGCTCCGCTGGCAGGACCGCCAACAAGCGGCGGTGAAGCTCTCCGTGGACACCCGCGGGGACTACGAGCGGGCCCAAAAACTGTATGCCGCCCTGAACCAATTCGGAAACAACGAAGAACGTTACAGGGGAACAGGCATACTCAAAGTGTACCGGGAACTTTTTCCCGAAGATGGAACCGTCCCATGAGCCGGGGGCCGGTGCTGGCTGTTCCCGCCCTTGAGCCGGGCAGGGGCGGCGGTCACCTGATCCGCTGCCTGGCGCTGGTTCGGGAATTACGCGCCCTGGGCAGGGAAGCGCGGCTCTTTCTCGGCGGGGAAAGCGGCGATTTAAGCGGGGTTTTCAACGGCTCGCGTTTCGACTCTTCCTGGCTCATAGCCGAAGAGGAAGTACCGCTTACAGCCTGGGATTTTATCGTTCTTGACCGCTTCCAAACCTCTCCTGAAGAATTTTCCCGCTGGGCCGGCCTTGCGCCGCTTGCCGGTATAGACGAAGGCGGCCCCTGCCGGGATCGCTTTGATTTCCTCGTTGACATTCTTCCCGGCCTTCCCAACAGATCAAAACCCAACATCGCCGATCCTTCCCTGCTGCCTTTGCCTTCGGAAAAACCCCTCAGACTCCCCGGCAGTTTGTCGCGCTTCGCGCGTGATAATCCCCGCAAACCGCGGGCTGCTTCAGCGGCGGGCTGCTTTAAAAGATTGCGGGAAATTCCACAAGCGCAACAGGCTGCCGGCGGGGGCGCCCTCAAAGTCCTCATCAGTTTTGGCCATGAGGACGCCGCGGGCCTTGGGCTTGCCGCCGCGAAGGCGCTGGCTGCGAAAAACAGCGATGGCATGTTGGACATTACGCTGCTCAGCGGCGGACTGCGGCGGAATCCCCTCTCAGGCGATTCCGCGCCGCCGGGGATTCATGCGCTTGAAACAATTCCCGATTTGGGCAGGCGTCTGGCGGATTACGATATGCTCATTACCCACTACGGCCTGACTGCTTTTGAAGCAATTTACGCGGGAACACCGGTTCTGCTTGTCTCACCCGGCGCTTGTCATGAAAAACTCGCCAAAGCGGCAGGCTTCTTTTCCGCCGGAACCGGGACGAGGGGAGCGGCAAAAATACCCCGCCTGCTTTTCAAAAAAAACGCTCTTGACAGGGCCTTTCTCCAAAACCTCGAAAAACGCCGCGCCGCCCTCGCCGTCAGGCATACGCTTGACCGGAAACCGAAACAGAGTCTTGCCGGGCTGCTTTCAGGTTTTTCTCCACCGGTAAGCAAAACATGCCCCGTCTGCGGAGAAGCGGCTTGCGGCGCGGTGTTTGGGCGCGGAAGTGAACGCGGTTTCCGCCGCTGCAAGCGATGCGGCGTTATTTTTATGAACCGCCTTAATCCGCTGCCCATTGAGTACGGGCGGGAATATTTTTTTGAATTGTACCAAAAGCAATACGGAAAAACCTACATCGAAGATTTCCCCAATTTAACCGCGGCGGCAAAACGCCGCCTGTCCCGTATCAGGTCACTGCTTCCCGCCGATGCCGGCGGCCAACTGCTGGACATCGGCTGCGCCTACGGCCCCTTTCTTGCCGCCGCGCGGGAAGAGGGTTTTTCCCCCATCGGCATTGATCCCGCCCAAGACGCCGTCCGTTATGTGACACAAACGCTGGGCATTCCCGCCGTTCAGGGCTTTTTCCCCGACTGCCGCATCCCCGGCTTCAACGGGGCCTCCGGAGACGCGCTCTTCGACGCGGTAACGCTCTGGTACGTTATTGAACATTTCCAAAACTGCGTCCCGGTATTGGCCGCAATCCGGCGTATTCTCAAACCGGGCGGGGTGTTGTCATTCTCAAGCCCCTCGTTTACGGGAATCTCCGGCCGCTTTTCGCTTAAACGTTTTCTCGCGCAAAGCCCGGAGGATCACTGGACAATCTGGTCGCCCGCTATGTGCAAGAAAGCGCTTGCCCGGGCCGGCTTCAAAGTAATGAAAATAGTAATAAGCGGCCATCACCCCGAACGCTTCCCGGGCCCGGGCAAATTTGCGCATAATAAAAAAAGTCCTCTCTACGCCTTGCTGCTGGCAGCAAGTAAAATCTTCGCCCTGGGGGATACCTTCGAGGTCTACGCCCTTGCCACGAGGAAGAAGGAAAGGGAAAAATGAAAGAACGTTTAATCATTTTAGGCGCCGGTGTCATGCAGGGACCGGTAATCAGAATCGCCAAAGAGCTTGGTTTTTTTACGGTAGTCCTGGACGGCAGTTCAAGCGCTCCCTGCGTATGGCAGGCGGACCGCTTTGAACAGATCGACCTCAAAGACAAGGAAGAAATTGAAAGCTTTGCCCGTTCATTGCAGAATTCGGGCGGCCTTGGAGGAATTATGACCGCGGGAACCGATTTTTCCGCTTCCGTGGCCTGGGCCGCCGAAAGACTCGGCCTGCCGGGCATTCCCTACGAGGCGGCCCTCAACGCTTCGGACAAGTCCCGGATGCGGACCTGCTTCAAAAAGGCGGCCCTGCCTTCGCCGGAATTCATCACCATTACCGCCGGCGACGATCTTGAAATGACGCCCCTGCCCGGCGGACAAAACCTCGAAACGCCGCTGGTGATAAAGCCGGTGGATAACATGGGCGGCCGGGGCTGCAGACGGGCGGACAGCCGGGCCGAACTGCGGGAAGCCGCCGCGGACGCGCTGCGTTTTTCCCGCTCGGGCCGGGCCATCGTGGAAGCCTTCATGGAAGGCCCCGAATTTTCGGTTGACGCCATTGTGTACCACGGCGAAATCATTATATGCGGACTGGCCGACCGGCACATTTTTTTCCCGCCTTACTTTATCGAGATGGGTCACACCATGCCCACCGTCATAGCGCCCGAAAAACAGGAAGCGTTACTCGGAACCTTTAAGGCGGGAATCCGCGCGCTGGGCCTCGCGGGCAAAGAAAGCGTCGGGGCCGCCAAGGGCGACATCAAGCTCAGCCCCCGTGGCCCCATGATAGGGGAAATAGCGGCCCGCCTCTCAGGGGGCTACATGTCCGGCTGGACTTACCCGTATTCGTCCGGCGTTGAACCCGTCAGAGCCGCGATTCTTATCGCCGCGGGACACAAGCCCGAAAGCCTCGTTCCGCTCAAAACATGGACCAGCGCCGAGCGGGCCTTTGTCTCCATCCCCGGCACGGTAAAAACCATCGGCGGAATAGACGCGGCCCGAAACCAACCCGGCGTGAAAGACCTTTTCCTCCGCATCTCCGAAGGAAGCAAGGTCTGTTTCCCGGAGAACAACGTCACCAAATGCGGTAATATCATCAGCGCCGCGCCTGACCGCCTGACCGCCGCGCAATCCGCCGAAACCGCCGCCCGCTCCATTCTGATCCGCCTTGATCCCGGTGACCCGGAAACCGCCGCCTTTCTCTCCGCCTTTGGAAGCGGCACGGACGCCGCCGGCCCCGTTTTCCCCCCCGACGCCTTTCAGCCCGGCCCTGAACTCCGGGCGGTCCTTTCCCGCCTTCCCGAATTCCCGCCGTCAGACGTTCACGATCCGTCAATATACCTTATCCCCTTCCCCGAATTTACCGCCTCAAAACTCACCGACTACGCCGGCCGTACGGTGAAAGAAAGCCTCTCGGCGGTGCGGACCCTTACCGGACTTTCCCTGCCGGAAGACGGCAAAAATTCCGATAATAATAGTACTCTCCTGGGGCGTTCCTTCTGGGCCGCGCTTATCCGCGGCGGATACCAGGGGGCGGTGTATTACATCGATAAAATCCTTTGCGGGAGTCCCGGTAATTAAGGATAAAAGAAAGAGATGCTGAAAAACACGGCGCGTCTGCGTTTACTCATTGTGCTGCTTTTCCTCTCTTCCCCTGGCTTCGCCCAAACGCCGGGCACGGCGATAAGCGCGGCCGTTTCAAGCCCCGCAACCGGACAAAACGCTGCCGCCCCTCAAACCCTTACCCTGGACGAGACTATCGCCGCCCTGAAGTCCGCCGGAAAGGCGGGAGAGGCGCCGCCTGAACTGCGCTGGGACCCGTTTTTTCAAAGCGGTGTTTTTTCCTTCGGCGGCCACAACGGGACCTTTAGCTCGGCGGCAAGCGCCGGGAAAACCGGCTTTTTAATGTTTGACGGCAGGGAGGTCTTCACCGTACCCCTGCCTTATCAGGACAAGGGCGAGCTTGTCTTTCCCCAGGCTTTTGCGCTCACCCTGAAAGATGCCTTTACCCGCTATTTTGAGGAAGACTCAGACCGTTTCCGTATCGCGGCGATTATCATTGATCCCGGACACGGCGGCAAAGATCCCGGCGCCATAGGCAGCCCGGTAGTCAACGGAAAGCCCCTGCGTGTGGTGGAAAAAGATATCGTCCTCAACGTATCAAAACAACTGAAAAACCTGCTGGTCCGCGCCTATCCCGACAAGCAGATACTGATGACCAGGGACAGCGATGTTTTTTACACACTGGAAGAACGGACTTCCATGGCCAATTCCGTGCCGCTCAAGGAAAACGAGGCGATCATCTACATTTCAATCCACGCCAACTACGTCTTTAACCCCCGCACGCGGGGCTACGAAGTCTGGTATCTCAGCCCCGACTACCGCCGGACTGTGCTGGACCGTTCCAAATACCCCGATTCCGCCGGGGTAGCCCCGATTCTGAACGCCATGCTGGAGGAGGAATTCACCACCGAAAGCATCATTATAGCTCAATCCATACTGAAAGCCTTTGAGCAAACCCTGGGAGCTTCGATCCCTTCCAGGGGCCTGAAGGCGGAGGAATGGTTTGTCGTACGGAACAGCCGGATGCCGGCGGTACTTGTTGAGCTGGGCTTTGTGTCCAATCCGGAGGACGCCCAGCTTATGACCAGTGAAGGAGGCTTGCAAAAACTTACCGAAGCGTTGTATAAAGGAATCACCGACTTTGTGAGTGTCTTTGAGCGTTCCGGCGGATTTACCGCCGTACACTGACGGAGGCGGACGAGCCTGTTGCCAGAGACGCACTGAAAAATTGGAGGAGGACCTTCTCCGGCATTAGGGCGGCGCCCCGGCGCAGCCTGTGCAAAGCAATTGGGGGGAATAGCGCGAAGCGCGGCAAACTGCTATGAAGAACAGGCTTGAAGCCCTCCTGGGATTTTTGGCGATCAAGCGAAAACGCCGCCTGTTTTTGCTGGCGATTTTGGGAATTGCCGCGTTTGTCGATTTTTTCAATTTGGGGCTTGTAAGAAGGACCTTCGTGTTTTATGCTATTGACAGCGGCGGAGTGACCGTTGAGGATCGGATGTTGAAACGGTCGCCGTCCCAAGAGATTGACATAACGCGGTATGTGGAAGAGGCGTTGTGGGGGCCGGTTTCGCCGGACTCCCTTCCCCTGTTCCCCAGGGAAACCAGGCTGCGGTCCCTGTTGTACCGCGACGGGGTGGTGTACACGGATCTGTCGGAAGACGCCGCCCTGCCGCCCGTTGAAGGAGGGGAGGTTTTGACCAACTTCCGTACCCTGTATGAGGGCATACGGAGAAATTTTTCCTTTGTAAGGGAGGTGCGGTTTTTTATAGCCGGAAGGGCCGCATATAGTAAAGAATTCCGGCAAATGGGGAACACCCGGGCGTCCATATAGGAAACCGGAAGCGCCCGCGTGTTTTTTTAGGAAAAAAACGAAAATTTGGCGTTTTGTCGTTGACAAACAACCCTAATTTCGTTAAAATCTTGATAACAACATTTATTTTGTTATGAATTGAAAGGAGCTGTACATGAAACGGACGCTTATTCTTGTCGCCATCGCGTTGCTGGTGGCGGGGTCACTTTTCGCTGAAGAAGCCACGCTTATCGATTTTTCTTTGCTGAAAGCCGATATCATGCCCGACGCAAATAACCCCGATGTCCTCACTAACAACCGTCAGACCATGATGGATTATGCCCAGGTGGCCGGCGGTAGTTTCACCCAGGAACAGAGGAATGTGATGAAGACATCTCTCGCCATTAACAACTGGGAAGTGCTGCTTGCCTCGTCTTCCCGGAATGTGGAAAACATGATTAACAGCCTTGTCAGGGAAGCGCCCTCCAAGCAGTACGGTACGGTAATGGGCGTGCGCATACACTTCCCCGTGGAGCCGTATAATTCCTGGGCGCTGATTAAACCGCCGTTCGAGATTCCCGCTTATGAACCGCAGGCAAACGTGCAGGATGACGGAACCATTGAAGGGGGTGAGGGAGACGGTATCACCGGCCCCAGCCGCTTCGAGAACAGCTACGGCGTGTTAAAAAATGTGGGAACCATCAAATCGCTCGAAGTTGAAGCTTACGGCCTCAACTTTCCCCACGGTCTTTCGGCCATTATTATCGACAATACCGGCGCCCGGAAAACCATGTTCATGGGTTACCTGAACTATGACGGATGGGGAAGGCTTACCTGGAACAACCCCGCCTACATTCAGGAAGTACGGAACCGCGACCTGCGCCTGTATCCCCTGTATCCGGATTCCACCCCCTTCATTAAATTCGACGGCTTCCTCGTCCAGCGGGACGCGGCAAGGCCGGGCGGTGACTTTATCGGGTATTTCAAAGAGGTAAAGGTTGTCTACGATAAGGCGGTGCTTGACACCGAGCGGGATATTGAAGACGAATCCCTCTGGCACATCATTTATGACCGTGAAAACGCCCGGAAAGTCTGGGAAATGGAACGCTTTGGACACGAGCAGGTGCTCCGCTATCTGGACACCGAGAAGAAGGCCACAGAGCTTAATTTCGATGATCCCCGGCGCCAGCAAGAGGAACAACAACAACAACAGTAAGGCAAGAACCGATAGCCGGAACTTTCCACAGACGGGCCGTCTGAAAGTCAGGAGATTTTCAGACGGCTCTTTTATTATATAAATAATATGAACAACGACATTTTTAATCAGGACAGTCTCCTGCGGTACTATGAGACACACGCGGACACCTGGCGTTTGATAGCCGCGGAACTGGAAAGCGCTATTGAGCAGGCGGTTTCCGTTCTTCCGTCCCGTCCAATCGTCAGGGGGCGAATAAAGAGTTTCAAAAGTTATTATGAAAAACACCTGCGGATCCTCAAGGCCGGAGTTGATTCCGCCGCCGGTCCTCCCCGCATAACCGATCTTATGGGCATACGGATTGTCTGCCCTTTTATCGAAGATCTCTCCATAGTTGAAAATCTGCTGAGGGAACAATTTGAATTTGTTGAGGTAGAACGGAAAGGCGGCTACACTTTTAGGGAATTCGGCTATGAATCGACGCACCTCTTAATAAAAATACCCGGCGTGATTATTGAAAAGGGGGGCGAAACGGACTGCGAGGTGGCGGAAGTCCAGATCCGCACGATTTTACAGGACGCATGGGCCGAAGTGGAACACGAACTGGTCTACAAGGCCGAATTCACCCCTTTCGATACTCCCATGAAGCGCAAACTGGCGGCAGTTAACGCAAGCCTCTCCCTGGCGGATATTATTTTTCAGGAGATACGGACCTACCAGCGCCAGCTCAATGGCGAATTGGGAAAACGGCGCGAAAGTTTCTACCAAAAAATCGAAGAATCTACCGACAGCCTGCTTTTCACGGAAGAACATGCCGCGAAAACGGAAATACCGGAAGCGGGGGCTTCCAAACCCCTTTCGCCGGAGAACGCTTCCATTGATGATCTATTACTCAGCGCGCTTTACGCCCACAACGAAAACCGTTTTGACGAGGCCATTGCCCTGTACAGCCGCATCCTGGAACTCAAGCCCGACGACGCCATCAGTTCCCTTATCTACAAGCACCGGGGCATGGCCAATTTTGCCCGCTCACACTATGACGACGCCATCGGCGATTTCAGCCACACCCTGGAACTGGATGCCAAATCCTACAAGGCCGCCTATTACCGCGGGGTGGTGCATTCGGTTCTGAAACAATACTCCGAGGCCATTGACGACTTTACCCGATCCCTCACCATAAACCCCTACCAGTCCTTCTGCCTGTTCAGGCGCGGCCAGTCCTATTACCACATCGGCGACTACCCCCAGGCCCTTGCCGACTGCGAAGCATCCCTGGCCATAGAATCGAAAAATGAAACGGTCCTGAAATTCAGGGAAATGCTCCAGTTGAAATTGAAGATGTGATTTTTATAGTCCCCGATAGCCGCCACTCGACAAAGAGTCCGATTTTTGGTAGAGTTTCGTATATATTACCGGGAGGTATTTTGAAATGCAAAAGGTGTATGATTTTTTGAAGAAATGCCAAACATATTATTTGGCTACAACGGAAGGCGATCAGCCCAGAGTCCGACCATTTGGCACAATAGACATTTTTGACGGAAAACTTTATATCCAAACCGGAAAGATCAAAAGTGTTTCAAAGCAAATGAGCGCAAACCCCAAAATAGAAATTTGCGCTTTTGACGGCGATAAATGGATACGCATACAGGCCGTTGCCGTTGAAGATGAGAGGCGTGAAGTAAAACAACACATGCTTGATGCGTATCCGCAGTTGAAAAACATGTATTCCGCAGATGATGATAATACACAGGTATTATATCTCAAAAATGTTACTGCGACAATTTCTGATTTTACCAAAGAACCGGAAATTATCAAATTGTAACTCATGTTACTCAAGGAGAAAAAATTACCACGGACTTCACGGACAATTCGGACTTTTGGTTCAAAGCCCGCGCTTTTGTCCGTTCTGTCCGCGTAGTCAGTGGTTTCTCTTATTCTTCTGTGTAAGATGAGATTGTAATCGGTTTTAAATCGGGGCAAAAGCCCGGCGCAAAGATTTCAGATTACTCTGAAATCTTTGCGCATCCTGTGCTTAGGCTTTATAATCTGAGGCTGTTCCAAAACTTCAGTTTTGGAACAGCAACCTTAAAATCCGCAGTTTCGCAAGGCTGAAAGCCTGGGAAACTGCAAGAGCCTGGTCCAAAACCGTGCGCGTGAGCGCATAGT
>JAITIC010000063.1 GCA_031279635.1 Treponema sp. | reverse complement strand
GGTACTACGGGAAACTCTGCTGCCCTGGCTTGATAATACCATCGGGAAAAACGGCTACACCTATTTGGCCCATGAAAGCATGGTTACGCTTTTTAACGGTTCTGAAATATGGATAGGAGGGCTGGGAGACCGGGAACAGGCGGATAAGATTTTAGGGCATGAATACAACACGATTTACTTCAACGAGATTAGCCAATTATCCTACGCCGCCGTAACAACCGCCTATAGCCGTCTTGCACTGAGAGTGCCGGGCTGCCGGAACCTCTTTGTCTATGACTGCAATCCGGGCAGCCCTTTGCATTGGGCCTATAAAATATTCGTGCTTAAAAAAACTTTTCTTTCCGGGGAGCAACTAGAGAAACCGGAACTGTATCAAACCATGCTCTTAAACCCGGAGGATAACCGGGACCACCTCCCGGAAGATTATATCAGCGACATTCTTGATGTCCTGCCCGAAAAGCAAAAAGCCCGGTTCCGTGACGGCTTATGGGTGAAGGCCGAAGGGGTTATTTACGACAAGTTTGACGAAACGATGATTGTGAAGGCGGCGGACTTACCGGAAACCTTTGACCGCTACGCCGCCGGGCAGGACTTTGGGCTTAACATTACCTTTGTCAAAATCGGCTGGCTGGGGGATGTGATATATGTCCTCTGTGATTACGGGGCCTTTAACATGACTACCCAATCCTTCAATGAGGAATTGACCGCCCGTGGCTGGCTTGACTGCGTAAACGGCATGGGCCTTCCGGTGTACTGCGATCCTGCCGGAGGGGAACGGATACAGGAAATTACCGGGGGAACGAAGGCCAATAACAGCGTAGAAAGCGGGATTGACTTTATCAACGCCAAGATTGAACGCCGCCAATTTTATGTCTGTGAAAAATGTACCGGGGTGTTATCTGAAATATGGGATTACTGCCGGGACGAGGCGGGAGAGATTGTCAAGGTCAACGACCATTTCATGGATGCCCTGCGTTATGCGGTATTCTCCGATGTCCAGCAGGGGGTGGTGTTCCAATGAGCATATTCAGCCGCCTCTTTTCAAACCATAAGCGGAATACTATAAACTCCGGGAATGATGGCATCCATCATAAAAGCGGCGGTTTTTTTCCAAGCTCTTCTACGGATGATGAATACTTTGATATAGTTAATGGTGTTCCCCGTTCCGGGGACGGCTATTTGTACAATGCCTGGGTCAATATCGCGGTCAATATCCTTATCCGCAATATCGCACGGGCCGATTTCGTGGTCAAAAAGGAGGGGGACGATGTAAAAACCGGCCCCCTGTATGAACTGTTCCGCAGGCCCAACGCCGCTTTAAGCCGCTACGACCTTTGGAAGGAAACCGCCGCATGGTGGAACCTTGAGGGCGAGGCGTTCTGGTGGTTCGGCCCGGACTACACCGGAGGATTACCCAAAGAACTGTACGTTCTTAACCCCCGGAAACTACGCCATGAGGGGTACGGCAGTGGGGCAGTACATGGCGGCATAACAAACAAAGTCCGGCGGTGGTTCTACCATGCCGGGACTGAACTTATCCCTATCCTCTCCGATGAACTCATCCATTTCCGGGACTGGAACCCCTGGAACCCGGTGCGGGGGGTTAATCCGCTCCTTTCCATTAGCCTGGATCTGGAACAGGACTACTACGCCAATAAAGCCAATTCGCAATTACTCAAGAACAACGCCATACCGCAAGGGATACTCAAGACTGAACAGACGCTAAGGCCGGAGGAAGCGGAACAGCTAGAACGCCGGTGGGAAACTAAGTACGGGGCGGTGAAGGCGGGGCGGAAGATTGCCGTCCTGGGCAAGGGGACCAGTTTTGAGCCCCTTTCCTTTACTCCCGAAGTGGTGAAACTGTTTGAACTGAAACGGTGGAACCTCTACACCATCCTTGCGAAGTACGGCATCCCTCCACGGGTAGCCAATATCAACGATAAATCAACGTCTCTTTCCGGCAAAGATACCTCTGAACAGCACAGCGCATTTTGGAAATACACCCTCATCCCCATACTCCGGCAATTTGAACAGATACTTGAGAGCCAATTCTTTACGCGCTTTGGGTTGAAAGAAACCGGGGTCTTTGACTTGTGGGACATACCGGAACTACAAGATAGCGAAGACGCGCAGAGCAAGCGGGACATTGCGGAGATTAACGCCGGACTAAAAACAATTAACGATGTTCTGAAAGAACGGGGTAAAGACACCAAGCCCTGGGGCGATACGTGGTACCGCCCGAAAAACCTTATCCCCATAGGAAAGGAGGAACAGTAAATTGAACCAAGGCGGGATATTGTTTGTCAGCAGGTCAAAGGGGATATTCCCCCTGGCTAGAATGCTTTGCCGGCAATTCGGCTGTATCAACATGAAAGGGACGGACAGGGGCGCGAGGGCTTTGAACTGGGTCATCAACGACTACAAACCCCGCCTTGTTTTCTTTGAGGCCGGTTTCTACGGCACGGCAACGCCCTATATGCTGCGGCGGCTGCGGGAAGAAGATATGCCGGGCCTCACCATCGCGGCGTTTTCCCTGGGGGAATGCCCGTTGGATATAGAACTGCGGTTTTTGTTCTACGGCGTGGATCGGTATATTTCCCTCCGCCACGGCATGGCCGATTTTATGCACGGCTTTAAGACAATCCTGGACGGGAAGGCATATATCGCCCAGAAGGTACAGAAAGCTTTTGAAGATTTGGATGTCATACCGGAACCGTCAAGCCGGGAAAGCGACCGGGAGGATGAGGTGCTGGTTTTGCTGGCAAACGGGAAACGCAGGAAAGAGATTGCGGAACTGCTGGATATAAGCCAACGGACGGTGGCGAATCACCGGACAAGTATTTTCTCGCGGTATCAGGCGAAGAATGTCCCGCAAATGATACGGCTGGCGCAGAACGCCGGGAAGATCAAATTGAACGGGTATTACTGTTTGAGTTAGGGGAGGAATGAATATGGTGATTAGGACTAAGGGCAGGGAATTCAGGGCGGAGAACAAAGCGGTATTACTGGATTTCCTCGGCGTGAAGGAAGAAGCGGCAGGGCCGCAGAAAGTTATGGGGGACGTGGAGTTGATCGCATCCGTACCATTTGCCCTTGCCGCCGGTGGGGAAGCCGGGGAGGGAATAGCGTGGACGCTTTCCACCTTTGACCTTGACCGGTTCAGTGAACGGATAGACCCGGCTGGCTGGGACTATAAGCGGTACCGGGATAATCCGGTGGTGGAGTGGGCGCACCGGTTCGACATTCCGGCTATCGGGAAGATCGACGGGCTTACCGCCGATGATGAAGGGCTTCATGGCCTTGTCGTTTTCAATGACAGAGACTATGACCCCTTTGGCTGGGCCATAGGGCAGCGGGTAAAGGCCGGGGTGATCCGGGCCGGTTCCGTAGGCTTCCGGGTTATCGAGATAGAAATACCGGACAAGGAAACGGCTAAGGACGGAACAATGCTGATATTCCGCAAGCAGGAACTTTTAGAGTTTAGCATTTGCAATGTTCCGGCTAATCCGTTTGCCCTGGCAAAAAATATTGAAGCGGCAAAGCCGGAACCAACACAGGATTTAACCTGCCCCACATTCTGGGGTGGGATAATCAATAATCTGTAAGGAGATTTGTCTATGGGTAATGAGGAATTGGAAGCCGTCAAGAAACAACTGGCGGCCATGAAGAAAATCGAGTTGACGGGCTTTACCAACACGGAAACCGCAACGGCCTACTTTCAGGAGAAAGAGGCTATCTTAGAGGGTGTCGTAAAAACCCTTGAGACGGTGACGGTACAGGGAACGTCCGAAGTGGAAGCCCTGAAAAGTACCGTCAAAAGTTTGCGGGACGAACTGAAAGGCAGGGCGGCTAATCCCCGCGAACTTTCCCGGCGGGAGCTGCTCTACAACCTGGGCAAGGGGATTGCGGCGGCCTGGGCGGGAAACCACAAGGCCCTTGCCGATTTGTCCTTTTCCCCGAACCTCAAGGCGGAGAACTGGACTAATCCCCGCGATGTCTCCTGGGGTGAAAAGGGCTGGAACATTGTCGAGAAAGCTCCCCTCGGTACGCCGATGGGGAACCTGTCAACCAATGACCAATACCTTATCAATCCGATTTACGAAACGGAGATCATGACGGACGCCGCCAAAAAATCGGTGATGATGAGCCTTGTCCGCCACCGTCCCATGATGGGGCCTTCAATCTTTCTCCCCACCCGAAACCGGGGAGGCGTGGAACTCCATTGGCTTACCGCCTACGGACAGCAGATTACCGGCTCGAAGCCGCAGGGGGCGCAACGGGTAGAATTGAAAGCCTATACCCTGGCCGGGTTTATTCCGTGGTATGACGAGTTTGAGGAAGATGTCTTTACCGACCTGGGGGCCATTTTCCTTGAGGAATTTACGGAAAGTTACGGGCAAGAGTTTGACCGGCAATGTCTCCTTGCCGATGAGGATCCTTTTACCGGGGCGATGAAGGCGGACGGCGTTACGACCGTAACCCTGGGCAGCCACCTTATTAGCGCCCTGACCTGGAAGGACTTTAGGGACGCGGTGTACAAGGTTCCGGCGGAGGAACGGAAAGACTGCGCCTGGTTCCTGCATGAAACGGTATTAAACCATATCGCCAACATTGAAGACGCTGACGGGAGGCCTATCTGGAGAAGGCCCACGGAAGCCATGCCGGGAAAACTGGACTTGTACCCTTACCACGAAGTTTCCATCATGCCGCAGTTGACGGACATTGGGGCCAATACTCCCTTCGCAATCTTTATGAACCCGAAACGCATCCAGCATGGAGACCGGAAGGGGATAGAGATAAAGAAGTTTGACCAGACCACGGAAAGTATGCAGTACGGGGAACTGTTTCTGCGGTTCCGCAAGCGGGACGGATTTTTAGTTACCCGGCCTGCGGGGAACATGGTGATCCTGAAAACAAAAGCGGCAAGCGGCGGAGGTTCGGGAACCTGACAGATTGCGGATAGCAGAGAACAGATAGAAAGACCGTCCGGGGATTATTCCGGGCGGCCTTTTGTTTTTACAAATAAAACTTGATGGCGTTTTCCGTTAATAACCCGGTCTTGTTTTCCGGTTCCGGTAATTCGTCTATGCGTTCTATTTCCTTCCGGAATATCCGGGCATCGTCTCCCTGTAAATATGCATGGGATTTATATTCGTTATCGTGCAAAAAATAATTCCGGGTTTCCGGTTCGTAGGAATAACTGTATTTCTGGCCGCTGAAAACTGGTAACAACATAGTCAACTCCTTTCCAGTGAGGCGGGTTTACTGAAATGGCGGGGGTACTTTTTGTACAACGCCGCTTCTACGCTCTGCTCCTCAAAGTGATAATCAATGTTCATAACCGGAATAGTAAGTATTTGCGCAAGGTCGATATATCCCCATTCCGCATTGTGAAGATCACCGTTCAAAATGAAAAACCCGAACATGATACCGTGTTCCCGGTCATATTCGCATATATACATATCCGTTCCGCTGTAAAAGTAATGGAATGTGGCGGGATGTTCCTTCATGCCGTCTGTCCCGCCGATGTGGGGACATTTCCGTACTTGGGCTGTAAGCCGTTCTACCGCCTCAGCAAAGGTATCAAGATGTTCCTCCGTTACCGCATATTGGCCCAGGGGAATAATGGCGGCTACTTCCGGGGGAATGGCTTTTATTGTTTCCATAATGATTGCTCCTTGCTTTGGAATACCCCCGCACAAGCGGGGGCGCTGATACTTAAACCGCTACCTTAACCGGGTACTTTTGTTTTTCTTTTTCCTGTTCCTCCTTCTCTATTTTTTGGCTCCCTTTCCGTGCCCTGATTTCGTCTAACGTTTCTTTTCCCGCCCTGCCCCTTTTGGGCTTGCCGGAATACACCCATGCCTTATGCTTGCCGGAGAACCAGAAGCCCAATTCTTTTAGTTGCTCCTTTACCTCTTTTGAGTTGAAGCAGTAAATCCAGTACCCTATGATTTCGATTTGACAATCAAGGTTTATGATTTTGCGGAGTATTTCTTGAAATGGTGAGACCTCTTCTTCCTTGGGTTTCCATTCCTTGTCCTCGTAGTAGGAATGAAAAGAATGGGACACAAAACCGTTAAGAAAGGCGTTAAACTGCGCTATGATTTCTTTGGTGATGTTTTCCCCTTCCTCCCCTGCGTGATCCGGGTGGTACTGCATGAGTAGTTTTTTAAACAGTTTTTTGCTTTCCTCTACGGATTGGCATTTTGAAAAATAATCCATTCTGAAACCCCCTAAAATAAAGTAAGCTGCCCGCCTGGTAGCGGCGGATTGGGAATAATGCGGCCTTTATAGACCGCATGAAGATAAGCGACATACCGGGCCGCTTCTTCTTCTGTTTGAAAAAAGCGGCGGTACTTGAGGCAATGCCCGAAGGGTAAGCCGGACCGGACCAGAAAGGGACGGGCGTTTTGTTTTTTGACATGGGTAGAAACAAGCGCCGGCCTATGCTGGTGAAACGCAAACTGCGCTAATACCTGATAGCAAACCATAAAGCCCCCTAAAGGCCCCCGGACAAGCCGGGGGCCATAACCGCTAGACAGCCGGGACCACCGAAGCTGCGGCGGGCTGCTGGCTAAAGGCGCAAGATTTGCATTTTGTTTGGTCTTTGCAGGCCAGACAAACCGTACCCGGAGAGAAGATAGACGGAAGCGCATTGACAACTTGATCAACGGCTTTGGGCATGGAGACACCCAGAGACCATGCAAGGCGCCGGACGGAAACCGCCGATACTTCCGAAAACTGCGGAGGTAATACCGCTTTTGACAGGCATACATTTTGTACACCCCTTGAAAACCCGATGTGTTACCGGGCGGATATGGCAGGAACCAAGCCAGCCATGACCCCAGGCCGACCCCTTTGTTTTTCCCCGGTTTAAGGGGGAGGGCCGCCGGGGGCCACCCCGGTTCCCCCCGGCCCTCCCCCGTCCGGGGAAAAACCACCCAGCCGTTGGCCCTGCCACTATAGGGAGTAACGTTGCTCTTTGCGGCGGATGGAGAGGAGTGAATGCCCCGGTATGGGAATGGACAATGCCCCGCACCCGGAGGCCGAAGGCCGGAGGGTTGGCGTGCCCCTTGCGCGCCAGCTCACCGGGCGCATAAGCAAGGGGCATGACAAGGGGTATGCGGAATAAAGGCCCCACAATGGGGATAAATGCGGCAGCTGGCGAAGGTAAACTATTTGGAAAAACCGCGAAGCGGTTTTTACTTATTTGTCTTTGGGGGCGTTGCGGGGGGTATCCCCCGCAGCGAGGGGTGGGACGCAACGAAGTGCGGCCCAGGGGAGAGACATCTCCCCTCTTTCTTAAAATAAATTATTTGTATTGGTGTAGTAATTCTACAATTTGATCGGGAGTTTTGGCGGCAAGG
>JAITIC010000040.1 GCA_031279635.1 Treponema sp. | reverse complement strand
CCTATATGAATCCGTTTTATTTTAGCGTCTATTTTAAAAAGAATTCAGGAATCCGCTTTAAGGATTGTCTTACCCGCATAAGAATGGAACACGCGCTCAATATACTGAGAGAGGAGGACATTGAAACATGGGAATTGGCCGAAAGAGTGGGTTTCCAGGATCCCCGGTATTTCAGCGGTCTTTTTAAAAAAATTTTCGGGAAAACGCCAACGAAATACAAACAGGAAATGAAATGGTGAGATTGTGCCGGGTGGTTTCAGAAAAAACACAGGTGATATAGAAGCAGGGTATATATGAATCAGTTTTGTTCAGGTGTTTGGTGCGGCGGGTTTGGCAGCCCCGAAGTTATTACGCCGGTGGGGGTTTTCCGTGCCGCTGACGCACCGGACGCGCCGCCTCTTGAGGACGGCGCTGTGCTGCCTTTCTGGCGCGGAGATATTATCTCCCGTGAGACCGGCCGGGGCTTTGTCGTGGAAATTCCCATGAAGAACGAGGAGGGGTTTTACGGATTCGGCTTGCAGTTTCATGCGTTTAATCACGCGGGCCGGCGGCGGTTTATGAAAGTAAACAGTGATCCGGTTACAGATACCGGTGAAAGCCACGCGCCGGTTCCCTTTTATGTGTCTACCACCGGATACGGGCTTTTGGTGGATACCTTTCGGTATGTTACGTTCTATCTTGGCACGAACGGCGCGAAGGGTTCGTCAAAGAACTGCACCGAACCGGTAAAAGAACACAAGGAATTTTCCGAACAGTCCCTGTACGCTTTGAAAAAGGCGAAGAACGAGCGGTGTGTTCTTATTGAGATACCAAATTGTGAAGGGGCGGATATATATTTTTTCGAGGGGCCTTCAATGCTGGATGCCGTCCGCCGTTACAATCTTTTTTCAGGCGGCGGCTGCCTCCCGCCCCTGTGGGCTTTGGGCAACTGGTACCGGATGTATGGCGGCTCGGATCAGAGACAGGTACTGAAACTGGCAGAGCAGTTTCGCGAAAGCAAAATTCCGGTCGATGTGATTGGCCTTGAACCGGGCTGGCATACGCACAGTTATTCCTGCACCTACCTTTGGAATAAAAACCTTTATCCTGAGCCGGAAGTATTAATGGAAAAATTGAACAAGCAGGGGTATCATATTAACCTCTGGGAACATGTTTTTGTCCATCCCCTGTCGGAACTTTACGAAAAACTGGAAGAGCATTCCGGCGATTACGAGGTGTGGGGCGGACTGGTTCCCGATCTGGCGGACAAAAAGACGCAGGACATATTCGGCGGCTATCACCGGGAACGGTTTATTGATAAGGGCATTTCCGGGTTCAAACTCGACGAATGTGATAATTCCGACTTTAATCCCTCCGCATGGTCCTTTCCCGATCTTTCGTCATTTCCCTCGGGGCTTGACGGTGAACAGATGCACAGCGCCTTGGGGCTGCTCTACCAAAAGACCATCGAAGGAGCTTTTCGGGACCGGGGGCTACGCACATTTGGCGGCGTTCGTTCCTCATGGGCGCTGGCGGCTGGCAGTCCCTTTGTTCTGTACAGTGATTTGTATGACCACCGGCAGTTTGTCCGCGCTCTGATCAACGCCGGTTTTTCCGGCCTCCTCTGGTCGCCTGAGGTGCGATCCTGTGAAAACAGCGAAGATTTTATCCGCAGATTGCAGACCGTGGTGTTTTCGCCCCAGTCCCTTCTGAACTGCTGGCGAATCCCGAATCCGCCCTGGTTCCAGACGGATATAGCCAAAAACCTTGCCGGCGAACCAATGCCCGAAAGGGACAGCATTATCGCTATTACCAGGAAATACCTTGAACTGCGGATGCGGCTTGTCCCCTATCTCTACTCATCCTTTTGGCGATACCGCCTTGAGGGATTGCCGCCGGTACGCGCCCTGGCGCTTGATTATCAGGATGATGAACGTACCCATGCCATAGACGATCAATTTATGTTGGGAGACAGTCTCCTTATCGCGCCGGTATTCCGGGGAGAAAAATCACGGAGTATATTTCTACCCTCTGGCGGGTGGTATGACTTTTGGACTCATGAACGTTTTGATGGCGGGCGAGCTTTGGTGTATGATGCTCCGCTTGATATAATACCTGTTTTTGTCAAATCCGGGGTTATACTTCCCCTGGCGGATTCAACGCAATGTGTGGAAGAACACACCTTATTCAGGCTGACTCTGTTATGTTTTGGAAGCGGGGAAAAGCATTTTACTTTATATGAAGATGACGGTACAAGCCTTGCCTGCGAAGAAGGGAAATACAACACAGTGGTTCTTACTCAGGACGCGGAGGGCGGCATTGCCGCTGTCCGTAACGGAATGGAAGCGCCGCGTTACGATGTAAAAGAATGGAAATATGTTGATTGCGGGATATTATTATGAATGTCATAGCACTACGAAACCCCATCGTCCCCGGATTCAACCCCGATGCCAGCGCCTGTCAGGCGGGGGAAGATTACTATATTGCCACGTCAACGTTTGAATGGTGGCCCGGTATCTGTATCTACCATTCCCGGGATCTCACCAACTGGACCATGATTTCCCGTCCGGTAACCATGACCTTTTACGGGGTGGAAAGTTCCGGCGGATTGTGGGCTCCCCACCTTTCCTGGGCGGACGGTAAATTCTGGCTCGCCATAACCGATGTGCATACCCGTACCGGGTTTAAGGATACCATCAACTATATAACCACCTGCGGAACCATAGACGGGGGTTGGACAACGCCGGTATATATCAACTCATCAGGGTTTGACCCGGCTTTATTCCACGATGATGACGGCAGGAAGTTTTTTTTGAACATGCTCTGGGATTACCGCCCCGGCCACGCGGGTTTTGCGGGAATTGTTTTACGGGAGTTTGATCCCCGGAACATGAAACTTGTAGGGGAACAAAAAAAGATATTTGAGGTAACCAGCCTGGGCGCAGCCGAGGGGCCTCAGATCATAAAAAAGGACGGCTGGTATTACCTGCTGACGGCCGCCGGGGGTACGGGTTATCAACACGCCGCCGTTGTTGCCCGTTCCCGATCGGTATGGGGGCCTTACGAAATTTCTCCTTGCCATCCGCTGCTTACCTCCGCGCCATATCCTGATAACCCGCTGCAAAAGGCCGGACACGCAAGCTTTCTTCACAAAGGCGGCGACTGGTATATTACGCATATCTGCGCCCGTCCGCTGACCATGCGGGGAAATTGCCCCCTGGGACGGGAAACGGCTTTGCAGAAAATCGAGTGGGTAGACGACTGGCCCCGGCTGGACAACGGCGGTAACGAGCCTTCTCTGGAAGTGGAAATAGCGGTGGAACCCGGGATCACGCAAAAACACAATCACAGTAAACGGACGGATTTTGATGAAGCCCTGCTGCCGGACTGGCTCCAGACTTTACGCGGCCCTTTGGATGATGCGATGACCCTGACCGAACGCCCCGGCTGGCTCAGGCTTTATGGCCGGGAAAGTCCCGCCTCCCTGCATAAACAGGCTTTGGCCGCCGCCCGCTGGCAGAGCTTTTGTTTCCGGGCGGAGACGGTGATGGAATTTGCGCCGAAATCTTTCCGGCAGATGGCGGGGCTTATCTGCATATACAACACGGAAAACTGGATGTATGCCCATCTTACCGGGGGAAAAACCGGTTCTGTCTTGAATGTGCTGATATGCGATAACAAGAAGCTTACCTATGCGGTCGAAGGCGTTGCCGTTCCCCCCGAAACTCCCTTGTATTTGGCTGTTGAGGTACAGAGAGAAACCTTACGATTTTTTTATGCTGTTGATAATACTGAACGTGATAACAGGGAATGGCGGTCCCTCGGAGATGCCCTTCCCGCAGATCATCTTTCGGACGAATACATTGAAAAAAACAGCTTGGTGTTTACCGGCTCTTTTGCCGGGATATGCTGCCAAGATTTGGATGACCGGACAGCTTTCGCGGATTTTGATTTTTTTTCTTATATTGAGAAATAACCATGAGGCGGCTTTAGAAAGACTGGACTTGTTCAATAACCAGGCTGGTTATCGAGCAAGTATATAAAACAAGGACAAACTATGAATTATGCATTAAACGATGATGGACACATCTGGGCGGAAGGGGTTTTTGAAAAGATAAAATTCAAGCTGGAAGCGGAATGTTCCCGAATGGAAGGCATTATCCCTTATATTGCCAAAAACGGCCGTTACCATGATATTGACGTTCCCGATGGTATCTACTGGTGGACCAACGGATTTTGGCCGGGAATCCTCTGGCAGATGTACCACGCCACGAAGAATGAGGAATTTCGCAAAGCCGCCGAAGCAGCGGAGAAACGGCTGGATGAAGCCCTGGAAGGCTGGGAAGGGCTGCACCACGACGTAGGTTTTATGTGGCTCCATTCGGCGGTGGCAAATTACCGCCTTACGGGTAACAGGGATTCTTGCAGGCGCGGCTTACATGCCGCAAATCTCCTGGCGGGCCGCTATAACCCGGCGGGCAAATTCATCCGCGCCTGGAACGGCGATTGCACCGGCTGGATCATCATCGACTGTCTGATGAATATCCCCCTGCTCTACTGGGCAAGTGAAGAACTGCACGATCCCCGTTTCGCGTATATAGCCCAAAACCACGCCGATACGGCGCTCAAGGTACTGGTTCGTCCCGATGGGAGTTGCAATCACATCGCCGTCCTTTCCCCGGAAACCGGCGAATGTCTTGAGACTCCCGGCGGACAGGGTTACGCACCCGGTTCTTCCTGGAGCCGGGGGCAGGCTTGGGCGGTGTACGGTTTCGCGCTGAGTTTCCGCCATACCGGGCGGAAGGAATATTTGGATGCGGCTAAGTCGGTTGCCCATTATGCGGTTTCCAACATTGCCCTGAACGGTTGGCTGCCATTGGTTGATTTTCGCGCCCCCGCCCGCCCGGTCAAGTACGATTCCACTGCCGCCATGATTACTTCCTGCGGTCTTCTGGAAATCGTCTGCCATGTTGGGGAATATGAAAAATCCTTCTACACCGCCGTCGCACTTAACTTACTGCGTTCCGGTGAAAGGGCTTTCGCCGACTGGAATACGGAGACTGACGGTATCATCGGTAAGGGGACCGGTTCTTACCACGGCGGGCCTGATGACACGGAGGTATCCATCATTTATGGAGATTATTTTTTTGTTGAGGCTATACTCCGCCTTTTGGAAAAAGATTTTTTAATCTGGTAGTTGAACAATCTCAGGTGACAGTCCGAATGCCGAAGAGACTTTTCTAAAGAATATCCCCCCTTTTCTAAAAATCGCCTCTATGAATAGCATATAAAGGGAACCTCTGGAAACTCTATACGTACTCGTCAAATACAGCCACTCCCGAAAAATTATGGGGCGAGGTTCCAGGGCAGCGGCTGCCCCCAGTTATCGGTGGATTTCATGGCAGCGGCCTTTGCAATTATTTTTGCCTGATACTTGTAGGAGGGCCGCCCATTCGCTTTCGCCGTCTCTATCAGCGTGTATACTTCACAGGAACTTTTCGCCCCCGCAGGAGAGCCGGACCACCCATCTCTTCCGCCCCATCACGAACAACCGTATCCCCCGTTCACAGGCGTTGTTGTCAGGCCCCCTGCCGGTAATACGGCTATGATTTCATCTACTCTCGGTATCGTTTCATCAAGGGGTTTGCCGTCCCGTTTGCTTCTGGTATGCCCGGCTGCCTCGATGGTTCCTTCCGGTTTCTTATCCCGGGCGGGCGCCGCGGATTCCCCGCCGTCAAACAGCGGCAACTGCCCGGCGCCGGTGACCCGTTCCGCATGACGGCCAAACTGCCGGAACAGTGCCAGCTTTAATCTCTAAAGGGGGTTAATTCCCCGCCCTTTAGGGCGCAAAACTGGGGGTGGGGGGGATTTGTTCCCTCACATACGCAAGATTTTCAAGGAGAAATCTTCAATACCCCGCCATTCATGGCGGGGATGCTTTATTTTCTCTTCCAGTATCCGGTTCTCCAGTTCCAGCGCAGCTGCTTTCTTCTTCATCCTGCCGATACTAAAGTATGCTGATCGGTCTTACCGGAACCTATTGCGCGGGGAAAAATTACCTGGCCGCCCTTCTGAAACAGCGGGGGCTGCCGGTGCTGGATGTGGACAAGCTCGGATATACGGCCCTTGACGCGGAAAAAGAGGCTCTTGCCGTCCGCTTCGGCGGGGACATCATGCGGCCGGACGGCACAGTGGACCGGCGGCTGCTGGGGGAAAAGGTCTTCGGCAAGAGCGAAGAGCTGGCCGCGCTGGAGGCTATTGTGCATCCGGCGGCAAACCGCCTGACCGAGGAATGGATCGAAAGCATGAAAGGGAAAACCTGCGTCATCAATGCGGCCCTGCTCCATAGATCTTCGGTCTTTGGGCGGCTGGATTGCATCATTTTGGTCGGCGCGCCTTTTCTCACCCGCCTGCTGCGCGCCCGCAGGCGGGACGCTCTTCCCTGGTCTGCCCTGTTCAAACGCTTTGCCAGCCAGAAAGATTTCACCACTCAATATTTAGCGGGAAAAGCCGATATTTACAGAGTAGAAAACCATGGATTTTCAGCAGCGGCTTTTCGTCGTTCCAGGGCGAAACTGGAGCGGCGGATTGACGCAATTTTGTTTCAGGTGGGCCTGCGGCAGTAAAACGCGGCCTTGCCGGACACCCGCCCTTTAGGGCGGGGATGTTCATTAGTGGAGATTGTCTAGCTTATGGAAAAGAAAAAACTGCTGCTTGTGGCTGTTTCGGTGGGCGTTTTCCTTGTTGTTGTTATCAGCGCCTCCATTTTGATATTTTCACCCAAGGCGCGAAGCGAGAGCGCTTTTTCCGCGAGCCGCCCCATAGCTTCGGGAAGAAGCGGAACCCTGCCGGCGGAGCCTGCCTTTCCCCAGCCGGCAACGGTGGACGCCGCGGATATGGTGAAAAACACCGACAGTATCCGGGGTATACAGGCTTCTCCCTTGGCAAACGCATCGCAGGAAACCAATTTCTATATAAACGGCGAAAGGGCAAACGGTACATACACGGTGGAGAAAAGCGATACGGATACCTCAAGCAAGATGACTATCAATATTCCTAAACCCAGTGCGGCCGCCGTCCCCGACACCCCTGAAGCCCGCCCGGCCGCCGCCGCGAGCCCCGCTTCCGCAGCCAAACCCGTCGCTTCTGCGGCTCCGGTTGCCTCGGCAAAACCAGCCGCGAAGCCGGCTGCCGCAGCTAAACCGGCCGCCGCCGCGAAGCCTTCCCAAGGCAAAGCCCGCAATGATTACTGGGTACAGACCGGCGCGTTTTCCACCCTCGTCCGGGCCGAAGGGGTAAAGGAAACTCTCGCCGAGAAAGGCATCACTTCGATTGTCGAAAACCGCGATGTGGAAGGCAAGACATGGTACCGCGTGCGGGTAGGTCCCTATACCTCCGAAACTGAGGCAAACTACTGGCTCGCCCTGGTCAGATCCATCGACGGATTTGCCGACAGCCAGGTACGCCAGACCGTGGCGCGTTGATAGGCTGAAAAATGAGCCTCCGCGGGGCAAGCCCCGCAGTATCTTTAGCGTTGGCTTGTACCGGAACGGAGGCTCGTTTGATAGGAGGCTTATTATACCTCTCCCGCTCAAGCGGGTTCTTGGGTTTAATACCAAATCATTGTAAGCGTTGCGGCATTTGAGCCGGAGCAAGCTTGGCAAGCGCAGCTTGCCTTGGGTATTAAACGAGGCTTTCGAATAAAATCACAAAGACACAGCGCGCATGGCGGTATTACGGTTCCGCTGCGCTCACTATTCATGGAAACATCCGTCCACTTGCCAAAACAACCTAAATAAAAGATACTTGACCTGTTCGGAAACTGAAGTTTCTGAACAACCCAACTATAAAAACGAAGGAGAACGGATGAAGACCGTCCTGGTAGTGGACGATTCCCGTATTATGCGGAATATTGTCAAGAATACCTTTGCGTTGATGAAAATACCCTGTCAGTTTGTTGAAGCCGCAAATGGACAGGACGCTCTGTTACAGCTTCAAAACCAAAAGATAGATTTGGTGCTCCTGGACTGGAACATGCCCCAGCTTTCGGGCCTTGATTTCCTCAAGCACGTGCGCTCCCAGGTGGAATACGCGAAACTGCCGATCATCATGGTAACGAGCGAGGCGGCGCGGTATAATGTTATTGAGGCCCTGAAGGCCGGCGCCACCGATTATATCGTCAAGCCGGTGAGCGAAAAAAGCTTCAGGGACAAGATTCAAAGAATCTCATTGTGATTAAATCTCTTTAAAGGAATGAACCATGGAAAAGTATATTCAGCCCTTTGTGGATGTATGCAAGAGCGTTTTTAGGGACTTTGTGGGAGCGGAGTTGTCCGAGGGACACCCCTATTTTGCCGAAACCACCTCGGTGATGGAATGGGACATTTCGGCGGTTATCGGCCTGACCGGGGAGGCGCGCGGGGCGGTAGTTATCTCCATGAAAAAGGAACTGGCCATCAAGCTGACGGGCATGCTCACCAACTCCGGGCATACGGATGTGGACGATGATGTAGTGGACGCCGTAGGCGAGATAGTCAATATTATCGCGGGGAACGTGAAAAAAGACCTGGAAGGAGCCTTCCGCCTGGTTATCTCCCTGCCTACCATCGTGCAAGGCAGGGAACATTCCATTAAGTGGCCCGCAAACCAGGCGCGGATCATCTGTATTCCGTTTACCATTTTTGACAACACCACCTTTAATCTTTCAGTGGCAATTGAGGCGATAGCGAGGAAGTAATATGGCGTCGGTAAAAGATGTGTTTTTTCAGGTATTGACCAGCGGCAAATTCGCCGGCCGCCGCGGCACTCCGGACACGGAGGATATTGTCCGTTACGTGGTTTTCAACGCGGCGCTTATCGCCGGCGGCCTCCTGCTTGTTTCCTTCGGCATCATGGTTATTATGGAAGGGCACGCGGTGCGGGGACTTTTGGATATTGGCCTGGGCCTGGTCTGCTTCTGTACCATGCTCCTCCTGCGGACCAATATTCCCATGTTTATCAGCGGCATTCTTCCCCTTGGGCCTTTTGGGGTACTCTGCGCCATGCTGATGTACGGCGGCGACATCCAGGGCTTTGCCGGCCTGTGGGTGTTTGCCTATCCCCTTATCACCATTTTAGTGCTGGGGATGAAAGTGGGCGCGGCCCTTTCGCTGCTACTCCTCGCCGGAATTGCCGCGGTGATCTTTTTCCCCGGCCTGGGAGGTTTTGCGTACACCGCCGACATGGCCTTCCGTATCGGCGCTATCTATGCTCTGATTTTTCTCCTGACCGTCGTGTTTGAACAGATCCGCCAGACCAAGGATCGCTGGGTCAGGCATCTTACCCAGGCCCTGCAAACCGAGCGGGATGAGATTACCGCCATGAAGGACAACCTCAAGGTCGGCCTGTTCCTGATGAACCGGGACTTTATTATCCAGCCCGCCTATTCCAAAGCCCTGGAAGAAGTGCTTTCCGCCAGCGACTTGCAGGGGAAAGACTTTGTTCACCTGCTCTCCGCGTCCATCAAGGCCAAAGAAATGGAAACCCTCAAGGATTATTTCGAGATGATCTTCAACCGTTCTTTTGATCAGGCCATGCTGGACGACATCAACCCCCTGCGGGAACTGAGCTATATAAGCATAGAGAGCGGGGAAACGCGGATACTCGACTGCGGCTTTGCCCCGGTAACCCGCGCCGAAGGCGAGGTCTATATCCTCGGTACTTTGCAGGATATTACCGCCGAGAAAGAGCTTCAGAATCAGCTTGACGAAGAAGAAAACAAGCGGCAGGAAGAGATGCGCTCCCTGTTTGAAATCGTGCAGGTGGAGCCCACAGTCTTCAACGACTTTATTGAAGATTCCGAATACGAGTTTGAACGGGTCAATGAAATTCTGAAAGACAAAACGCTCACATCCAATCAGGTAATGGTAGAAATATACCAGTCCGTACACGCCATAAAATCCAACGCCCTCATTCTGGGCCTTGACGGATACGGCAAGAAGCTCCATACCCTGGAAGACAAGATCAAAAACCTGCGGGATCAGCCGACGGTCTCCTTTGAAGACGTGCTTCATATCACGGTGGAGCTGGAACACATCATGCGGGAAAAAGACAAATTCCGCGAGGCAATCGACAAGATACTCGCGTTCCGGGGCAGCGGCGGCGGCAGGCAAAGCGGGCAGGTTCTTATTGACACGCTGACCAAGGCCGGCGGCAAGGCGGCGAAGGATTTGAACAAACAAGTCCGTTTTGTGCCCAGAGAAATTGACGCCGCGGCTCTGGAATCCGGTTTTCGCCGGATCATCAAGGAAGTCCTTACCCAACTGGTACGGAACGCCGTGGTTCACGGCATTGAGGATCCGGACGAACGGACGGCGGCCGGCAAGGAAGCCGAGGGGCTTATCCATCTTTCCATAACCATTGACGACGACAAAGTACACGCCCGCCTTAAAGACGACGGCCGGGGGCTTGATTTTGACAAAATCAAAAAACGCGCCCTGGAAATGCACCTGATAAAACCGGAAGAAGCCGACAACAAGAACCAGCTCCTGCGGGCCCTGTTTATGCCGGGCTTCAGCACGGCGGACTCAGTCAGCGTCCACGCCGGCCGCGGCGTGGGCCTCAGCCTCGTGCAGGACCGCCTGCGTGAGGTGAAAGGATCCCTCAAAGTAAACACCGAAAAAGGCAGAGGCACAACCTTCCACATCTTTATACCTCTGGAAGCAAACGCTACGGTAAACAAGGCCTCGTAATTGCTTAAGCGGGGGACAAGCGCACGCATAACAGGACATTCATTTTTTTCTTCTTTAAAGCCTTTTCCGCGCATTGCTGGCAGTGAAAACAGGCAATTGCGGGTTTTTTGGGTGCATAATTCCAAAAGCTGTTTTGGCCGCATCCAAATCATCCAGCGCTATTGAGAACATCTGTCTAATTAGAGTCTGTCCATAATGTAGACACATTATGGACAGTCAACCTTAAAATAGGCATTTTGCGTACCGTTTTGGCACAAATCGGGAGCAAATGCAAGGTCTGTCCGCAAAGTAACCGACTTTGTGGACAGACACTAATTAATTCCTATATATGTAAGGAGGAAGATAGTGGCTTTCATGGAATGGTTTAAGGAAAAATCGCATATATCACAAACGATTTTTATTGTGATTATTGCGTACGCGGTAAGTTCGGTTGTTGTCCTTTGTCTGGCGCTGGGGATTTTCCCGTACTTGGAAGGCGCCTATCTTAACCCGCAGGTCTGCCTCGCGTACGCGATAATTTCTTTCGCGCTGACGGCATTTATCAGCGCGTATCATCTGAGTACCATGCTCCGCAGAAAAAAACGCAGAAATGACCGCCTTGATGACAACCAGACTTATGACCGGACTACATGGAAGGGAACAGGGAACAACGCGTAAGGCTGCCATTAGGAAGAATTTAACCACTGACTACTCAGACAACACGGACTTTTTGTCCGATAATGTAGAGTTGTTTATGTGGTTTGTGATCGACTTGTTTCCTCTCCCAAAATCGCGAGTGCGTTTTTGTAGAGGATTAAATCTTTTTCGGTTCCCGATAAATTCAGATCAAGAAAATCCGTGAGACAGGCGGTGGGGTTCCACATGGGATAGTCGGAGCCGAACAAAAAACGCTCCGCGCCGTAGACTCGGATAAGCTCCCGCGCGCGGCGCTTGCCGAGAAAAGGCAGGGAACTGGAAACGTCAAAATAGCAGAAACGGTCATGCAGATAATCCATGGCAATATCAAAAAGTGACCAGCCGCCGAAGTGGGCCGCCACCGTGGTGAGCTTCGGAAAATTATCCAGCACCCGTGCAAGCCTTGAAGGGTGGGAAAAAGAATAACGATAATCGCCGGTATGAAAAATTACCGGCAGCCTTCCTTCCAGCGCCGCGTACATTTCCATCATGCAGTCGTCGTCAATATTAAAACGCTGTATGTCGGGGTGCAGTTTAATCCCCTTGAGTCCCAGTTCCGCGATCCGGCGGATCTCGTCCACGGGATTTTGCATGTCCTGATGCAATGTCCCAAAGCCAATCAGCTCAGGGTGTTCCCGGCAGACTGCGGCGATAAAATTATTGATATTTTGCACCTGCTCGGGAACGGCGGCGGGTGAAAAAACCACAAAGCGGTCTATCCCTCCCGTGCGCCCGTTTTTCAGCAGGGTTCGCACAATGCCGTCCATCTGTATCGGTATCTTGTAAAATTCAAAAAGATTGACCATCACCTTGGCGCTTATTTTTTCAGGATAAATATGGGTGTGAAAATCTATAACCATGTTGTTTTCCTTTAGATGCCTTACTGCTGCCATTGCCTGCGCGCGCAGAGCATGAACATTTCCGCGTTGTCAATAATGATCTCTTCCCTGAGGCTGTTTTTGCGCAGCAAAGGGATGTATTCACCCGCGGGTAAAAGATAATCCGAATTGATCTCGTGGCTGTGGACATGCACGCCGTTGATTTTTTCTTTTGCCGCCGAATGAAGCACGCTCAAGAGTCCCCCCGGTTTCAGGGCCGCCGCGAACCGCGCTATGGCCGCACTTTTTTCCTGTATATGGGGGAAGACGGAATAACAGATGATGTGGTCAAAAGAATCATTGTCAAAGGGATACTCCATTACATCGGCGGCGGCAAAGCGTGTCCCGGTATCGGGGAATTTTTGTTTCGCTTTTTCGATCATCTTTTCCGCAACATCAATCGCGGTAATGTATTCTCCGCCGGTTTTTCGCAAAAGCAGCGGAAGCAGCACGCCGGTGCCCGTCCCCACATCCAGAACCGTATCGCCGTTTTTAATGTACAGGAGATTCAGCATCAATTCGATTTTGTCCGTTTCGTAACGGTTTTTCTCATCCCAGCTATCCGCCATGCTGTTAAAAAAATCCCTCGTTCCCATGTACTTCAGTGCTCCGTGCGTCTAATGATAGCCGGTTCACGGGCTGTTGGCAACATGCCGGAAGAAAAGGTATACTTAAATGAAAAGGGGAACCGGTGAGCGTTCAGGAATTGTTACGCCTTGTGGAAATCAGAAAACGTTTTGGTTCCGTTGACGTGCTCAGGGGGATCGATCTTTCGGTGGGCCGGGGGGAATTTATCACCCTTCTGGGTCCGTCGGGCTGCGGTAAAACAACCATATTGCGAATTATCGCAGGACTTGAGACGGCGGATTCCGGCAGGGTGTTTATTGACGGGCAGGATGTAAGCGCCCTGGAGCCTGACAAGCGGGGACTGAACATGGTTTTTCAAAATTACGCCCTGTTCCCCCACATGAATGTCGAACAGAATATCGCTTACAGCCTCAAACTGGGGGGGCTGCCCAAGGCTGAAATAAAAAAAGCCGTGACCGAGGCCCTGGCCCTGGTGCGGCTTTCGGGCTTTGAGCGGCGGAGACCTGATGAACTTTCCGGCGGGCAGCGCCAGCGGGTGGCGGTGGCGCGGGCGGTGATCAACCGGCCCAAGGCGCTGCTTCTGGACGAACCCTTGGGCGCTCTGGATTTGCAGCTCCGCCGGCAGATGCAGATTGAACTAAAGCGGCTGCAAAAGCAGTTGGGCATTACTTTTATCTATATTACCCACGATCAGGAAGAGGCCCTTACCATGTCGGACCGTATTGCCGTTATACGAAACGGCGTTTTTGAACAGATCGGTTCCGCCACCGGTATTTACAAGCGTCCCAAAACCGGCTTTGTGGCCAAATTTGTGGGCGGCGCCAATGTGCTTACCGGCAGGGCGCTGGAAAGTGAAAAAACCCGTCTGATTTTTGAACATCCCGCGGGCCGTGTGGCGCTTGTTTATTCACCGGACGAAGGCGCCGGGAGCATACGGCCCGGTGAGGAGATCCATGTGGCTGTCCGCGAGGAACATCTTATGATCGCGCCTGATGCTAACGGGACGGAAGGGCTGTCCGCGCTTGTCACCGGGAAGAGTTTTGTGGGCGGGCTGCTCCGCATCACGGCGCGGCTGAAAGTGCCGTCCGCGGTTTCGCCTGTTGCGGAAGGGGAGGTCGGTTCCTCCGCCGGCGGCCTGTCAGGTGACGCCGGCGGAAGGGAAGAAGTTTGCGCAAGCTGTCAGGGAATCGACGCGCCTGTGGAGATCGGCGACGAGGTTCTGGTGAACTGGCATCCGGCTAACGCGATCATAGTGGACAGGCAGTGATGAAGAAACCAATACGCGTCCCGTTGCGGCATGGCGCCGGAAAAAAGCAGGGCCGTCAGCGCCGGGAGGCGGCGCTTATCCCCATGTACCTCTTTACCCTGGCCTTTGTGGTCGGCCCCTTTCTCTATATGATCGCTTTAAGTTTCATGCGGCGGCATGGCGCTTGGGGAGTGGAGGCAGTCTTCAGCCTGCGGAATTACCTGCGTATTCCGGAGCCGGTGTACCTGGAAACCTTCAAGCAGTCGATCAGGCTGGCTTTGTACAGTACCTTCGCCACGGTCATCCTCGGTTACCCCTTCGGTTATTTCATGGCCCGCTTCAGTCCTAAATGGCGTAACAGGGTGATGATCCTCCTTATCATCCCCTTTTGGACCAGCGCCCTGATGCGGCTCTACGGCTGGATCATCGTGTTCAGGGCCAACGGCCTCCTTGACTCGATACTTATGAAATTGCGCCTAACAACGGAACCGCTGCGTTTCCTCTACAACTACCCCTCGGTGGTTACCGGCATGATCTACGCCCTGCTGCCCTTCATGATCTATTCGGTATTTACCAGTGCGGAAAAACTTGACTGGGGTCTTGTTGAAGCGGCGCGGATTATGGGAGCCTCAAGAGTGCGGGCGTTTCTGAATGTCAGCCTTCCCCTTACCTTGCCGGGACTCTTTTCCGGGGTGATCCTGACATTCATCCCCTCAATGGGGCTTTACTATATCGCCGATATTCTGGGCGGCAACAAGGTGATCCTCGTGGGCAGCCTCATCCATGAACAACTGATGAACGTCCACGACTGGCCCTTCGCCGCGGCCCTGAGCGTGGTGCTGATGATCCTCACGAGCCTCTTTTTGTACCTGTACCGATGCCTTACCCGCTCCGATGAACTGGAGGGGCTGATATGAAAAAGCGCCGCTTCTTCCCCCTGTACATCGGCCTCATCCTCGCAATCATGTACATACCGCTTCTGCTGGTTATTGTCTATTCGTTTAACCAGAGCCGTCTCTCGTCGGTGTGGAGCGGCTTCACCCTCTCCTGGTACCGGGAGCTTTTCAGGGACCGCTCAATGTTTGAGGCCCTGCGGAACAGCCTCGTGCTGGGGCTGCTCGCCAGTCTGTGTTCCGCGATCATCGGTTCCCTGGGCGCGGCCGGCATGGCAAGAGCGCGTCCCGAGACGATGAGCCGCCCACGGATAGCCGGCGGCAAAATCATGGAGTACCTCTCGATCCTGCCGATTATGACGCCGGAGATCATTATGGGCGTGACTTTCCTCGCCTTTTTTTCTCTCCTCGCCCTGCCTTTCGGGATGCTCACCCTGCTTATCGCCCATACGGCGTTCTGCTTTCCCTATACTTACCTCCTGGTGCGGGCCAGGCTCGCCGGGCTGGATAAAAGCTACGTGGAGGCGGCCCGTATTATGGGAGCGGGAGGCTTGCGGGCCTTTTACGACATCACCCTGCCCCTGGCCCTGCCCGCAGTGCTTTCGGGTATGCTCATCTCTTTTTCAATGAGTTTTGACGACGTAATCGTAAGCGTCTTTGTGACAGGCGTCCACACCAACACCCTGCCGATAAAAATATACTCCCAGATAAAAACTGGCGTTACGCCAAAAACCAACGCCCTCTGCACGCTGCTCTTTATCTTCACCGTAGCGCTCTGCCTCACCGCCGCCGTGCTGGCGAGAAAAGGGACAAGAAACTGTTAAATGATAACCTGTGAAAATATATGAGCTATGGTATAATGGTTGTATTAGACACTGTTAGGAACTGTTGACAAATAACTTGACTATTTAGATGACATAGTGCATGCTAGAAGGAAACGACAGGGGCGTTTCCTTATGCATGAAGAATTGACGAAAAAAATCAATAAAATGATGCC
>JAITIC010000268.1 GCA_031279635.1 Treponema sp. | reverse complement strand
TACTCCGCAGGGAAGGCCCCGCCTGACCTGGCTTCGGCTTGCCTCGAACTGGCGGCCTGGAACATGAGCCGTTACCGGGGGCGGCGGATAGGGATGACCGGGAATGTCCGGGGGAACGGCAAGGACGGGGAACATCTGGAAGCCTCCATGCCGGAGAATGTGCGGCAGCTTCTTGAGCCGTACCGGAGGCGGACAGTATGACGGATAAAGACCTATTTATAGAAGAAATCATCATAAATTCCCTTAAATCCCTCTTGAAGGGGCGGGTTAATGAGCTATTGGAGGAAACGGAATACCCCATACCCCCGGTTGAGTTTGGCACTTACCGGGGTACTGCTGTGGTTCCGGCTATTTCCCTCTCCACTTGTGAACGGTCGGAAAAAGAGCGGATTATCCGGCTGGACGCTTATACCCTGACCATTACCTTTACCGTGCCGGAACACCCGGCGGGGGAGCGGAACTGTTACGCCTACGCCGGAGCCGTGGCCACGGCGTTAGGGGAAGATCCTAGCCTGGGCGGGGCTGCAAGCCGGGCGGAACTGACGGGAAAGAAGTATGTCCCACCGAAACATCCGGGAACCGGGGAGGGATGGGAAGTCGTTTTGACCCTGCGGGTTGTTGTTGAAAATCAACATCCCTGTTGATTTTCAACTTTGAGTTTTGCAAAGCAAAACTCAAGGAATTTTATTGCAGCCGCCCTCCGTGGCGGCGGGAGAAAAAATGCTGGTTAACGGCTGTGATTGTCTGATTGTGATTAAAACCCAGTACCGGGAAATGGGCGTCCCTTACGCCGAAGAAACCATCCGGGAAGCGGTGAGCCTTTTGAAAGAGGAAGCCACCATTGAAGGGGGCGGTCTCTGCCGGGCCATACGGAAAAGCGGCGGCGTTACCGGGTGCGTGGTAACGCCTTTAACCATCGGGACAGCTCCCTTTCTTCTCTACCTTGCTATGGGAAGCGCGGGGCTACCTTTGTATGTGTCCGAAACCCGAAATATCTACCGTTATAAATTGAACCTTCTGCCGGTGGAGGACGGTTCGCGGTTTGATTTGGTGCAGGAACGGGGCGGCTCCCGGACGCTGTACGAGGGCTGTGCCGTTACCAGCTTTGAACTGCGCTTTAACCGGGGGGAAACCGTTCATCTGAGACTGGACATAAAGGGGGAACGGCCCCCGGCGATTTATCCTTATACCGATCCGCTGACAACGGAAACGGGGGAACGGTTTAGCGGGGATTATGTTACTTACCGGATTAACGGAACGGAATACCCGAATATCTACAGCTTTACCCTTACAACGAAAAAGGAGGGTGGGACACGGACGGAACTACGGATTAAACGGGCCTTGAAACAAGGCGGTGATTTGCCCGATCCGATTGAGGAATTGACCATAACGGCGCAACTACTCCGGGACAAATACGAATACCGCCATTTCGGGATGTTCTGCATAACGCTGACCCGGTTGGTGATGGTATCCGATGAAACGGCTATTGACTGCGCCGATGCGGTGATCGGCCCCCTGCGGTACTACGTTGCGGGGACGGTTAATGCGGAGGTATTTACCAATGGCGGGGAGACGTTGGAATGAAATTTTATAAAATAGACAATGCCCTTATTGAAGCGATTGAAGTGGGGGACAAGCAGGTACGGGTGCGGATAGACATTGATTTTACCGGGGACGGTTCTTTTGAAAGCGTTTTTGAACAGGATATTTTAGAGGCTGATTTTTATGGTCTGAAAGAAGTGGCTGGGGGAACCTCGGCTCGGGGGGAAGTGTTATTAGATAACCCCAACGGGATTTATGCATACACCGGGGCGGGGCCTGGTACACAAGTAAAAGTTTCGTTTTCGCTGGGTGAAGGGCTGCCGTGGTTTGAACGGTTTATTTTTTATCTTGACGATAACGGCATACAGGACATTCGGGGGCCGGGCCGCAAGCGGTATGTCCGGCTGGGGCTGCGGGACTTGTCCTATAAGCTGCGCAAGACCGATGAGGCAAGGGACTGGACGGCTCCGGCGGTGTTTACCTATTCGGTTATCTGCGATAAAACCCATCCGGAAAAATCTTTAGTACACGGCATAGCGCAACGGGCGGGGTTAGGTGTTACCGATATTGACTGTTCCACCATTCCGGTAACGCTCCCCTATGCCCGGCTCCGTAAAAACATTTGGGCAGAACTTTCGGAACTGGCAACGGCCTACCGCTGTCATTTGGAGTGCGCCCCTGAAAAGCCGCTGGTCTTTGCCCATTCGCCCTACCAAGCGGAACCGCTTTTAGAAGATGAATACTCCTACACCTTTACCGGGGAGAACATTTTTTATCTGCGGAAAACTTCACGGGCGGAATTGTACCGGAATACGGTGCGGCTTAAAACCAATTTGCCAGTTGAACTTGAAAAGCAGGAAATCTGGCGGTATGACGAAGCGCCGGTACTCTACGATGATTTATTACAAGCCCATTATCCGTTCAAGTATCCGCTTGTCCGGGAGATTGAGGCGGGGAGTTATGAGGCCCGATACCGGATTATTGAAACCGGGGGGAAGGAACGGGCGGTAGTCTACGCCGATACCATAGACACACAAGAGGAAGCGGAAAGCCGCCTTGAATATGAGGGAGGGCCGTTCTCTTACTCCACCTATGATGTAACAACCAACCATGATCGGGCCATTCTTACCCTGCACAAAGAAGCTGACGGGAATTTATACAAGGCTGTCATTTATGGCCGGCCTATTGTCCTTGACCTGAACCGCTCTTGTTTTCTGCGGAACGAAGAAGGCATCACCGCCTATGGGACGGCGGCCCTGAACGTAACAGGGTCCTACTTTTCTGACTATGAGATTGACGGCAAACCGCAGTACGAGGATTGGGTAAGCCGTGAATTGACAGAGAGAATCAAAAACAACCGGGAATTCACCGTGAAGACCCACCGGGGATTGTTCAATGCCCGAGTGGGGGCAAAGGTGCGGATACTGACACAAAGAGAACTGTCACAGGGAACGATTAACGCCTTTACCTTCCGCTACCGGAAAGATGAGGCGTTTCAATCAACGTTTCACATAACAGAAGGAGGAAGCAATGAAACCTAAACAGAATAACACAGGAGGAACTATGACCAACGATGATCGGCGGCTGATTGTTGAAACCCTCGCCGAAATGAAAGAGTTAAAAGGGGAGATGAAGGAATTTAAGGAACACGTTATTGAACGTGTCCAGCGGCTTGAGAAAAAGGAGGTGGAACGGGGAAAGGAACGGCTGGCGGTGGTTAGCGTTTTGATTTCCAGCGCGGCGTTGGCCGTAAGCGTTATTGTAAACTTCTTTAAGAACGGGGGTAAATGAATGGGTATCAAGTGGGACAAAATTTTTGAGAACGAGAAAAAGCAATTTGAGAACATGAGTGAAGCGGATAAATTCATATATTTTCTCCTGCTTCAATTCGGTTCGCCGTATTCGTGGGGCAAGGAAAATCCGGAGGGTTCGGATTGTTCTGGGGCGGTGTGCCTTGCCCTGTACGCCGCTACGGGGTTGTTGATCAGGACTACCGCCGACGACCTCTATAGGCGGGTGTTTACCAAAATAAACCCCCGGCCTTCCGATATTCGGGCGGTGTTCTATCTTACGAAAAAGGACAAGAAACATGGAGATGGTTACGCCGCCGCCGGGTCCGCCGTTCATGTGGCAGGGATATTGGAGGATGGGATTATTCTTAATTCCCAGGAACCCTACGCAAAGGTGCGGCGGATCACCGATGTGTCGGACTGGTTCCAGCGGAACGGGCATGAAGTGGCTGTCCGGGGCCTTGACCGTGAAACCCTGGCAAGGCTGGCGGCGGAGGGGAAAATCCGGTATAGCCTTGATCCGGAATTTTCAAAGTATTTCAACACCGGAGCATAACGTGAAGGGAAAAAAGAAATATTGTCTTGATTGCCTGCATTGCAAGGTTTCGGCGAAGTCAACAGAAAAACGACGGCTGTGTTTTTGCGCCAAAGGGAAAAAAGAAGTACGGCATCGGGAACCGTTTTGGCTTTCCAGGAAAGTTTGTGAAGAATTTGAAAACATGGGGGCCTGCTGAAAAACGCCATCCGTGGCGGGGAGGAATAAATATGAGCGACAGTGACGGAATTCAAATATCGGACAAACCTTCGTGGGAGCATACCGGGAAGGAACTGTTTGCGATATTGGGAAAAAGGCTTATTGCTTTACCGTCTAAAATGCTGGGGTTTAAGCCGTTTTGCCTGTATCTTGCGACATGGCTTTTAGTCCGGGGGTATATCAAAGACTGGATATGGTTTGCGGTGGTGGTGATGGTCTTGTTCGGGATTGTGGGCCTCAAAGTGATAGCCCACTGGAAGCCCAATCAATAGGTAAATGTTATGAGTGATTTTTTGAAAGGCATAATCACCGGGGTGGCGGGGATGCTGGTTCTGGTGCTGGTGGTGTTGGCGTTCCGGTTCTTCGGGGAGCGGGGCCGGAAAGTAATTGAATACATGGAGGCACAAAGTGAACTACAGGGTATGCGGGAGGATATTGACAACCGTCCTCCTGATGTGTTTCTGGAAGATCCCGCTATTCGCGGAGCCGCCGACAACGCAGACGCAGAATTCCGAAGAAAGCGGGATAAGGCAATACAGCGAATACGAGGTGGATACGCTGATTGAGGATTTGACGGAAGCGGCGCATGATGCGATAGAACAGGCGGCGGCTGAGGCGGCGCGGGCTGCGGCCCTGGCCTCCCTGGAACGGGAAGCCGCCGCTATCCGTGAAGCGCAACAATTACAAGGGGAAAACAGTCGTCTGAAACA
>JAITIC010000196.1 GCA_031279635.1 Treponema sp. | reverse complement strand
TCCCTTCAAATTTGACAAGGCCAATATTAACGACTGGAAGGGCGTGTATTAAAAAACCCGGAGGCTGTCCGAAAAGTTTGAAAAATTTATTCGGACAGCTTCTTTAGTGCGGCATTTGCGTACCGTTTCAACGAAACGGGAGCAAATGCGAGGGATGTCCAGGAAGTAATAAACTTCCTGGACATCCCCTTTGAAAAACGGATTGTACATGAGTCTGACAACTTTAACAGAAATATCCCGTTATTACGGGGCCAATCCCGACTACATTCTGGCCGGAGGAGGGAATACGTCTTTTAAGGACGGGGAAACGCTTTACATCAAAGGTTCCGGCATGTCCTTGGCCGGCGCCGTGCCCGAAGGTTTTGTCAAAATGGACCGGAAAGCCCTCGCGGCGATTTGGGACAAAACCTACCCCAAGGCCAGCGCCGAGCGGGAGAGCGCGGTCCTCGCCGACATGATGGCCGCCAGAAAACCCGGCGAGGAACAGAAAAGGCCCAGCGTGGAAACGCTGTTACACGACATGCTGCCATTCGCCTATGTGGTACATACCCACCCGGCGCTGGTGAACGGCCTTACCTGCTCGCGGCGGGGGGAAGAAGAGGCGGCGGCAATTTTCGGTGACGATGTCCTCTGGATACCTTCTACCAATCCCGGTTATGTGCTTTCCAAGGTGGTAAAAACCGCGATGGACGCCTACAGCGCGAAGCGTGGCAAACCCGCGGAGATCATCTTTTTGCAGAATCACGGCGTTTTTGCCGGAGCGGACAGCGCTGAGGGTATAAAAGCGATATACGGCAAAATAATGGAAAAAATCGGCGGACGGATAAAACGGCGGCCCGAATTTTCAAATGAGACAGGGGAGAAGGGCAGTTCCGCCGCAATCGGTAAGACGCTTTCCACCCTTGCGGGAGGAAAGGCGGCTTTCCTCTGCAACAACGAAATAGCCGCCCTGGTAAAAAACAGCGCTTCTTTCGCGCCTGTATCTTCGGCGTTCAATCCCGATCAAATTGTCTACGCCGGAAGCGATCCCCTGTTTACCGGCGCGGACACGGAGACCACTCTTGGGGAAACGGCGCTTCAAGAAGCCTGGAAAAAACACGCGGAAAAAACCGGCAGGGCGCCGAAGATCGTCGCCGTTCAGGGCCTGGGAGTCTTCGGGGCCGGCCCCTCGGAAAAGGCCGCGGCCCTGGCGCTTGAGCTTTTCAGGGACGCGGTCAAGATAGCCGTTTACGCTGAATCTTTCGGCGGGCCGCTGTTTATGACAAAGGACCAAATTGATTTTATCAATAATTGGGAAGTAGAACATTTTCGTTCAAGTGTTTCGTCAAAATAACTTTAAGGAGAAATGTATGAAGTCGTATCAAAGCCGGGAAACCATAGAAAAAGCCTACGATTTGGCGAAGGCCGCCTATGCCGCTTTCGGCGTCAGCACCGACAAGGTGATCAAAGCAGCCTTGGACATTCCCGTTTCAATTCAATGCTGGCAGGGCGATGACGTTACCGGTTTTGAAGGGGCGGCGGGCCTGTCGGGCGGCGGCATCCTTGCCACGGGAAACTATCCCGGCCGGGCAAGAAGCGGGGACGAACTGAGAAGCGACGCCGAGTTCGCCTTTTCCCTCATCCCCGGTAAAAAACGTTTCAGCCTCCACATGCTCTACGCCGAGCCTGAGACTCCGGTTTCGCGTGACGCGCTTGAACCTGAGCATTTCAGGAAGTGGATGAACTGGTCAAAGAAAAAGAAAATTCCCCTGGATTTCAACCCCAGTTTTTTTTCACATCCCCTGGCCGATTCAGGCTATACTCTGGCCAGCGCCGATCCGAAAATCCGCTCTTTCTGGATACGCCACGCCGTTGCCTCAAGAAAAATCGCCGCCGCTTTCGGCGCGAACCAGGGTTCGCCTTCGGTGAACAACGTCTGGATTGCCGACGGTTCCAAGGACCTGCCCGCGGACAGGTCCTCCCCAAGACAGCGGCTTAAAGATGCGTTAGACGAAATTCTCGCGGTCGAACTGGATTCAAAAACCATCACCGACACGGTGGAATCTAAACTTTTCGGCATCGGAAGCGAGTCCTATGTGGTAGGCTCCTATGATTTTTATCTGGCTTACGCCGCTTCCAAACAGATAAAGCTCTGCCTTGATACCGGGCATTTTCATCCCACCGAAAACATCGCCGATAAAATTTCTTCGACGCTGCTTTTTGTGCCCGGCCTTCTTATTCATTTCAGCCGGGGCATCCGCTGGGATTCGGATCACGTGGCGATCTATTCCGACGAACTGCGGGACGTGTGCCGGGAAATCGCCCGGCAGAAATGCTTTAACCGGATCGATATCGCGCTGGATTATTTTGACGCTTCGATCAACCGTATTGCCGCCTGGGCCATCGGAACCCGGAGTCTCCGCAAGGGCATTCTGGAAGCCCTGCTGGAACCGGCAAAGCTGCTGACGGACGCCGAAAAAGCCGGCAAAAACCACGAGCGCCTCGCCCTGATGGAAGAGTTCAAGACGCTGCCCTTCTCCGCAGTTTGGGACAAACTCTGCCTTAACGCGGAAGTTCCCGCCGGCGCGGACTGGCTGGAGAAGGTGGAGGAATACGAGAAAACCGTTCTGGTAAAGCGCCGGTAAACAGGAGAAGAAAACCCACGGACGACGAGGACTCTGGGATTAAGAATTTAACCCCAGAGAGCGCCGTTTCGTGGCGGCACAGAGAAGAAGAGAGACGGGAAAAGCGGCAAGGAGGAACTGAAGAAGGTGCTGAAATGGCGGAAGATACCGGTTTCGCTGTTGTGCGCGCTGGTGGTGATGTTTTTCGGCCTGGAAATTATCCGGCGGGAATTGGGGAATGTGCTGCAACTGGCGCTTCGCGTACCGGAGGGATTTTTTAATCTTGATAGAATATATCAGAACAATGTTGTTAAGGTTTTTGTCAATTATACGTTTTTCCCGCGGTGAGTGAGGAACTGTTCTTTAGGGGTATAATCTTAAAGCGCCTGAGGGGTAACTACTCACGGAAGAAGGCCCTGGTGGTACATCCGCTGTGGTTTGATATATTGGGGGCACTGTTGTTTGTTTTGGGGTGGGGACTGACCTGGGGAATTTCCCGGAGGACGGCCGGGGATATTGAACTCGGATCCTTGAAGGGACGGCCCTCTGATGTACGGAAGGGCTGCAAATACCGCCGATAAATGAGCCTCCCCATGGTAAACTCCCTCCGTCTCATCAGCAGCCGCGCCAGGATCACCACCTTCCGCGCCACCGTGTTTTTCCTCCTGTTCATCCGCTCCGCAAGACTCGTGAACATGGTGAATAACGGGCCTTCCCCGCTCCGTACCCCTCCGAATGTCCCGTATCGGGTGGCAAAACTGGTACTTCGCTATCAAACCGTGCCGTTCTGTCCGTGTGGCTCATATTCTTAGGGGACATTTTGACACGCTATTTCGGCCAAAATGACCCGACCGTGTCAAAATTTCCCTTTTTTGGATTGCCTTGACCAAAGCAGGTCTTTTCAGCGGCGGTTTTTATGTGAAAAGGCCGTTTGATATCCCTCTAAAACGGCTTTCGGCGGCAATTTTACCCTCATAACGCCCTATATTATAAAAATTTGCGGTATTTTAGTGTTTTTTTATAACTTGGCACGATTCTTGCTAATATATAAGTGTCGACGAGGAAAAGAGCGGAAGCACAGGGGTCCGTTGGACCGGAGTTACCGCCTTAGATCCCGCCGGACAATTAACCTTAGTAGAGGTAAAGGAGATATGCTATGAAAACAATGACTATGTATCGTCCGAACACAATCCAAAACGCGCTGAGTGATTTCGATCGCTACTTCGAGTCCTTTTTCGGGGACTCCTTTCTGGCCCCGGCAACCCGGATGTTGAACCGCCTTCCCGCGGTGGATATTCGGGAAACTGAGGCGGCCTACGTGCTGGACATGGAACTGCCCGGCTATGATGAGAAAAGCATCGATATCCATGTGGACGGCGCAAGCCTTTCGATTGCCTCAAAGCAGGAAGAGGCTGGTGAGGCGAGAAAGGAAGAGGGAACCTACATCCTCAGGGAACGGCGGCTCAACGCTTTCAGCCGCTCTTTCAAACTGCCCGATAACTCTGATCCTGAAGCGGTAACAGCGGTTTTCAAAAACGGCATCCTCAGCCTGGAAATTAAAAAGCGGGCCGAGACCCAGAAGCGGACCATTCAGATCAACGTGAACTAAGGCAGACAAAAAGATCTAAAAAAGTTGGAATTGCCGCCGGGACGCCTGCCCCGGCGGCTTTTTGTTATCTATAGAGGCTGTTTCAAAACCGGGCGCGTAGCGCACAGTCAATTAGTTTTGTGACAGATTCTGTTGATTCGAAAGTCTGGTTTAATACCCCAAGGCAGCGGAGGCTCGTTTTGAAATTAGCTCCCGCGGTTTCTCACTATACCGATTTTCTTTTTTACATTATACTACCCCAAGCAATGAACATTGTTGAAACGATCCTTCTGGAAAATGCCGATAAGCCCGAAGCGCTTTTTGTTTTTCCCACCGATGTGGCGGCTTCCCGCTGGGCGGATCATCTGTTGCGGCTCCGGGGCGGCGCAGTGGCGATGAACAGGTTCATTGCCTGGGATACCTTTAAGCAGGATTCGATCCGGTCAAGAAAACAGGACCGGCGGAGCGTGCCTTCGGTCCTGCGTACTATTTTTGTGAGCCGCCTTATCCGGGAAAATGCGGAGCTTTGCGGGGCGGGAAAGCCGCCGGTTTTTTCTTCGCTGATACGTACCGAATGGGCGGGGCAGGCCGCTTCTTTTTCGTCCTGGCTTTCCGGGCTTTTGCCCCAGCTTGGCTCGTGGTTTACCAAAACTACCGGCCTTGGCGCGGCGCTTGTCAGCGGCAAAGAAGCGGCAAAGGCCGCGGAACTCTTTGAGGGAGACGATCGGGACCTCTTTACCCTTGCCCGCCGTTATGCGCAGTTTCTTGACGCGCACGGGCTTTTTGAACCGGCTTGGGAAACGCCGCCTTTTGACGATACCGGCAAAGAGTGTTTTATCTTTTTCCCCGAGTCCCTCTCCGATTACAGTGAGTACCGGGAACTGCTGGAAGGAAGCGGCCGTGTAAAGCCGGTGCGCGTGGCGGATGGCAGTGCAGAGGAACGGCCCCGCGGCATTTTCTTTTATACCAATTCCCGCAGCGAGATCGCCGAGGCCGCCCTGTACATCACGGCCCTGCATGAGCGTGAGCGCGTCCCCTGGAACTCAATTGTGGTGAGCATTCCCGACGCGGAAAGCTACGAGCCTTACGTGCTGCGGGAATTTGCCAACCGGAACATTCCCTTTGTCAGACGGACCGGGAAGCCCTTGGCATCGTATCCCGCCGGGTGTTTTTTCAGGGCCGTCGCGGATTGTGTTTCCCGCGATTTCGCCTTTTCCGCTCTGACGAGTCTGGTCCTCAACCGGCACCTGCCCTGGAAGGACGGCGCGGATATTCAAAAACTTATCGACTTCGGCATTAAAAACAACTGTATTAGTTCATGGGTTGAGGAAGAAGACGGTAAAGAAAAACCGGTGAATGTCTGGGAAGACGCCTTTGCGAAACCTTTCGGCGGCATTGATCCTGCTGTCCGCCGTTTTTTTGAGGATCTGCGGCGGCGGGTCAAGGCGCTGCGGGGGGCGGTTTCCTTTGCCGATTTGCGGAAACATTACTTCAGTTTTCGGGAACGTTTCTTTGACATGAACAGGTGTCTCGCGGAAACAGACCTTGTTCTTGCCCGCTGTGTTTCGGAACTGATGTATTTGGCGGAAATTGAAAAATCATTCCCCGATGTTCCGGCGCCCGATCCCTTCATGTTCTTTGTTGAATATCTGGGAAAGACAAGCTACCTTCCCCAGCAGCCCGCGTCGGGCGTCGTCATTCTTCCCTACCGGACCGCCGCGCCCGCGCCGTTTGCGTGTCACATCGTCCTCGGCGCAAGCCAGGATAATCTTTCCGCTGTTTTTTCCCGTCTGGGCTTTCTGCCCCGGGGCAAACGGGAACAGCTCAATCTTGCCGACGAGGACGCGTCGGCGGCGTTTATCAACCTGCATACATACAATTCCCAAAAGCCCGCGGCTTTCTTCTGCCCGGAACACAGCTTCTCAGGTTACGCCATTCCCCACAGCCGTCTGGGCGCGGCTCTAAAACCCCGGCGGCGTTACGGTGACGATCCTGAGTTTCAGGAGAAATTCAGCGTTGATCTGTACCGCGCCGAAAGCGCTTTTTATTCGGAAGTCTGGTTTAATACCCTAAAGCAAGCGCCGCTTGCCAAGCTTGACGCGGCTCAAATAAAGCAACGCTTAAAAAACCGCGGAGCTTGCTCCGAGGAGGCTCATCAATTTCTGCAAGGCGCTCAAATGGGGGATTCGGACGCTTCTGTTTTTCCGCGGCTGCTTCACGAGAATCAAAAGCAGGGCTTTGAGGCGTGGCGTTCACGGCGGCAGGGGCAAGGCCGGGACGGCAAGTGGACGGCGAATAAGGCGTTGCGGGAATTGATCCGTGAGCGCTTCTGCAGCAATTCCCAATTTCCCGGCAAAGTCGGCGTATCCGCCTCGTCCCTTGCGCCGTATTTTAACTGTTCCCTGCAATGGCTTTTTGAGCGGATTCTCTCCCTTGAAAATGTACAGATAGAAGCGAATCTTATGGCGGAAAATATCGCGGGGCTGGTGTACCACGCGGCGCTGAATCTGTTTTTCTCCGAACTGAAAAAAAACGGGCAGGTACTTGCCGCACCTGAATATTCCGGTGAAGGCCGCAGGGAATTTCCCGCCCTGCCGGACAGTTACCGCGATTTGCTGGAGCGCAGCGTGAGCGAAGTTTTCGCGGGTTTTCCCTGCTTGTCACCTGACAACAAACCGGTGATGAGCGCCCTTACCGCCCGGCTGCTGCGCGCCGAACAAAAACATTTTCATTCCCGGCTTGAACAATGCCTGGCGGCCTTTCTTTCTTACTTTGCCGGTTACCGTGTTATCGGAAGTGAAACCTCGTATCAAGCCGAGCGGGATTCTTTTTTCCTTAACGGTATAGTTGACTGCATACTGGAAGACGCCCGCGAAGATTCCGCAGACAGGGGAAATGCCCTCATCGTTGATTTTAAGCTGCGGTATTTGCCCGACATTGCGGACTGTACCGGAGATAGCGAAAACGGGCTTGCCAATTTTCAGCTTCCCCTGTACCTCAGCCTCGCCGAGGAAAATGCGAACCCGTCCGTTCACACCGCGCTTTTTTTCAGCATTGTTGACGCGAAACCGCAGGTGCTCTTCGGCGTGATACAGAACGAGCGGACCAAAGCCTGGCTGCCCGCCAAAGAAAATGACCGGATCATGCGGGAAGGGGATCTTTTTCAGAAAATAATGAACGAATTTGAGGAAAAAACGGAACAATTCACGAAAGAAATCAGCGGCGGCGAAATTGCCGTTTCCAAACCGGAATTTGAAAAATGCAATGACTGTAACTATCACCGGGTATGCCGGACAACCTACAAAATAGATCGCGGGTAAAATTTCTGACAGACTCCAGGTATATCCCTCTTCTCTCTCCAATTTTAATTAGTGTCTGTCCACAAAGTCGGTTACTTTGCGGACAGACATTGCATTTGCTCCCGTTTTGTACCAAAACGGTGCGCAAAATGCCTGTTTTAAGGAAGTCTGTCCATAATGTGTCTACA
>JAITIC010000127.1 GCA_031279635.1 Treponema sp. | reverse complement strand
CTGGGCGGCTGCTCCGCCATGCGGCTGGCGTATCACGGCGACATCCGCGCCTCAAACGAATATTGCGTATACGCCGTTAAACACAGATCCGCCCGCAGCCCCTGTGATGCCTCATTTTAAAGGGAATATAAAAACCTGTTTTTCCCCCCGCTTCAAAGCACGAGCAGGATCATCTCGACAAAGAAAATATTCAGCCCTATTCCCGCCAGCAATGTAAGCCATGCGGCCACTTCCAGCGTGTAGGCGATTGCTCCGTAACGGCGGGCCAGCGCTTCGGGTTTTCCCGGCAGGACGCCGAAGGTGGCGAAGGGATCTGCCGGCGGAGAAGGCGTGTCATCGCCGGGACGCAACGCGCCGAATATGTGCCACCTGGCGTTCATCTGCGCTTTGGAATAGTCGGGCAGTATAAACGGCAGCTTTCCCTCGCGGGCTTCCTCGGGCAGGGCGTCGCGGCACACGCAGCCGTACATTTCCCCGTCCGGCAGGCGGCAGCATTCCTCCCCGCCGTCCTTGTGCTGCGGCAGATAGCGCAGGGGCAGGCGTGCCAGGTCGCGGTACGAGCGCAGTATGCGGGCGTGCCAGGCCAGGCGGCGGTACAGTACGGTGAACAGCAGCCCCGGCGGGATCAGGGGAAAGAGCGGGGTGAACAGGGCCACGAAGGATGTGATCACCGTAAGGCGGAACGCAGGCCGGGGAAGAAAGGAAACGGCGATGAGTATCAGGCAGAGCGCGCCCGCGACGAGCGCGTAGGGCGTTACCGCGTTCCAGTACTCGTTCCGGGAGCGCCCGGTCTGGATGGTAAGGGCCGTGAGCGCGGAGTCGGGGCAGTCGTAAAAAAGAACCATCAGCGGCGTTTCCCTGGTGGAGACAAAACACCAGCGCTCGTCTTGAAAACGCAGCGCGCCGCCCACAAATACCTTGGCCCCCTCGTTAAGCGTGGAAAGGCGGTCCCAGCGGATACGCTCCGGCGTTTCCTCGCCAGGATCGGCTTCGGGACCGCCTTCCCCTTCACGTGTGGGCAAAAGCCATGTCTGGGCGTTTGCCAGGGATACCGGTATGGTCAGGTTTTCACCCTGTATCCACAGGGTACGCCCGTCGGTTACCGATTCAAAGCCGCCGGTGAAACGGAAAATCCCGCCGTCTCCGCCAAGCTGCCGGTAAACACCGTAATCCAGAAAGGGCCGCAGGCGCAGCTCGTCAAAACGCCGCCTGAACAGCCGCCACCCGGAGCGCCTGACCACCGCCCCCACCAGGGGAACCAGGCCGTACAGGACGACTACCAGCGCGATGATCACTAGAAAATCAGAAATCCTCAGGGTATTATTCCTCCATGCGTGAACATAAAATCGAACATATCACCGTCGGGGATATCGCCACCAACTGCTGGATATATCCCCTTTCCGAAAGCCGCACGGCAGGGGAAGGGAGAAAGCCGCCGCGCGGTTTCCGGAACTGCGCGGTCATTGATCCCGGCGACGAGGCCGAGCGGATCATCGCCCGTCTTAAAGAACTCAAACTGGTTCTCAAGTATATTCTACTCACTCATGGACACTTTGACCATATCGCCGCGCTGCCCGCCCTCGCGGCGGCATGGCCGGAGGCGGTCATCGCCATTCACCGCGACGACGGGGAATATCTGGGGCCCGGCTCTTACAGCGTCCACGTCCGTAGTTTCAGCGCCGCGGGCGGAACCGCCGCGTACATAGACTCGCTGTGGGAAGATATGCCGCCGCCCGATACCACTCTTGAAGAGGGTGGCACGATCGGCCCCTTCACGGTACTGCATTTGCCCGGTCACACACGGGGAAGCGCGGGCTTCTGGGACAAAGAGGCAAAGGTCCTCTTTAGCGGCGACACCCTGTTCCGGGGCGACTATGGCCGTACCGATCTGCCCGGCGGCGATGAGACCCAATTATTCACGAGCCTCCGGCGGCTGTTTTCCATGGACGGCGAAATCATGGTGTTACCCGGTCACGGGCCGGTTACCGCTATAGGGGAAGAAGCGCGCCGCTTTAAGGGATGAAGCGGGGTATCTACACACATGAGGATTACAGAATGGGAAGATTTTATCGCGGAGGGGGACGAACCCATAGCCGTAACCATCGGGGTTTTTGACGGCGTCCACCGCGGCCATCAGGCCCTGATTGAAAAAATAGGTTCCGGTCCCTGCCTTCCCACCGTAGTTACCTTCAGGCAAAATCCTTTGCGCATAACCAACCCCGGCCGGTACGTTGGGGATATTTTCAGCCTGGACCAAAAACTGCGGACTTTTGAGTTTTTGGGAGTAGGGCAGGCCGTACTGATTGACTTTTCCGGGAATTTCAGTAAAATAAGCGGCAGGGATTTTATTGATTGCCTGGTAAAAAACGGGCAGGTGCGATTGTTGGCCCTGGGGGGCGATTTCCGCTGCGGGCGAGAGCTGGACACCGGGGTTCGGGAAATCACGGAGCAAACCCGGTCTCTGGGCGTTGAAATCCGGCTTGTGGAGCCGGTGACGGAAGGGGGACGGCGGGTAAGTTCCAGCCGGATCAGGCGGGCAATTGGCGCGGGAGACCTTGAAGAAGCGGAACGGCTCCTGGGCGGAAAAGTTGCCCTCGATCTTTCGGGGATTCCCTTTGAGCTTTCTTCTTCCACAGGCGAAAGCGGCTGCCGTTGCTATGACGTGGCGGCGGCTTTCAGGATAAGCCCCCGAAGGGGCAGATACGAGGCGCTGGTGTACGGCGCCGGTTCCACCGGCGGAATTGAGACGACGGTTTGCGTTGAGCATGGCAAAGTTGTCGTTCCGCCTATACCGGGCGGAGACGAATTCAAGGCCGAAAGGGTTGAATTCTTAAAAAGTACCCAATAGGAGATTATATATGGCTTTAACAAAAGAAAGCGTAACGTCCATCGTCACCAAATTCGGTAAAAACGAAAAGGACACGGGCGCCTCGGAAGTTCAGATTGCGCTGCTGACTGAACGAATTAACCAACTGACCGAACACTGTAAGCAGTTCAAAAAGGACAAATCCGGTCAGCGGGGACTTTTAATCCTGGTCGGCCAACGCCGGCGGATGCTGAAATACATTCAGCGTACCAACCTGGAAGGATACCGCAAACTTATCAGGGAATTAGGTCTCCGTAAATAATGATTCAAAAAGTAACGCTTCAAATCGCCGGCAAGGACCTGATTCTTGAAACCGGAAAGCTTGCAAAACAGGCAAACGGCGCTGTATTCGCGCAATACGCCGGCTCGGCAGTAATCGCCACTGTCTGTTCGTCGTCGGAATCGGTAGAGGGCCTGGACTACGTGCCCCTCACGGTTGATTATAACGAAAAGTACTACGCCGCGGGTAAGATCCCCGGCGGCTTTATCAAGCGGGAGAGCCGGCCTAAGGACAAGGAAATCCTCGTCAGCCGCCTCATAGACCGGCCCATGCGACCCCTCTTTGAGAAGAGTTTCGGCCGGGAGATACAATTGGTTCCCACCACGCTCTCCACGGATCAGGTAAACCCGCCGGACATTCTCGCGGTTATCGCCTCGTCGGCTGCGGTACACATCTCGGACATTCCCTTTAACGGTCCCATCGCTGGGGTGAGGGTCTGCCAGGTAGACGGCGAACTGGTGGTAAATCCCACCTATGAGCAGATTGAAAACTCCACGCTGGAAATTATGGTGGCCGGCACCAAAGACGGTATCACCATGGTGGAAGGCGGCGCCAAAGAGGTGGGCGAAGACCTCATGATCGAGGCGCTGGAAAAGGCCCACAAGGTGATCATCGAGTTTTGTGACCTTCAGGAAAAGCTGCGGGAAATCGCGGGAAAAGAGAAACTCCCCCTGAGCGTGCTTTCGGTTTCGCTGGAAAACAGTGACGCCATCGGGAATGCCGCCCGGCCCAAACTGGAAACCGCCTGTTTCCTCAAAACCAAGCAGGAACGGCACGACGCCATCAAGGCGGTCAAGGCCGAACTTGCCGCCCAATACGCGGCCCAGCTTGAGGATGAAAACCAGAAAAAACTCTTCGACGCCTTATTTGAAGATATGCAGTATGGGATACTCCGCTCCTCGATTCTTGACAGGGGCCGCCGCGTGGACGGCCGGGGAACCGAGGACATCCGCGACATCACCTGCGAAGTGAATATCCTGCCCCGCACCCACGGTTCGGCGCTGTTTACCCGCGGTGAAACCCAGGCCCTGGTCGTAACCACACTGGGTACGGTGTTTGACGAGCAGGTTTTCGACGACATAGAGGGCGACAAGCGGGAACATTTTCTGCTTCACTACAACTTCCCCCCCTATTCGGTAGGCGAAGTGGGCCGCCTCGGAACCGGCCGTCGGGAAATCGGCCACGGCAACCTGGCCCGCCGTTCCCTTGAGCCGATGGTTCCTTCCAAAGAAGAATTCCCCTATACCGTGCGGGTGGTTTCGGAAATCCTGGAATCCAACGGTTCATCCTCAATGGCCTCGGTCTGCGGCGGAACCCTTTCCATGCTCCAGGCCGGCGTCCCCATGAAAAAGCCCGTGGCGGGTATTGCCATGGGCCTTATCACCGAGGGCAAGGGCGGGCCGGGCGACCGTTATGCGGTGTTATCCGACATCCTCGGCGAGGAGGATCACCTGGGAGACATGGACTTCAAGGTTGCCGGAACCGAAGACGGAATCACCGGCTTCCAGATGGACATCAAGATCGCCGGGGTCAGCCCAGAGATTATGCGCAAGGCGCTGGACCAGGCGAAGCGGGGCAGGCTGCACATCCTTTCGATAATGAACCGGACGATAGCCAGGCCCACGGACCATATCAGCGAATTGGCCCCAAAGATCGTGACGCTGCGGATTGACATCGACAAGATAGGCGCGCTCATCGGTCCCGGCGGCAAGAACATCAAGGCCCTCTGCGAACAGTACAGCGTGAGGATCAATACCGAGGACGACGGCACGGTTACGATTTTCGGGAAAAACACCAAAGACGCCGAGGACGCCAAAGTCGCGGTGCTGGGCGTGGCCTCGGACCCGGAGATTGGCCTGGTTTACAACGGCACGGTAAAGCGCATAATGGACTTCGGCGCTTTTGTGGAGATACTCCCCGGCAAGGAAGGGCTGGTACATATCAGCAAACTTTCCCGCCAGCGGATCGCCCAGGTGACCGACGTGGTTAAAGAGGGCCAGCAAATCCCCGTCAAGCTGCTTGAAATCGACAAAATGGGCAGGCTCAACCTGTCTTACATCGACGCCATTGATCCCAACGGTGCGGACGAGGGCGGCAGGGACGGCCCGGGTAGGGGCGAGCGCCGGAACGGCCGTCCACGGGATAATTTCCGCCATTAAGAGGGAGACGTGAAAGGGGAGGGGGGACCGCTGTTAAAGATACGCAAAATCGATCCCCGTGTTACCCTTCCCCAATATGAAAGCGAAGGGGCCGCGGGCATGGATCTGCGGGCCTTCCTCACCGCCGATCTTGTCATCCTCCCTCTGGGAAGGGCAAAGATACCCACCGGGCTTAGAATTGAGATTCCCCCCGGTTTTGAGGGCCAGGTGCGGCCCCGTTCGGGGCTTGCGGTCCGCCACGGACTTACGGTGCTTAATTCCCCGGGAACCATCGATTCCGATTACCGGGGGGATTTGGAGGTAATTCTGGTAAACCTCGGCGGGGAGGTTTACGTTGTAAAGAACGGTGACCGGATTGCCCAGTTGGTGCTCGCCCCGGTATGCCGGGCGCATCTTGAGGAAACAGCGGCGCTTTCAGAAACCGGACGGGGGGGCGGTGGTTTCGGATCAACCGGAACGTAATGGCAATGGAAAACGTCTCCTCTTTGAATAGTGTTTCTTTCCGCCGGAGAGCGGGGAGGGGAGGGGAAAATGCCCGTGCGGTATCTCCCACGATTTACCGGTATATTCTTACCGAAACGGTTTTTTCCTTTTTAATCGCCTTCCTTTTTTTCTTTTTCATTTTTTTTGTAAATCAGCTGCTCCTTATGGCGCGGGAGATACTTGCCAAGCACGTCCCCTTAAGCCAGGTGGCGCTCCTCGTGCTGTTTTCCCTTCCCGGCGTTATCGCGATGTCGGCCCCTTTTGCGTCCCTGGTGGGAACACTGATGACCGTGGGGCGGCTTAGCAGCGACAACGAAATTCTTGTAATGCTTTCATCGGGGCTCTCGTATAAAAACGTGTTTATTCCCACGATTACCGCGGGGATTATCATTTCCCTGCTTTCTTTTTTTGCCAACGACGTGCTGCTCCCCGCCGGAACGTTGCAGTTCGCCCGCCTGTACCGCCGTATTGTCGTTTCCACGCCCGCCCTGGAACTGGAGGCCAACTCGGTCAAGAAGTTCAAAGAGACGGTGATTGTTACGGGCAATGTGACGGACAACACCATTGACGACGTGCTGATCCTGGACAGAACCGGTGACGGGGAGCGCCGCCTTATCATGGCCAACAGCGCCGAACTCAAGGACGCGGGAAGGAACGGCCTCAGACTGGAACTGGAAAAGGCCTTTATCCAGTCGTCCAAAGAAATTACTCGTGAAAACTACGATTACGCCTCGGCGGACTCCCTGCACTACTGGGTGCCGCAGGAAGACCTTATCCAGGCGGTGGCCTCGATAACCCCGCGGGAGATGAGTTCCCGTGACGTACGCCAGGAAATACAAAAGAAAGTCGCCGAACTTGACGGGCAGCTTGACGAGCGGCGAAGGCGGATTTCGGCCCAGGCCTTCGCGCTGGAAACAAACCTGCGAGAGGGCCCCGGAGGGGCATCCTGGAACCGGCAGAATTCCCTCCTTATGAATTACCAGCGGGAAGTTATAACCCTGGAAGGAATGAAAAGGGACCGAACCCTCTTAATCTATTGGGTTGAATACTACAAAAAATTCTCTATTCCCTTCGGCGCGTTTTCTTTTATTTTTTTGGCGGTTTCCCTGGGCTTTATGGCGAAAAAAAGCGGACAAACCGTGGGCTTTATCTTGGGTCTTTTAATTTCGGTGGTTTACTGGGCGTTTCTTTTGGGCGGGCAAACAATGGGTATACGGAATACCATCCCTCCCTTCTGGTCCATGTGGCTGCCCAACATACTGGCGTTAAGCATCGGCCTTTTTTTGGCTATTTTACGGGTAAGAAAATGATATTGGACCGCTACCTTACCCGCCAGTTTTTGCCGATTTTTTTCGTGGCTGTCGCCATGTTCGCGTTTCTCATGTCCCTCATCGATCTGTTTACCAATCTGGTCCGTTACCTCAACTACGAGGTTCCCTTTCCGGAAATTATGCGGATAAGCCTGTTCTACCTGCCCAAGAGTCTTTCCTATGCCCTGCCCATTGCCCTGCTTTTCGCCTCGGCCTATACCCTGGGGGATCTGTACGCGAGAAACGAACTGACCTCGATTTTTTCATCGGGGATACCCTTCGGACGTTTCAGCCTGTCCCTGGTGATCATCGGCCTTTTGGCTTCGGTGTTTTCCTTTTTTTTTGACGACCGGGTCGTCATTCCCACGCTCAGGACGAAAAACGAACTTTCACGGTATTATCTGCAGCAGGAAGCCGCGGAAAACACTTCGGACATAGTGATTAAGGCCCACAACGGCAGAGTGATCTATTCGGTGGATTACTACGATTATACGGAACAGGTACTGAACGGCCTCAGTATCGTGGAACTGGGCGAGGGCGGGGAATTTGTTTCTCTGATACGCGCCCTTCGGGCTGTGTGGTCCGGCGAGTTTTGGGAGATGGAAGACGCCGTTACGTACCAGTGGGAGGAAGACGGTTTTCTGCGAATCAGCGCGCTTCCCTATACCACGGTATACCGCGAGCATCCGGATACCTTTAAGCGGAGCGCGGTACAGGCGGAAGAACTTCCCGCCAGGGAAGTAGGCCTTCTGGTACAGGATCTTATGGTCGCGGGCCTGCCCTATATTGAAGCCCAGGCGGATTATTACCACCGTTTTTCTTTTTCCACAGTTTCGTTTGTGGTGATGCTCCTCTCCATTTCCATGGGCGGCAGGTTCAGGAAAAACATTCTCCTTATGAGTCTTTTGGCAAGTCTTTCGGTGGCGGTGGGTTTTTACGTCATGGAGATGATAACCATGATGATGGCCAAGCTGGGCTATATTCCGCCCGCTGCCGGGGCGTGGTTTCCGGTGGCCGTTTTTGTCGTCATCGGGTTTTGCATGCTGTGGGGCGCGAAAACGTAGGAGTCTGTTGCGTTCTTCACTTTAGCGTTTATGCGTGCTATACTTTAGACATGAGCGATAAAGCGGATTTTCCGCCTATCAACCGTCTTGATCCCCTCAACTACTTCCTTTTTGAGAAGATGTTCGGCGAAAAAGGCGACGAGCCGCAGCTTCTGAGCTTCCTCAAGCCCGTGCTGGCCCGGACCGGCCGGGATTTGCAGGATATTGAAATCGTACAGGATAAAACCTTCACCCCGGAAACAATAAGCGATAAAAAGGCGGTGCTGGATGTTCGCGCACGGATGACCGATGGCACCCGCTGCAATATTGAAGTACAGCGCAAAGACCGCTTCAATTTTGACAAGCGCAGCCTTTATTATTGGGGGCGGGAGTATGTTAAAGGAATCAAAACCGGACAGGATTACCTTGAACTCCCCGACGTGATAGTCGTCAATATCCTTGACTTCAACCATTTTACGCTTGAGGACTTTCATACCAGTTTTCATCTATATGAAGACAGGCATAAAGATTTCCTCCTCACCAATGCGGAGGAAATTCACTACATTGAAATACCCAAGTTCAGGGCCATACCGGAGAAGGATGTTCATGCCAACCCTCTGCATCGCTGGCTGACATACATGGACATAGAAACGCCTTTACCGATAATACAGGAGGTAATTGAGATGGACCCCGCAATCGCCAAGGCGCAGGAAGTAATGGATTTTATATCACAGAACGAAGCCATGTTCCACGTGTATGAGATGCACCAGTTGGCTCTTTCCGACGAAGCCACCGCCCTCAAAAGCGAACGCCGCGAAGGCCGAAATGAAGGCCGCAATGAAGTTATTGAGCTTATGGAAAAGGGGTATACCGTACAGCAGATAAAAGAATTATTGGCATCCCAAAGGGCAATTTGATTCATGGATCCCGCAATTTGCTCATTGCTCTTTATCTCTTTCCTCCCCTTTTCCTTCGCGCTCTTTACAGCGGCCTCGCGGTAATAGCTCAGGGCAATGTCGCAAGAGGAGTACTGTTCCCTAGCGCCGAATTTGCCGTAGGGAAACTGGCTGAGCGTTGCGAGCGCCTCAAGCTGTTCGAGGCTCCGGTCGCAGCCGGCGTTGTAGGCCGAGGAAAACACGCGCACCATCCGCTCCGGTTTCCGCCGGAGGAAGGGGAAACGCTTTTCCATGAGGATGAGGAACGCCGCGAAGTACTCCCTCTGGCGGGTGAGGTTTTTGAACAGTGAACTGGAATTAGGAAATCAAGTAATTAGAGTCTGTCCATAATGTAGACACATTATGGACAGACTACCTTAAAAAACGCATTTTCGCAGCCGTTAGGCGAGAAAATGCAATGTCTGTCCGCAAAGTAACCGACTTTGTGGACAGACACTAGTTAGAAAATCCGCCGTGTGGTCTGGCGAAGCCGCGTGATTTGGTGAAGCCGCATGATCCGGCAAACGGGAATTACGTGAAAAAGAACCGGTATATCTATTGTAATCCGCTCGTCTTTTTGTTCGCGGCTGCCGCGGCGCTTGTGTTTTCCTGCGGTCCCAGGGCAATTCCCGCCGCCATTCCCCCGGCTGAGGCTGACGGCGAACAGGTGGGGACAGGCGCGGCGTCTGACAATCCCTTTCCGGACGGCGGGGAAACGGCGATCCGGCAGGTGATACAACAGTCCGGCGATGCCGCCGGTGCAGTCCGCGATTCCGCTGCCGCCTTTATTGATGCGCCTCCTTTCGGCCCTGCGGCAGATTCCGGCGCCGCGAAATTTATCGTTCTTTCCTCGCCGGACGATTTTTTTGTGGTAAACGGAACGCTTGTAAAGGTGAAGCGCTACGCAAGCATAGAAGAAGCCCCGCTGGATTTCAGCGGGTCCGATCAACAGCTTACCAAAGTGCGTTTTAACCGGCCCGGCTTTTACGGCCTTACCGTGCGGGATGCGGATTTTTCGGAGCGCCACTATTCGGTTTTTGTCAGCCCCTTGCCCACTGTGCACAGCGACGCTGCCGGGGCGGATTTCGACTGGTACCTGACTCAGTTCAACACCGGCACAACCTCAAACTGCGGCCCCGCCGCGGCCGCCATGGGCATTGCCTGGTCTACGGGAAAATACTTCCCCGTCTCGGCGGTGCGCGAGGCCGTCGGCTGGCAGGGCGATGGGGGTACCAGTTTTGAGGAACTGCTCAAAGTGATAAAAGACCAGGGGATTCCCGCGGTGATTGCTCCCATCCGCAGCGCGCAAAGTATTAAGGATGTGATCGACACCGGCGGCATAGCGGTGGTACTCTTCCGTACCGAGGGGGTCGGAACCACCGATGGCGATCCCGCCGAAGACCTCTTCGGTAAATACTACGACGATTCGGTGGGCCACTACATCGTAATCAAGGGTTACTCCCTGGAGGGCGAATATTTTGTCATCTATGATCCGATCCCCAGCGACTGGAGCCGCAACAGTTTCCGCTATGGCGACGATCTGAGCATGATAGGCCGGAACCGCTACTACCCCGCGGAGGAACTGCTCCGCTCTCTGCGCAGGGCCGATATGATCGCCGTACCGCGCTTATTTAGAGTCTGTCCATAATGTAGACACATTATGGACAGACTACCTTAAAACAGGCATTTTGCGCACCGTTTTGGTACAAAACGGGAGCAAATGCAAGGTCTGTCCGCAAAGTAACC
>JAITIC010000097.1 GCA_031279635.1 Treponema sp. | reverse complement strand
GCCTGGTAATCTGGGTGGTGAGCCTTATCACCCCCAAACCATCCGCGGAGATCGAAAAGGAATTCGACGCGGTACAAAAGGGAGCGTTTTAACCCCGCCATCGTCAAACAATAATGGGCGCACCCCCGCCTTCGGCAGGCCGGAAGGCCGGATAAGCCTGCCGCTGCCGGGGGATCGGTTTACTATTTTTGAGCCTCCCAAAACTGAAGTTTTGGGAGGCTCATCAAAAACTTCTAAAGCCAGAGGCTTTCCCAAAACTAACCGGGTTTTGGGAATGGCTCGGCAGGTATTTTGAAATCCCGGCGTTTCCCTACACCCTGGCGGTCCGGAAGTCTGCGGCCGCGCCGCGGGAACCCTCTGGTTTATAAATCCTTTAACGCTTTTAATACCGCAAGCTGTTCGGCGCCGATATGCCCGTCCCGGTAGAGGGCCACGTCGATGGTAACGACCCCTCCCTTGCCGTTCACTTTTTTGACATAATCCCGCATATATTCGGCGGAATGTTTGCATCCGGGCCGGCACCATCCGGCATGATCCGTGCCTTTTGGCTGAACGCCTATAGGAGCGAGGGTGTGCCATTGGACGCCGTTTATGAACCTGGTCTCGGGTATATCCTCAAAGTAATTCATCTCGCCGCAGAGGTAATCGTCCAGGGGGGTATAAAACTGTACCTTTTCAAATACGCCGTTGTTAAAGGCAAGAAGGGCATCCTTGTTTCCGGCTTTCATGGCTTTGACATAGTATTCCAGCCAGTGATCGTTGTAGTTGTAGTTGAAGTGTACCTTGCAACAGCCGTCTACCCACCAGCCTTTTATTTTATCACCGTAACGCAGGCTGTATTCCCTGGCAACAGAAGACCAGTTCTCTAAAAATTTTTCGTTCAGAACCACATAACGATCATGGAAACCCATGGCTTCCCCCGCAGCAGGATCACAATGGGGGCCGTCCCCGGTATAGTAAAGGAAAAGGCTTATCCCGTACCGATCCAGGGCCGTAATAAGATCCCCAATCAGATCCCTTGTACAGCAGGCCTCGCCCGGTTTCGCCCCTATAATGCGGTCGTAGGTCTCGTTTGGAGCGCATAGATATTTTGTTGCCTGCATGATCGTAAACATAAGGTAATGGGCGCCGGTTTCCGCCAGTTGGGCGGCAAAGCGTTCCACGTCAAAAGCGTCCGCACATTCATTCCAGCTTGTCCGCCCGGCGCCCTGGTTGACCACCCTGTCCGGGTCATTCTGTTCAACATACGTATAATGCGTAAAAACCCCCCATTTTTGATCCCTGAACCAGACTTTAGGATTCATAAAAACCTCCATAAGTTAAGAATTAGAGTCTGTCCATAATGTAGACACATTATGGACCCGGACCGTAGGTCCGCGACTTCCTTAAAAAACGCATTTTCGCAGCCGTTAGGCGAGAAAATGCAATGCCTGTCCGCAAAGTAACCGACTTTGTGGACAGACACTAAGTATTTCCGTGGTTGTTTTTTGGAATTATCCTGAGTTTTAGCCTAATCAAACTGTCAGGAGTAAAGTAAAGCGACTTTCCAAAACTTCAGTTTTGGAAAGTCTCACCTTTTTGCGGAAAGAAACATAAAAAGTCCAATTTCCTCTCTAAAAACCGAAATATTGTGTCGGTTTTTGTTAATTCCCTGGAAATTTTTGTTGACTTTGTTGTTTTTCAGGGTTATAATGCTTCCAATCAGGTGTCAATGTGAGAAATCAGTGTAATTCTTTTAGTCCGACAGAAGGTGTTTTATGGAATACAACTTGAAGGGAAAAAACGCGATAGTCACCGGCTCGGCGCGGGGGCTTGGTGAAGGTATAGCCAAAGTTCTTGCCAGGGAAGGGGTGAATGTGCTGGTGAACCATACCCATGAGGGAAGCGCGGAAAAGGCGAGGGGCGTCGCCTCGTTTCTGGTTTCCCAATACGGCGTTAAATCCGGCGTTTTCCGGGCGGACGTTTCCAAAGAAGCGGAAGCCCCCCCGCTTTTTGATGAAGCGGAAAAAGTCCTGGAAGGACCGGTAACTATTCTGATAAATAACGCGGGGATTTGTCCCCATGTCAATATAGCGGATTCTGATTTCAAGTCCTGGAAAGACTGCATGGCGACCAATGTGGACAGTATCTTTCTCATGTGCCGCGAATTTATACGGCGGAACATACCCCGCAATACCGGCGGACACATTATCAACATAGCGAGTCAGGCCGCCTTTAACGGCTCGAAAAACGGCAAAACCCATTATTCGGCCTCAAAGGGAGCGGTCGTGTCCTTTAGTATATCCCTGGCAAAAGAAGTGGCAAAGCACCATATCTTTGTAAACGCCGTCTGTCCCGGCATGCTTCTTACGGAACTTACCTCGGTAACTCTTACCGGTGAGGAAGCGGTACAAAAATACACCCAGAACCTGCCGCTGGGACGTCTTGAGGAAGTTGCCGAAGTGGGCGAAATGGTGGCATTCCTGGTCAGCGGTGCGGCTTCCTATTCCACCGGCGCGGTATTCGACGTAACCGGCGGAATGATGTCCCGCTAGCAGCCTCTTGCGCTTGTGGATTTTTTTGCGATCTTTCAGAAAAAGCGCAAAAATCCTCAATTACGGGGCCGCTTGCTGCTAAAGCAGCTTGCAGTTTGCGGGGTAAAAAATCGCCTGAAGGCGATTTTTGAGGATTATAATGTTCGAAGCTCGGCAGACTGCCAGGGACGGGATTTGATTTATAGAAAGAGGCTTTCCCAAAACTTCAGTTTTGGGAAAGCAACCTTGAAATTCGCAGTTTTGCAAGGCTGAAAAACTGCAAGAGCCTTTGGCTCAAACCTGTCCCAAAACCGTGCGCGTTAGCGCACAGCTGGGACAGACTCGAAGGAGAAAGTGTATGGCGGAATTTGTGTTGGGTATTGATTACGGATCTACGATGATCAAGGCCGGCGTATTTGACATGCGGGGCAGGGAAAGGGGAGTCTGCTCGGTCAAGGTAGAGAACACTTCCCGCAAAACAGGCTGGTACGAGCGGGACCTCGACGATGTCTGGGAATCTTCCAAAGCCGCCATAGCCGGAGCGATACAAAACGCCTCGGAAAAAGACAAAATTTCCGGCGGCGACATTGCCGCGGTTTCATTTACCGGCCACGGTAACGGGGCGCACCTGGTGGACGGGGAAGGCAGGGGGATTTACCCCGCGATTGAGGGAACCGACAGCAGGGCGGCCTCCTATGTGGACCTCTGGAAAAACGACGGCTCCTTTAGCCGCTTTCATCCCATGAACATGCAGGCCCTGTGGCCGGCCCATTCCCTCTGTGTTATGGCCTGGCTGCGGGATAACGAAAGGGAAATGCTTGACAAAGCCAAATGGATTCTTAATCCCAAAGATTATATACGCCTCCGTCTGACCGGCGAGGCCTTCCTCGAATATTCCGACGCCTCGGGGAGCGGGTTAATCAATACCCGTGACCGGAAAATTGACGCGGAAATGCTGGACATTGCCGGCCTGGGATTCCTCGCGGAGAAAATGCCCCCCCTCAAATACGCCACCGATCTCTGCGGACATATTACCCGGACCGCGGCGGCGGAAACGGGCCTTAAAGAGGGAACGCCGGCAGCGGCCGGCTGTTACGATATTGACTCAGCGGGCCTTGCGACGGGCCTTACCGGTGAATCGGTAATGAATATCATTGTCGGCTCCTGGGCGAACAATCAGTTCATTTCCAAAACGCCGCTGGTCAGCGAAGACTTTTTTTCCACCACGGTTTATGCCATAGAAGGTTATTATCTGATGCTTGAGGGAAGCGCCACCGGCGCGATTAACCTTGAGTGGTTTGTGGAACGCTTTATGGAGGCGGATAAAAAAGAACTCAAGGCGGCGGGCAAAAACGTGTATGCCTTTTGTGATGAGGCTGTCGCTTCGGTAAAGCCGGACGCCTCGGACATTATCTTTCTTCCCTTTCTTTACGGCAGCAACGTAAACTTCAAAGCCAGGGGGACTCTTATCGGCATGCAGGGAAGCCATACCAGAAGCGAGGTGATCCGGGCCTTTTTTGAGGGAATCTGTTTTACCCACCGTTACCACATTGAAAAAATGGCCGCTTACGGCCCGGTTCCGGCGGTAGCGCGCATGGCCGGAGGGGCGGTCAAATCCGACGTATGGCGGCGGATGTTCGCCGACGTGCTTGACAAGACAATTGAGGTAACCGCGGCCACGGAATTGGGAACCTTGGGGGCGGCCATGTGCGCGGCGGTTTTGTCGGGGGCCTATTCAAACCTGGACGAAGCGGCGGCGAAAATGGTCAAGGTAACCGGCCGCACCGATCCCGACTCTGTGCTTACCGGGATATATACCGCCAAATACGAAAACTACAAAAGGGCTATCGCCGCCCTGGACGGCTATTGGAGATGACGATGAACAGCGAAGAACGGGTAATGGGCGCGCTGGCCCGCAAGCCCATAGACAGGGTACCGAGCTTTGAATGGGAACTGAGCCGCGTAGTTATTGAGGCCCTTACCCCCGGCGAGGATGAACTGGGCTTTGTTGAAAACATGGACCTTGACGGAATCTGCGTGTACCCGGATTACCGGAACGAATTGATTGACGATGTAACGTACCGCACCGAATGGGGCATCGTAAAAAGAAAGACCTCGGAGGTACAGGACATTCCCGCGGGCGGGCCGGTAAAAGAGCCTGAGGATCTTGATGCGTACCGCCCCCCCGATCCGCTCGCACCCTGGCGGCTTGATACCATGAACAGGGCCCTGAAACGCTTCAAGGGGAAACGGGCGGTAATTCTCCATCTGAACGATGTTTTTTCCCTGCCTTCCAGAATCATGGCCTTTGACGAATTCCTCATGGCCATACATACCGAACCGGAAATGGTGGACAGGCTTATCGGCATTACCGTGGAGTACAATATCGCCTTGGCAAAACGGGCCTGGAACGAGGGGCTGCGCATTGTTATGACGGGAGATGATTTTTGTTATTCAAAAGGCCCCATGTTCTCCCCCGAAAAATTTCGGGAACTGTTTTATCCCTGGTATAAAAAGGTAATGGCGGCCTACAAGGACATCGGCTTTATGGTGATAAAGCACTGCGACGGCAATGTGCTTCCCCTTATTGATATGATTACCGGCGCCGCTATTGATTGTTACGATCCAATGGAACCCGCCGCGGGAATGCAGCTTGCCTGGTTCAAGGAAAAATACGGCTCGACAATTTGCCTTAAAGGCAATGTTGACTGCGCCCAGACGCTTACTTTCGGCAGTGTGGAAGACACGATCAACGAAACAAAAGAATGTCTCCGTATAGGCATGCCCGGCTACGGCTATATTCTTTCATCCTCGAACAGTATCCATTCAAAAGTAAAGCCCGAAAACTACCGGGCTATGCTGGATACCCTCCATGAATTCGGGGTTTATGCATAAGCGGACAAAAGATCAAGGAGAGGCAAAATGAAGAGAATAATGTGGTACGGTGTCAAAGACGTGCGGCTGGAGACCGGCGTGGAAATTCCCCCCTGTGAAAGCGGCGGCGTCCTTGTCAAGACCGAGGCCTTTTCGGTCTGCGGGACGGATATCAAAGCCTACAACGCCGGCAATAACCGCCTTACCCATCCCCAGACTGTGGGGCATGAATTTGTAGGCCGCATTGAGGAGAGCAAGACGCCTGAGTTCAAAAAAGGGGATCGCGTGGTAATGGCTCCTACCATCGGCTGTGGGGAGTGTTATTACTGCAAAATCGGGAAACGCAACCTCTGCGCCAAACCACGGTCCATAGGTTTCCAGATTCCCGGCGCAATGGCCGAATACCTGCCGCTTCCCGCCGACGCGATTACAGGGGGCCATCTGGTTAAATGTCCTGAGGATATTCCCGCGCCGGCAGCGGCTATTGCCGAGCCGTTAAGCTGCGTGATCAACGGCCTTTCCCGCGCGCCGGTACATAAAATGGAAGACGTAGTGGTTATCGGGCTGGGCGCCATCGGTCTGCTTCATGCCATCACGATCCGTAACGCCGGGGTAAAAAACATCATCACCAGCGATTTCCCCGGTCATAAAACGGACATTGCCAAAGAGCTGGGCTTTACCGTCGTTCCTCCTGACGAACTTGAAAAGCGTTACCGGGAGCTTTCAAACGGGCTGGGCTTTGAACTCGTGGTGATTGCCGCGCCGTCCCAGAAGGTACAGGAACTTGCCCCGGCGTATGCCCGCAAAGGCGGTTATGTGTCGTATTTTGCCAGCCTTCCGCCGGACCATGAAAAACTCAATATGTCCAGCCGGATGATCCACTATAATGAGCTGATCCTCTACGGCACTTCCGATTCCACGCCGCTGCATGTAGCCGAAGCGGTCAAGCTCCTTTCGGCGCGGAAAGACGACTTTGCCAAAATGATCACCGTCCTTCCCATGGAAAAATGGCTTGAGGGTTATCAGGGGGTGATGGATATGCGCTACGCCAAAGTAGTGCTTATCCCCTGAATTGGGAACATCAATGAGGCCCGGTAAATCAACGATTCTTACCCTGCTTGCCGCCGCCGGTATCGTGATCGCCGCTCTGCTTATCGTGATTCTGTACCGCGCCGGCTTTGCCGTGCCGCGGGCCGGAAAAAGTTTTGCTTTCACGTTTCCGGGCAAGCCTTCGGAAAAGCGCATTGCCCGCAATTTGGACCTTGCCGATTCCCGCTGGCCGGAAACGCTTGTAGAACTGGATATCCCTTCCTGCCAAAAAGATTTTGCCGTTTACAGCGCCTTCAGCTATGCCGGTGAGCGCTGCAACCTTACCCTGGTCTACGCTACGAGGACAAAACTTGACGAGATCAGGTCCCATTATCAGGAAATTCTTGAAAGTCCAACCGTAAGCGGCAGAAATGACGCAGGCGTTCTGAACCTGAAGGGCTTTGTCCGTGAGCGGGCTGTTGAAATTACCAATTATTTCAGCGAGGTAACAAACCTAATTCAGGTGAATGTCGAAATGACCGGTGAATACGCCGGCCTGATACGGCAAAAAATAATCGGCGCGTTTCCCGACGGGGCCCTTGCGGCGCCGGGAATCGGCGGCTTCGCCTCCGGGGAGAGCGGTGAAGGCTATGTAATGTACGATTTTAACCCCTACGCGCCGGATGTGTATGCCGGTGCGCCGCTTTTTTCCAGGGCCTATTCTTTCGGCGGCACTGCCGAAGAGCTAAAGGAAAAAATCAACGCGCTGGCGGAACAGTATACCGATCCGAAGTCCGCCGGCATAAGCGGAGGAAGCGCCGTGATAAAACACGGTGGATACCTTTACCAGATAAAGCCGCTGGAAAACGAAGGGGAAGTCAAGGTAGCGCTGGCTGTGCAGGCAATACCGGAAAATTGAATTGAAAACCCCGTCCGGGTTTCAGAAATATCGGCCATAAGCGCCGAAAACTATCTTAATTTGTATTGGAGGAATGTATGCGTGAAGACAGATTTACCGGCAAGGTGGCGTTTATAACCGGAGCCGCGCAGGGCATAGGCTTTCAGACGGCGCTGGACATGGCAAAAGAAGGGGCCTGTGTGGGCATTTCCGATATTGATGGAACAGCCCTGAAAGTGGCTGAGGAAACCCTTAAAGGCCGGGGAGCGTCATGCCTTGCCCTTGAATGTGACGTTTCGGATCGCCGGCAGGTGGAAAACGCGGTTCAACAAACCGTCAACACTTTCGGCCGGCTGGATATTCTTATCAACAACGCAGGCATACTGAAAAATTTTCCCATTGAGGAAACTACCGACGAGCTTCTTGAAAAAACCATCGGCATCAACGTAATGGGCGCGCTGTACGCGATAAGGGCGGTGACGCCCATTATGAAAAAACAGAAATACGGCCGCATTATCAATGTTTCTTCGATCTGCGGTAAAATGGGCGATCACTCAACCACCTATGTATACGGAGCTTCCAAGGGCGCTCTGCTCAGCGTTACCCGATCCGTAGCCTATCAGCTTGGTCCATTCGGCGTTACATGCAACAGCATCGCCCCCCATGCGGTTATGACCAAACTCATGGCCTATTGGGACGAAGGCCGGAAAAAAGACGCCGCGGACAAAATACCCGTCCGCCGCCTGGGCACCGTCGAGGATATGTCCTATCTTATGCTGTTCCTTGCCTCGGACGAAGCGGGCTTTATAAACGGGGAAAACGTCAATATCAACGGCGGGTATTATATGGATTAAAATTTTGTTGACTATTCCGGCGGGCTGTGGTATAATAGGGTTATCCAGTTTGGACAATTTCTGATTTCTTACCATTTGGACTAAGCCATGCAGTATTTCGATACTCACGCCCATTTGGGGCTTATCGTTGAAGACCCCATTGAGCAGTTAATAGTAATACAGGAAGCCCGGCAAGCCGGGGTTTCCCGCATCGTCTCTATTTGTAACAGTCTTCACGACTTTACACAGGTGTATGAAAACCTTAAGTCCGCAGCCCACGTGTACCACGCCGTGGGGGTCAGCCCCTCGGAGGTGCAGAACCCCGGCAGGGACTGGCTCCAGATCATAGAGCAGAGTGTCCAGCTTCCCCGGGTGATTGCCGTAGGGGAAATCGGTCTGGACTATTACCGCAAATTCGGGGACAAAAACTCGCAGATTGAGCTGTTTATCACTCAGCTTGACTTGGCAAGCAAGCTCAACCTGCCGGTTATCATCCACAACCGGGACGCGGGCCACGACGTGCTGGACATACTCCGGGACCGCCTGCCTCCCAAAGGCGGGGTGCTCCACTGTTACTCCGAAGACGCGGCCTACGCCGAAAAAGCCCTGGAGCTTAACCTTTACTTTTCTTTTGCGGGCAACCTTACCTACCGGAACGCCCGAAATCTCCATGAAACCGCCGGAGTCGTGCCCCTGGAACGGATTCTTATCGAGTCCGAAAGCCCCTTCATGGTCCCCGCGGACCACCGGGGCAAGCGGAACATGCCCAAGTACCTCCCCCTTACCGCCCGTTTTCTCGCCGAAATGCTGGAAGTGGAAGAGGCGAAACTTGCGGCCAGGCTTTGGGAGAATTCGAACCGGTTCTTCGGTCTGCCGAATGAATGAGCCTATACCGTCCCGTTAAAATCGGTTCTCTTGAACTGGGGGGTAATCTGTTTCTTGCGCCGGTGGCGGGTTATTCCGACCGGGCCTTCCGTTCGATCTGTGCCGGGGAGGGCGCGAATTTTACCTTTACCGAATTGATCTCCGCGGAAGCCCTGTACCGCAATCCCGGTCGTTACGGGCTGGGCAACGGAAAAGCAGGCCTGGAGACCGTAAAGCGCCGGGAGCCGTTTCCGGCTTCGGTCAGCATGGTGAGCCGTGCGGAAAACGAGCGGCATTACGCGATTCAGCTTTTCGGCGCGGAGGCGGAGGCGATTTACAAGGCGGCCTCGCTTTTGGCCCCCCTGCAGCCGGATGCGCTGGATATCAACGGCGGCTGCCCCGTACCCAAGGTGGTTAAAACGGGGGCGGGTTCGGCGCTGATGAAAGACCCCGCCCGCCTGGGCCGGGTGGTGGAAGCGGCCGTGCGGGCCGCGCGGGAATATCCGGGGGGCATCCCGGTAACGATCAAAATCCGTTCCGGCTGGGACCAGGATTCGCTCAATTACGCCGAATGTGCCCGCGTTGCCGTGGAGGCCGGGGCCGCTATGGTGAGCCTGCACCCCCGCTCAAGGAGCCAGGGCTACGGCGGCAAAAGCGACTGGTCCCATATCGCCGACCTGGTCACGCGGCTGGCGGTTCCGGTTACCGGTTCCGGTGACCTGTACACCCCGGAAGATGCCGGGCGGATGCTGCGTGAAACCGGCTGCGCCGCGGTGATGTTCGCCAGGGGCGCCATGGGCAACCCGTTTATTTTTTCCGCCGCCCGTTCGCTGCTGGAAAACGGCGTGTGGGAACCGCCGCCTTTTTCCGCCCGGCTGGAGGCCGCCTTCCGCCATCTGGAACTGCTGGCCGCCGATATTGGCGAGCGCGCCGCCTGCCTTGAAATGCGCAAACAATTCTGCGCCTACACCAAAGCCGCCGGCACGGCCAAAGGCGGACGGGGAATGACCGGCGCCGCCGTATTGCGGAACGAACTGGTTCACGCGGAAACCATCGCCGATTACCGCCGAATAGTGGCGGCGCATACCGGCAGACAAGGTTGACCTCCGCCCCGTTAATTCCTATGCTTGGATCATGAACATAATAAGACGGCCTTTCCGCTATCGGAACGACAATGTCGTGTACTGGCTTATCGGAATCAATGTGCTCATTTTTTTTATGGCGCAGTTTTTCGGCTGGGAATTCAGAAGGTTCCTGACGCTGCGTTTGTCCATGATACCCGCCATGGTCATGCGGGGATGGGTTTGGACTTTTGTTTCGTACATGTTCGTTCACGGCGGGTTCAGCCACATCCTTTTTAACATGCTCGGCCTTTTTATTTTCGGGACCCAGGTTGAGCGCCAGATGGGCAGCATCGAATTTTTGCTTTTCTATCTTTTAACCGGGGTTTTCGCGGGGGTGTTTTCCTTCGCGGTGTACTGTTTAACCGGCGCTTACGGCGTTATTCTCATGGGCGCGTCCGGCGCGCTGTTCGCGGTAGAGCTTGCGTATGCGGTGTTCTTTCCGGACTCGATTATCTATCTGTGGGGCATCCTGCCGCTACGCGCCCCGGTCATGGTGCTGGGCTTTACCGCCCTGGAGCTTTTCTTTTCAGTTACCGGCATGAACAGCGGCGTGGCCCATTTTACCCACCTGGCGGGTTTTGGCTTCGGCTGGATCTATTTTCTCGCCCGCTTCGGCATGAACCCCTGGCGCAGGCTTACCGGACGTTAGGGCCTGTTGCGCTTGTGGATTTTTTTTGCAATCTTTCAGGAAAAACGCAAAAAATCCACAATATAAAGGCTGCTTTCGCAGTAAGCGCAACAGGCTGTTAGCCTTTCTTCCCCGTTTTGACACTGTCTCCCCCATAACGCCCCCGTATGGTTACGAAGTTTCTACAATATATCCCAGCTTTTCAGCCGTTTCCCCAGGGCTTCGGTCAGTATAGCCGCCGTCAAAGCCTTTGCCTCCCCAAGCGATTTATTGTCCATCGTGTAACGGTCAAGCGCTGAAGGGGCAAGCGGGCCGGCCGCCGCAAGCCAGCGCCTGCAGCCGGGACTCGCCTGAAGCAGGCCCGCGCCGGAGGTTTCTCTGTTACCGGCGCAGGCGGCGCAGAGCATCCCCCCCTCCCGCGGCGAGTACCAGAGCGGGCCGTCCGGGGCGGAGGCCCCGCAGGAAACGCAGCATTTCAAATCAGGCTGAATCCCCTGAAGGGCGGCCCAGCGCCACAAAAAATACACCAGAAGCCGTCCGCACAATTCCTCGCCGGCCTTTTCCATCGCGTCAAGAACCGCCTCGGCCAGCGACAACGCCTCCGCCCAGTTACCGCCGCCGCCGTGCGAGGCAAGAATAGTTTCCGCCGCCGCGTCGGCGCTTATGGTGCGCTCGTACAGTTCGCGCAGGCCCGGCCGCCAGGAGCGCACGTCAAAATCGCTGAGTTTTCGGGAATCCTTCACCGGCTCGTGGTATATCCAAACCTGCCCCGAATGAAACGGCGCCGCGTGGGCTCGCAGCCTGCTCTTGGGCCCGCCGAACACCGTAACCCGGAACACCCCCGCCTCCGCGGTGAGCATCCATACATCCCGGTTTGACTCCCCCGAAGGGCGGCTTCTGAGAATAAGCGCGGAATACGTCTGGGTACGGGACATGGTTCATTGCCCGGAGGCTTTTTTGGCGTTTACGGCCTTTCGCGACCCCAGCAAAATCGAGATCGGCTCCAGAAAACTGAAATTTTCGCAGATGATTTTGATACTCACCATCATGGGAACGGCAAGGATCATGCCGATAAAACCCCAGAGCCAGCCCCATATTGCCAGGGAAACAAGTACCACCAGGGGGGAAATCCCCACATTGTCCCCGATAATTTTCGGGTCCAGCACATTGCCGATAATCATATTGGTCGCCAGCATGATGATAATGACCAGAATCACCGGCCCCGGATCGGGCCAGAACTGGATCAGGGCAAACAGGGATACGGCGGTGCCCGCGGCAATACTGCCCAGACTGGGAATAAAATTCAGCACGAATTGAATCACCCCCCAGCCAAGGGCGAATTCCAGCCCCACCATGCGCAGCCCAAGTGAAACCACCACGCCGGTAATCAGGGAGATGAAAAATTTCGCGGTCAGGTAGCGGGTTACCTGGAGAATTATATCGTCGCCCATATTCTTAATTTGATCGGAACGCTCTCCAAAGGCAAGTTCCAGTTTTTCCTTAAAATGATTGGCTTCCACCAGCAGGAAACCCATAAAAAGCACTACCAATATGGCGTTTTGCAAAAATCTGAGAAAAAAATTGGAAAAGGAAAAGGTAAAAGTCCGGATCATGTTCCTGATACCCAGTTGGCCCCAAAGATTTTGCAGGAAAGTCAGGTCCTCGTCGTAGGAAAACTCAAAAAAACGGGCCGCCCAGAGGTAAATTTCGGTCAACCGGCTCTCATATTTGGGATACAGGGACACAATAGTCCTTCCTGAAGTAAAAAACACCATGCCGAAAAAATACAATCCGGCGATAATGAGAACAATTGCCAGAAAAATGGAGCAAACCCGGGGGATACGCAGCTTATCCAGCCCCAAAACCACCGGATACATCACCATTGCCAGCAAAAGAGCGATGGTAAAAGGCAAAACCACCGACGCCATCAGCTTGAGTACCACTCCGGCGATAATACAGGAGATAAAAGCCATCAAAAAGAAATTGGCCCGGCCCGAATTAAAGGTCTTGAATGCGTCTCTCATATACAAAAGTATGGCATATTTTACCTGAAATTGCATAGTCTTCAGCCGCCGGCATACCCGGCTGATCACAAAAAAAGATGACTTTTTTTATAATATTTCAGTAAAAAATACTTGACCTTAAGGCCAAAAACAGTTATTTTCTAAGTAGACTGATGGTACGGTTTAGATGAGTTTTGCTGCTATTGCTTATTAATCAATCATCTAAAAGGTGTATGCATCTCTGCTTTACAGCCGCCGTAACGTTAGCAGCCTCCCGGGTTTCCTCACCTCCTTTTCCCGGGGGGTTTTTTTTTGCTTTTTACGCTACACTGAATCATCATGAGAATTGCCATTGCCCAGATTAATTCCACCATCGGCGATTTCCCCGGCAACCGGGAAAAAATTCTGGCTTTTGCCCGGCGGGCGCGGGATGAGCATCATGCCGACATGGTCCTTTTTCCCGAACTGGCGGTCTGCGGGTATCCGCCAATGGATCTGCTGGATCAGGATCGTTTTGTGGAACTCAATATCCGCTGCGTGCGCATATTGCAGCGGGAACTGCCGCCTGAAATCGCCGTGGGGCTTGGTTTTGTGAACCGAAGTCCCTATTCGGGGGGCAAGTCCCTGGTTAACGAATACGGAGTGCTGCTGGAGGGCCGGCTCGCTTTTGAGCAAATCAAAACGCTGCTCCCCACCTACGACGTATTTGACGAGGCCCGCAACTTTGAGCCGGCGCGGCAGTGGGCCGCTTTTGAGTTCAAGGGTGAGCGCGTGGGCTTTGCCGTCTGCGAAGACGTGTGGCGGGAAACCGATATTCCCGGCACAAGCTATGTCAGGGATCCCGTGGGGGAACTGCTCAACCATGGCCTGAGCCTGCTCTGCGTGCCCTCCGCCTCGCCCTACGTGGCGGGCAAACTCAAAACCCGCCGCGCCCTGGCCGGACGGATAAGCCGGCGGGGCAGCCTGCCCCTGGTGTACATCAACGCCGTGGGCGCAAACGATCAGATACTCTTTGACGGCCGCTCCTTTGTGGCAAGCCCCGGCGAGACGGCCGCGGAAAGCGGGATTCCGCTGACAGCAAAAAGCTTCGCGGAAGACCTGATCTGCTGGGACAGCGTAAGCCCGCCCGTCCCCGCCCTAAATGGCGAACCGCGGCTTCGCCCCGCCTCATGCGGCGATCCTTTCAAAGTCGGCCTTACCCGTCAGGAACTCGATGTCCTTGAAGAGGGTCTGGTAATGGGCATCAGGGACTACATGAAAAAGTGTGGCTTCAAACGGGCGCACCTTGGGCTTTCCGGGGGAATCGATTCGGCGCTGGTGGCCTGGCTTGGAGTACAGGCGGCGGGAAAAGAAAACATTGTCTGTTTCAGCATGCCCTCCCGCTTTTCGTCCCAGGGGTCCAAAGACGACGCAAAGGAATTGGCGGCGAATCTGGGCTGCCGCTATGAGGTACTGCCCATAGAGCCTGTCTTTGAAAGTTTTCTTTCCAGCCTGGAAGGCGTCTTTGAAAAGCGGCCCTTCGACATCGCCGAGGAAAATTTGCAGGCCCGCATCCGCGGCGCCCTGCTCATGGCCTTTTCCAATAAATTCAACTCCATGCTCCTCTCCACGGGGAACAAGAGCGAGCTTGCCATGGGCTACTGCACTCTCTACGGCGACATGAACGGCGCTTTGGGCCCCATCGGCGACCTCCTGAAAACCGAGGTCTTTGCCCTTTGCAGGCGTATCAACGAGCGGGCGAAAGAAAGCGGCACGCCTCCCATTCCCCAGGCAATTATAGACAAACCCCCGTCCGCGGAATTACGGCCCAACCAGAAGGATCAGGACAGCCTGCCTCCTTACGAAGTCCTGGACGAAATACTCAAACTGTATTTATTCAGCAATCTTTCAAAAGACGAGATCGCCGAACAGGGCTGGGACGCCGAACTGGCCGGCAGGATCATCAAAACCGTGGCCCGCGCCGAATTCAAACGCCGCCAGGCCCCGCCCGTGCTCAAGGTAAGCCCCCGCGCCTTCGGCATGGGCCGCCGCATGCCCATCGCCAGGGAAGTGTACGAGGTTTAAGGAGGGGACACCGTCACTATCCCTGTGTTCAAAAACAGGGAATGAGAAAATTTAGCGGCAGCATAAATTAGTGTCTGTCCACAAAGTCGGTTACTTTGCGGACAGATCTGAAACTGCTTATGGCGGCGGCAATAGCCCATGCTTTCATTGGCTTCGTACCGCCTGACAAAGACCGGAATATCACACCTGTTTTCAAGCCATTCCAGCATCGGGATGTTTTTGTATTCGGGTTTG
>JAITIC010000092.1 GCA_031279635.1 Treponema sp. | reverse complement strand
CCATCAAATCCTATTCCGACAAAAACAACATCATAGGCCGCTATGTTAGCATCTTTACGAATTCCCCGCAGCGCGGGAAGGCATTTGGACTATTTGCGGGGGACTGTCGTCCCTGCCGGTCCCCAGAATCAGAAGTTCCGGGTGGTACTCAAAGTGCATAGTGTCATACCGGGGCCATCTGCCGCCCCAGATAAACCCCTGTTCCTCGAAGGCCCGGATCGCCACGGCGGGCGGGTTTTGCCGTTTTTCGGCGGGTACGGAACGCCAGTCAATCCCCTTGGCGGCGGTCCATTGCCAGTAGGTTTCCATACCGGCCTGGGCCTTCATCAGTAAATCCACCGCCGCGCCATAAGCGTGATAACTTCGGTTTTCACTGCCCGCCACATTCCTCCAGTTCCAGCCGGTAATGCTCGCCAGGTTATTCAGCCATTCCCGTATTTCCGGATCGTGTTTCGCTAATTCCTGAATACGCGCCTCTACCCGGCCCAGGGGTTCAATAATATCCCGGTGTACTTGTACGGAACGGCCCAGAAAATTTATCCATTGCTGATGTGAGAAAGCCTCTTCCTTGGTACGGGCCTGCCAGAGGGTTTCAAAAAACGGAGAACGTACCGCGCCGGGATTTACGCTCATGCGGTATACGCTATAAAAACCGGAGGACTGCCGCCGGGAAATAATCCGATTCGCCGCATCCTGCCAGGGACTCGCCTCATCCGCCCTGGCGGGTGGTTCCGGAGAATACCGGTACAGGAACTGGGGACGGAAATCCTCCGCCCTGCCTGCGTCCTCCTGGGGAAGGAACCTGCCACGGGCGTAGTACCAGATAACCCCGTCCATTTCCAGCGTCCAGTCTCCGTCCTGAAAGACAGCCGGACCAAGACGTCCGCCGTAGGCTGCCGCGAAGAGCTTCACCATATCCTCCGCGTGGTCTCCCCCCGCGGCCCGGCGCAGCCCCAGTTCCGTAAGCGCCGCCTCCGCCCATGCTCCGGCCATTTCCTCAATGTCCTTCGCTTTTACCCGCCCGGCAAGCAGAAAGCCTCCGCCGGGAAGGAAACGCGCTCCCTGTACAATCCGCTCAAAGTCCCCGTTCATATCCTCCGCTGAACTTGAGGCCGCCGGACGCGAGTCCGATTTTTCCCGGCTGGTCCAGAAAGGGACAAGCTTAGCGTCGATAAAATCGGTCCGGGCCAGGAAATCCTCAAGCGGCGCGGCGATGCGGCCCTCCACAAGGGAGTTTCCCACAAAGAAGGTTTCATACCCAAGCAGGTTGGGCAGCGGCTTTTTCCCGCTTATGTCAAACAACTCGCCCCCGGTCCTTTGGGCGATAGCCCGCGCAATCCGCCGGGTATTGCCGTCTTCCGCGAAATAGATGACCAGATTAGGCCCCGCCCGCTCATCGGGAATTACCGCGCTATCCTTCCGCAGCAATGCGCACCCGCTTAAAGTGAAGACCATGGGTAAGAGGAAATATGCCGGTAATTTCTTCAATTTATCTTCTCCTCATAAGTATAGTATCCATCCTAGAACTGCCTCTAAGTCAATACCTTCAAAGGCCTCATTTTAAAATGTTACCGGAAACATTCTTGCATTTTCAATAAAAATGGTGTATAAAATTCCCAAAGAGTTGAAAATGGGAAAGAAAAAAACATACATGAAAAATTAAAATGAATTAAAGAGCGCATGGTTTAACAAAACATGGAAAGTGACGCCCGCTTTAACATTCTCAAAAATTTTTTCGGCTATACCACATTCCGTCCCGGGCAGGAAGCGGTGATTGACGCCGTTCTCGCGGGCAGGGATACACTCGCGGTAATGCCCACCGGCGCGGGAAAATCCCTCTGCTATCAGATTCCCGCGCTGCTGCTGCCCGGAATGACGGTGGTCATTTCCCCGCTCATCTCGCTGATGAAGGATCAGGTGCAGGCCCTCAGGGAAGCGGGCTGTCAGGCGGCCTTTCTTAACAGTTCCCTCAGCGCCGCCGAATACGGCGGGACCATGGAACGGATTTTCCGCGGTGAGGTGAAACTGCTTTACATCGCCCCTGAGCGTCTGCAAAAAACAGACGTCTCCTTTTTTGCGGACGGAGGAACGGTTCCGCTGGTGGTGATCGACGAGGCCCATTGCGTGTCACAGTGGGGTCATGACTTCAGGCCCGGTTATCTGCAAATCGCCGATTTTATCCGGGGTATAAAACCCCGGCCGGTTGCCGCGGCGTTTACCGCTACCGCCACTCTCGAAGTAAGGGAGGATATAGAGCGGCTTCTGAAACTGAAGGAGCCGTTTTCCATTACTACCGGCTTTGACCGGCCCAATCTTTATTTTGAAGTACAAAAACCACGCAACAGAAAACAGGCTCTGCTGGAATGCCTGGAAAAGCGAAAAGATTCAAGCGGCATTGTGTACTGCGCTACCCGTAAGGCCGTGGAAGAAGTACATGAACTGCTTGTCCGCGAGGGCTTTTCGGCGGTTCGTTACCACGCCGGGCTAGACGACGCCGAGCGGCGGGCAAATCAGGATGATTTTATCTATGACCGCAAAACGGTGATGGTGGCAACTAACGCTTTCGGCATGGGGATTGACAAGTCGAGCGTCGGTTTTGTGATTCACTACAACATGCCCAAGAACATCGAAAGCTATTACCAGGAAGCGGGCCGCGCCGGCAGGGACGGCGCTCCGGCGGATTGTATTCTTTTGTACCATGGGCAGGATGTGCAGATTAACAAATACCTCATTACCCACAGTGAGGAGGGTGAGACGGCAAATCCGGCTTTGCAGGCCCACAACCTGGAGCTGCTCAGGCAAATGACTTTTTACGCTACCGTGAACGGTTGTCTCAGGCAGCGCCTGCTTTCCTATTTCGGCGAACAGGCTCCCGTCTACTGCGGTCATTGTTCCAATTGCCTTACCGCGTTCAGAGAAGTTGACATTACCCTTGAGGCCCGGAAGATCATTTCCTGCGTGTACCGCCTCAGACAGCGGGGCCGCAGTTTCGGCAAAACCATGATTATAGACATTCTCAGGGGCAGTAAGAACGAAAAAATCCGCCGTTTCGGCCTGGTCAATCTCAGCACCTGGGGGATTATGGCGGAAACAAGCTCTCAGAGGATTCGGACCATTCTCGATTTTCTTATTGAGGAGGGCTGTCTGATTCAGGAAGGCGATGAATATCCGGTGGTGGGGGTGGGCAGGGCGGAAGATGTGCTCAGGGAAGAACGGCGCTTGATGATGAAGCTGCCTGAAGAACGCAAAGAGTCAAAACCGGCAGACTTGAACGCCGGCGCGCGCGTGACTCAAGCTGCGTTCGGGCTGGCATCCTTTGACAACGCCCTTTTTGCAAAACTTCGTGAACTGCGGAAAGAACTTGCCGAAAAAGAAGGTGTTCCCGCCTATATTGTGTTTTCAGACGCCAGCCTTCGGGATATATGCCGCAAAAAGCCCGTTTCCCTCACCCGGTTTGCCGCCGTTCACGGGGTGGGTTCGGTTAAACTTGAAAAATATGGAGAGGTGTTTGTTGACTGTATCAGGGAGCATGTGGGGGATGAAAGGTGAAGGAACCGCCTATAAAGCGCTGCGAGTGTGTTTTTCCGTATCTCCGTCATAATTAAGCCGGACGGTATTATAAACTTCCTCTCGAACGAGCCTCCGATTGAGCTAATGCAACGCTTAAGATACCGCGGGACTTGCCGCGCGGAGGCTCATTGGGTCTACTCTTTGTTTTGAAGAACATCGCGGCGGCGCATACGGCCGAAACGTCTGCGGTATTGGGCGCGCGCGCTATTGAACAGCCCAAAGCCTTCAGGTAAAATAAAAAAATGGCTGATTTTATCTGTCCGCAATGCCAAACCTCCTTTCCCGGCGCGGTTTTTGAGCGCAAACTCCGGGTCTGCGATCACTGCGGCTACCACAGCCGGCTTAACTGGCGGCAGCGGCTCGGTATTACCGCTGATGAGGGCAGTTTTGTTGAGTTTGATGCGGGGATGGAGTCGGGAAACCCTATTGATTTTCCCGGATACGAAGACAAGGTCCGCGAATTGCGGGAAAGGTGCGGGATGCGAGAAGCGGTGTTGAGCGGCCGCTGCGCCATTCAGGGTTATCCCGCGGTGCTCTGCGTAATGGACAGTCATTTTATGATGGCCAGCATGGGCAGCGTGGTTGGAGAAAAAATTACTCGGGCTTTTGAGTACGGCAGCGAGCACAAGCTGCCGGTGATCATTTTTACCGCTTCGGGCGGCGCGCGTATGCAGGAAGGTATTTTTTCGCTGATGCAGATGGCGAAGACTTCGGGCGCCGTGGCCAGGCACGGCAAGGCGGGGCAGCTCTACATCAGCGTAATGGCCGATCCCACTACAGGCGGCGTTACCGCGTCCTTTGCGAGCCTGGGGGACATTATCATCGTCGAGCCGGGGGTGCTTATCGGTTTTGCGGGGAAACGGGTCATCCAGGACACCATCGGTTACACACTGCCGGAAAAATTCCAGTCCGCGGAATTCGTCTTTGATCACGGTTTTGCGGACATGATTGTCCATCGTGCGGAACTGCCCTCGACGCTTGCCCGGCTTATCAGGCTGCACGGGTATAAGCCCGTCTCCGGCGGCGGAATGGGAAGGGGGGCCTGATGGCGAAACTGACTATTGTCCAGCGGCTGGAACTGCTTCGCGGCATGGGGCGTCCTACCATTCGCGAGTACATACCACTTTTATTCAAAGATTTTACCGAGTTCCACGGTGACCGCTATTTCAGCGACGATCCGGCTGTCCTGGGCGGCATCGCTCTGTTAGGCGAAACGCCCGTTACCGTACTTGCCCAGGTACGGGCCAGGGATATTGAGGAACTTAAGCGGATAAATTTTTCGATGTCCCATCCCGAAGGCTACCGCAAAGCCCTGCGCTTGGCGAAGCAGGCGGAGAAATTCCACCGTCCGGTGATCTGCTTCATTGACACTCCCGGCGCGTTTTGCGGGGTGGGCGCGGAGGAGCGGGGACAGGGAGAGGCGATTGCGCGTAATCTTCAGGAATTTATGACGCTCAAAATTCCGGTAATTTCAATTGTGCTGGGCGAAGGCGGTTCCGGCGGCGCGCTGGCTCTGGGAGTCTGCGATGAGCTTGCCATGCTGGAAAACGCCCTATACTCGGTGATTTCCCCCAAGGGCTTTGCTTCGATTCTCTGGAAAGACGGAAGCCGGGAAAAAGAGGCGGCGGAGCTGATGAAAATTACCGCCGAAGACCTCCGCTTTTTCGGCATCTGCGACAAGATCATCGCCGAGCCTGAGGGCGGTGCGGCCGGGGACATCGGCCTTACCGCGGCGAACATCGCCGCCTGGCTGTGGAACACGCTGGACCGCCTTTCCACCGAAAACCCCGAATATCTGCCTGAAAAGCGTTATCAGAAATTCAGGAAGATCGGCGTGTTCAGCGAATGAAAAAAAGGAGAGACCATGCCTATTGACGCCGATCCGGTTGCCGCCGCGGATTCCGCGTTGTTCACCGATTTTTATTCCCTCACCATGGCCCAGGGCTACTGGAAAAAAAACATGAATCAGCGGGCGGTCTTCGAGATGTTTTTCCGCAAGCAGCCTTTTGGCGGCGGTTACGCGCTGTTCGCGGGACTGGGAACTTTGCTGGACAGGCTCAGAACTTTTGCGTTTTCAGATAACGATATTGTCTGGCTCAAAAGCCTGGGTATGTTTGAAGATGCCTTCACCGAATACCTCAAAGGTTTCAGTTTTACCGGATCCCTCTGGGCCATTGACGAGGGAACGGTGGTGTTTCCCCAGGAACCACTTATCAGAATTGAGGGGGGGCTTATCGAGTGTCAGATCATCGAGGGGATGCTGCTTAACATCATCAATTTTCAGAGCCTTATCGCCACCAAAGCCTGCCGGGTCTGGCTTGCGTCGGGAAAAGGTTCGATAATGGAATTCGGCCTTCGCCGCGCCCAGGGGCCGGACGGGGCAATGTCCGCTACGAGGGCAGCGTATATCGGTGGCGCAATGGGGACCTCCAACACCCTGGCGGGAAAAGTTTTCGGCATACCAGTACTGGGAACCATGGCCCATTCCTGGGTCATGTCTTTTCCCGACGAGGAAGAAGCCTTTGACTCCTACGCGGAGCTTTACCCTGATAAAACGATTTTTCTTGTCGATACCTATGACACCCTGAAAAGCGGAATCCACAGCGCCATAAAGGCCGGGGAAAAACTTAAAAAGCGGGGAAAGAATTTCGGGGTACGCCTTGACTCAGGCGATATTCATTACCTTTCGGTTGAGACGCGGCGGCTCCTGGACGCGGCGGGGTTTAACGCGGCGACGATCACCGTTTCCAACGATCTTGATGAATCGATTATTGAGACTCTGGTAAATGCGGGCGCACCGGTAAATACCTGGGGGGTGGGAACACAGATGGTCACCGGCGGAAAAGACGCGGCCTTTACCGGAGTGTACAAACTTGCCGCGCGGGAAGACGGGCAGGGCTATATGATCCCGGCGATAAAATTTTCAGACAACCCGGAAAAGACCACCAACCCCGGGATCAAACAGGTGTGGCGGATAAAAGACCCGGGCGGCAACGCAATTGCCGACGCGCTCGGTCTGGACGGCGGCGGCGATTCCGACACGCTGGAAAAAGGCAGCCGTTACAGTTTCTGGCATCCGTCGGCGGACTACCGCCATTTTTATCATTTGATTGAGGGCAGTGCGGAGCCGCTGTTGAAAAAGCGGCTGACAGGCGGCGGACTTGTTTCTCCGCTTCCCTCGTTAGGCGAAATACGCGCCCATGCGGCGGCTGATTTGGAATGTTTTGATTCCAGCTATAAGCGGCTGCTCAACCCGCACGTGTATAAGGTTTCAATTACTGAAAAACTCCGCCGTCTTAAACTCAAACTCATAAATACTTATTTAGGGGAACTGTAATGAACGATCTGTTTATTCGATTTACCAATAACCCGGAAAAAGAAGGCATGTACTGTCCCTACGGAACCCCGGCGGACACGCTGCTTGAACATTTCAGCGTTCCTGTGGATACCATCGCGGCGGTCAGGGTAAACAACGAGATCCGGCCCCTGAAAACGCGGCTGGCGGTAAATTCCGTAATGGAACCGGTACTTCTGGAATCCCCTGAGGGGGCGATGATCTACCGCCGTTCCCTGTCCTTCCTCCTTGCAGTCGCGGCGCGGAAACTCTTTCCCGGGCGGATCCTTTACGTTGGCCATTCACTGGGAAACAGTTATTACTACACTTTTAATTCCGGCAGGCAGCCCGGCGGGGAAGATATCGCCGCCCTTGCCAAAGCAATGGAATCGCTGGTTAGGGAAGATCTTCCCATCAGCTTCAGGTACATGGCCTACGAGGAAGCCCTGGAAGTATTCAGAAAGAACTGCCAGACCGATACCGTGCTGCTTCTGGATCAGCGCAGCACCTCGCGGATCAAAGTCAATGAGTGCCTGGATTACATTGACATCTATGTTGAGCCGCTCGTGGCGCATACCGGCATGCTTTCAGCCTTTGAGCTTATGCCCTATCAGGGGGGATTTCTGCTCCGCTTCCCCGCCGTCGGCAGGGGAAAGATTATCGGCCCCTTTGAAGACGAGCCCAAAATTTTCGAGGTTTACAACGAATACAAAAAATGGGGCCGCATTGTGGATGTCCGGGTGGTGGGCCAGCTTAACTCCCTTGTGGCAAACCGCACGGTACGGGACTACATCAGAATCGCCGAGGCGTATCAGGCCCGCAAGATGGCGGATATCACCGAACAGATATATGAAAAGCGGGACGACATCAAAATGATACTTATTGCCGGGCCTTCCAGCTCCGGCAAAACCACCAGCGCAAAACGGCTTTCCATTGAGTTGATGGTAATGGGGATCAAGCCTGTCGCCATCAGCCTTGACGATTATTACGTGGGCACCGACCGTACCCCCAGGGATGAAAAGGGAGAGCCCGACTACGAATGCCTTGAGGCCCTGGACGTGCCTTTCCTCAACGAGCAGCTTCTCGCCCTGTACCGGGGGGAGGAGATAACCCTGCCGGTGTACGATTTTAAGACGGGCAGGCGGAAGGAAAGCGGCGGCGCGAAGATCCGCCTGGATCGGCGGACCATGCTCATCGTGGAGGGTATCCACGGACTCAACGACGCCCTTACCCCCAGCATAGCGCGTAACACGAAATTCAAGATTTACGTCTCGGCCCTCACCCAGCTCAACCTGGACGATCACAACCGCATCCCCACGAGCGACAACCGGCTCCTGCGGCGCATGGTCCGCGACTACCATTTCAGGGGCAAAGACGCGGCGGGCACTATCAAAATGTGGCCCAGCGTACAGGCCGGCGAGCGCAGGCACATCTTCCCCTTCCAGAACGCGGCGGACGCGGCCTTCAACTCCGCGCTGGACTACGAGCTTTCCGTCCTCAAATACTACGCCGACCCCCTGCTGCGGGCGGTCAAGCCGAGCTGCCCGGAATACGCCGAAGCGGTGCGGCTCCTCTCTTTCCTTGAGAACTTCGCACCCATACCGCCGCAGTATGTGCCGGGTACCAGTATCCTGCGGGAATTCATCGGCGAGAGCGAGTTCAAGTATTGAGGACTCGAACCGAAGGTTCGGCGGGGTATTAGACCAGACCTTCGAATAAAAAATTGGATATTTCGAAGTTAATATGTTGTTTCGACTCACTGTGAGTATTGCGTTATTGTTTATCGGAATTTCAATGTTTTTAATAGCGCGTTATTTACGCAAACATTCCCATTGATGCGGCCTTCGAGGGCGACGGGTTGGTGGGCGTCGCCCTTGCGTTCCCGAATGTCACCCTCGGCCTCGCGCCTGCACAAGAGTGATCCGGGGGCCTGCTCAGAAGAGACCCTCGCGACAAGCGGTCTTCGACCCGCGGCTGGGGAGCACAGGCGCCAAGGACGCCATTACCATTCACGCGGGTGATAGCTGCCCTTTGGCTCAATAATATTAAACGTATCCCCCGACGGCTCTATCACATAAAACCCCTTCTTTAGGGCATATGTTTTTTCACGGCCGCCAAAAACTACACCCGCAATGGCGCCGCGGT
>JAITIC010000083.1 GCA_031279635.1 Treponema sp. | reverse complement strand
GTTTTTGCCGGCAAGAAATACCGGTTCAAAATCGCTCTTAATAAGATCGGCGCGCAATGGGCCGGGGAACGGAAATGGGCGGCGGATCAGAAAATTAAAGAAACCGATACGGGGTTTATCATTGAGTTTACATCGACCCAATACAACCGGGTGCTTGAATGGGTTCTTTCCCGGGGCAAGGACGCGTATCCCCTTGAGCCTGCGGTACTGGCATCGGAATGGAAAAAACACGTCCGGGGAATGATGAAAAAGTTCGAAGGATCATGATTTCCGGTCATAAGAATGTTCAATACCAAAAAAAGATATAAAATTTATTTACATTAGGGACCCTCTAAAAACTTCAGTTTTTAGAGGTTTCTTACCCCTGGAGAAAATCGCGTTTGCGTAATTCGTTATACAACAACCGCTAAAAAAAGCGGTTTTGCAAGGCTTTAGCCTGAAAAACCGCAAGACTTGTGAAATAACCAACCGGGTTATTGAACAAGTCCATTATGTCCGCCGTTTCACTAAAGCGCCCCACATCCCCGCGCCATATAAGAGTTATGCGCAGACTTGCCGGAAGGCAGGAAGCGGTGTATATTTACGACAGGAGCTGCACATGGAAAACGCACAAACAATACCGGAGTGGAGAACCGCGGCGGATGAAATTTGGGCTATGATGAAAGAGACCGACAGGCGGATGAAAGAAACCGACAGGCGGATAGAGGCGAATGCCCGGCTGCAGGAAAAAACAGACCAACAGATAAAAGAAAACATCCGGGAGATGAGAGAAAGCAGCAGCCGGCTTGATAAACAGCTTGGAAAACTCGGTAACCGTTTCGGCGAAATGGTTGAGTATATGGTTATGCCCAACCTCGTTACCAAGTTTAACGAACTGGGGCTGTCCTTTACCAAGGCGTATCATGACGCCGAAATCAAGGATACCGAACACAGCATATTCACCGAAGTTGACGTGTTTCTGGAAAACGGCGATAAGGTGATGATTGTTGAAATCAAGAACAAGCCCAATGTTGACGATATAAACGAGCATATTGAACGCATGGAAAAACTGCGTAAATACGCCGATTTACATAATGACCAGCGGAAATATAGGGGCGCGGTCGCGGGTGTGGTTTTCGGCGGCAGTGAGAAAACCTACACCCTGAAAAAGGGCTTTTATGTGATTGAGCCGTCGGGCGACACATTCAATATCATTTCGCCAACGGGCGACTATTATCCGCGTGAGTGGTAATTGCGGCAATGAGCAAAGAAGAGAGGCAGCCGCCGCTCCCTCTTCCCCATAAACCGGCGCCTGGCGCCCCTGTTCCCGGCGGAGGTGAAAATGATTGCAGGGTATATCATGCCAACTCCACCGTTTCGCCAGGCGATTTCAGCCTGCTACTTCAACTTGATGGCAACCGCGCTGACAGTCGCCGTTGTAGTGCTGATATTCGCCTTTGCGTCAGCGAAAGCTTCAGTCAAAGTTGTTACAAAAATTACGGCATCCGCGCCCAGCGCGCCGGCTTTTTCGATCATCTCATAGGTTGCGTTGCCAATTGCCATCTCACGAGATCCCCCTGGTGTGCTTACCGTACTCGTTGTTGATTTGAAAAGCCCATACCCGCTTGTGGTGGTCTGATTGGCGACAGCTCCTACCGAACCGATATCGTCTCCGAGAACTCCATATTTCAGAGTGTCCCCCGTATACGTTCTTTTACCGGCATCGTATGTTACCTTGCCGGTTCCCGTAACGCGCCCAAGGACCGTGTAATCCTCCGGTCTTAGCTGCGCGGAAACATAGGGATTGCCTATAGTTTGGGTTGTCGCGACAATCGGCGGACTAGCCGTCGCACATGAACTTACAACGAGAGCGATAACCGCCACACCAATAAAAAGCAAATTCTTCACATTGTACCCCTTACAAAAGATTGCGATTAATGTCCGCCGACAACCATTTCTCTATCCGTACAGATAAAAATGGTAGATTCTATACCCCGCAATCATTTGATTCGGAAATCTTGTTTATTCTCCTTGTATATACAAAAATTTTCAAGGGGCAGCGCAGGGATGACCGGCACCGATTTGGAAACAAAAAGGTGAACACCGGCAGTCTTGCCTGTTAACATATTCCCGCAAAGGGCGGTAACCGGCGTCTGCCCGGCTCCCCGGCCGTTCAATCTTCTCGCCTTCCACGGTGCACAGTGCCATCGTCCGCTTCGCCAAGTCAATTTGCACATACCGTCTTGCCGTTTCCTGCTCCTTCAATTAAGGTTGAGGCAATAGGAGTCCCTGTCCGGGGTATACCGGGATCCTATGCGGGGGAGCGATGCCGAAACGCCGCTCCCCGCGACCGCCCCAACCGTCTTGATTCTTTTGGGTTTTTCTACAATCATATATCAAGTTCATTTTCCATAAATTGAAGGAGGAAAAAATGAAGAAATTGTTGATTATGGTACTGGCTGCCGGAATGGCAATCTCCGCTTTTGCCGGAGGGGCCAGGGCTTCGGGAAGCGCCGCCGCGGTCAAGCCGAACAAAGACAACCTCAAGGTGGGTTTTGTGTACATCGGCAGCATCCACGACGAGGGCTACACCCAGGCGCACGACAAGGGCCGTCTCGCTCTGGAGGCCATGGGAGTCAAATGCGCGTACATCGAAAACGTCCCGGAAAACGCGGACTGCGAAAAGGCGATTAGGGACCTTATCGATCAGGGCTGCAACGTGATCTACACGAACAGCTTTGGTTTTATGGACTGGACCCTCAAGGTCGCGGGCGATTTTCCCAATGTGTACTTCGGCCACTGTTCGGGCTACAAACAGGCGGACAATATGTCCAGCTACTTCGGCAAGATATACCAGGCCCGTTACCTTTCGGGAATTGCCGCAGGGTACAAAACAAAAGTGAACAAGATCGGCTATGTGGCCGCCTTCCCGATACCTGAGGTTATCAGGGGGATTAACGCCTTTACCCTCGGCGTTCAGTCGGTGAATCCCAACGCTTCGGTGGAAGTGATCTGGACGAATACCTGGTATGATCCGGCGGTGGAGAAGCAGGGCGCCATCGAGCTTTTGAACAAGGGCTGCGACATTATCGCCCAGCATCAGGACACCACCGCGCCCCAGATTGCCGCGCAGGAAAGAGGTGTTTTCGCGATTGGTTACAATGTGTCTACGCCCAACGCCGCGCCCAGCGCCTACCTTACCGCGCCCCTGTTTCACTGGGATGTGTTTTATGTGGATGATGTAAAGCACGTCATCGCCGGCGACTGGAAGTCCCGCGCTTATTGGGAAGGTTTCAGCAACGGAACCGTCTCGCTGGACACGTTGACCGCCAACAACGATCCCAGGGCGGCCGCGGCAATTGCCGACGCCCAGGCCAAAATCGTAAGCGGCGCGTTTGATCCCTTTACCGGACCGCTCTCCGATCAGGGCGGCGCGGTAAAAGTTCCCGCGGGAACCAAAATGACCGATGACGAAATCTGGAACATGGGTTGGTTTGTAAAAGGCATTATCGGAACCATACCGAACTAGCAGTTTGTTGCGCTTTGCGCATTATAATCCCCAAAAATCGCCTCCAGGCGATTTTTTACCTTGCAAACTGCAAGCAGCCCCCATAATTGTGGATTTTTTTGCGTTTTTCCTGAAAGATTGCAAAAAAATCCACAAGCACAACAGGCTGCTGGCGCCATCGCCAAGGAGGGCAGGGTGAGTTATATCGAAATGCGTCGCGTCTCGAAACGTTTTGGGACCGTGCTTGCCAATGATAACGCGGCCCTCTCGGTTGACCGGGGGGAGATCCTCGCCCTGCTTGGTGAAAACGGATCGGGAAAAAGTACCCTGGTTAATATGCTTGCGGGTATTTACATTCCCGATTCCGGCTCTATTTATATCGACGGCAAAAGCCGCCGTTTTCGTTCCCCTCAGGACGCCATAGCCGCCGGAGTCGGTATGGTGCATCAGCATTTCAAACTGATTCCGGTGATGAACGCCTGGGAAAATATCAGCCTGGGGGAACGCCTGGAAATTGATTCCGGCAAAGAGCGGCTTCTCTTCAATCCTTTTATCGAAAAAAAGCGCGTTAACAAAAAAATCACCGGAATTGAAGAACGTTTCGGCCTGGTCACGGTTCACCATAAAAAAATTTACGATATGTCGGTCAGCGAAAAGCAGACCGTGGAGATTCTCAAAATGCTGTACCGGGGCGCCGCCGCCCTGATCCTTGACGAACCCACGGCGGTACTCACCCCGCAGGAAACAAAACAGCTCTTTGCCATGCTGCGGAACATGAAACAGGAAGGCTGCGCTATTATCATCATCACCCATAAGCTCAACGAAGTGATGGATATTAGTGACCGCGTTACCGTTATGCGTAAGGGGAATACCATCGCCACAGTCAATACCGCCGAAACTAATCCGAGGGAACTGACCGAGATGATGGTAGGGGCCAGTATTTCACTTGAGATAAAGCGGGAAGAGCCGGCCCTGCGGGATAAACCGGTGATGGAGGTACGGGGCCTTACCCTCACCGGCATTGACGGAACGCTCTTGCTCGACGATATGAACTTTGACCTTTACGGCGGCGAAATGCTCGGTGTGGCGGGAATCGCCGGAAGCGGCCAGAAAGAACTCTGCGAAATTATCGCCGGTCTCAGAAAAGCGGGCCGCGGTTCCGTTATGTGCAACGGCTGCAATCTTCTGGGCCTCTCCCCCCGGCAGATCAAAGACCGCGGGGTGTCGATGAGTTTTGTCCCCGAAGACCGGCTCGGTATGGGCCTGGTGGGAGGCATGAGTATCACCGACAATGTACTGCTCCGTTCATACGAAAAAAAGCCCGGCCTTTTTATTGACCGCGCCGAAGGCGGCGCGCTGGCGGAAAAAATTGTGGCTCATTACGGCATTTCCACCCCTTCGGTCCGGCATATGGTGCGGAAACTTTCAGGCGGGAATATTCAGAAGGTGCTGCTTGGCAGGGAGATCGATCTCGCTCCCAAGGTGCTGATCACCGCCTATCCCGTGCGGGGCCTTGATATCGGGGCTTCTTACAGTATCTACGAAATATTAAACGAACAGAAGAAAAACGGCGTCGCCGTACTGTACATCGGGGAAGACCTTGATGTGCTTAGGGAGATCTGCGACCGTCTCATGGTAATCCACAACGGGCGGGTTATGGGTATCGTAGATCCCCGCCGGACATCCAAAGAAGATATAGGCCTCCTGATGCTGGGGCACAAGACGGAAGCGGCATGATGAATGAACAGTGGAGGGTTCCCTTTTGTTAAGAATTGCGGCAAGAACCGGAGTTTCGAGCCTTCGTGAAAATCTTCTTCGCGTAACGGCGGCCTGTACCGCGCTTGTGGCATCGGGCCTTATCATGTCGCTTATGGGTTATAATCCCCTGGAAGTTTTCAGCAGGATCATCTCAGGCTCATTGGGCAGCGCGTATCGTTTTCGGGAGACGGTGAACAAGGCAATCCCCCTGGGCGTTCTTTCCCTGGGAACCGCCGTCGCCTTCAGGATGAAATTCTGGAATATCGGCCAGGAAGGGCAGTTCTATCTGGGCGCTTACGGCGCGTCCCTGGCGGCCTTTGCTTTTCCCAATCTTCCCTCCCCCCTGTTGCTCCCCCTGATGTTTCTTGCCGGCCTGGTTTTCGGCGGCCTTTGGGCGCTGATACCGGCGCTGCTCAAGATACGTTTTTCCACCAGCGAAACCCTGGTTACGCTGATGCTGAATTACATTGCCCTCAAGTGGATTTCGTTTTTGCAATACACCATGTGGAAGGATCCCCAGGCCCTGGGCTTTCCCAAGATTGCCAGTTTCAGTCCCAACGCGGTGCTTCCTTCCCTTTTCGGCATACACATCGGCTGGATCATCGCCCTTGTTCTTGCGGCGGCGCTGTATGCGCTGCTCAAGCGGACCAAGCTCGGTTACGAGATCGATGTAATCGGCGAGAGCGAGGCAACCGCCCGCTATGCCGGCATGGGGGTTTTCAGAATCACCGTTATTGCCATAGCCCTTTCGGGCGGCCTCTGCGGCGTTGCCGGAATGATGCAGGCCTCCGCGGTTGAACGCTCCCTTTCGGACCAGCTTTCGGGGGGCCTCGGCTTTACTTCGGTTATTGTCACCTGGCTTGCCCGGCTGGAACCGCATGTCATTCTGATTATCGCGTTTTTATTTTCCCTGTTGATCCAGGGCGGCAACTTTCTGCAGTCAAGCCTCCAGATCCCCGCCTCAATTTCGCTCGTGCTGCAGGGGATAATCATTTTCTTCGTGCTCGGCTCGGAGTTTTTTATCCGCTACCGTTTAGTGTGGAGCCGCAATAAGGAGGAAGCATAATGGAGGAATTTTTTAATGCCCTTACCCTGTTTCTCCAAACCGCGGTGCAAATGGGAACCCACATTCTCTTTGCCGTGCTGGGCGGTATCATGTGTGAAAAAATCGGCAACATGAATCTGGGGATTGAAGGGATGATGCTCCTGGGCGCGTCGGTCGGTTTTTCCGCGGCCCTTGCTTCGGCGAATCCTTTTACGGCGGTGCTTGCCGCGGGTCTTGCCGGGACGGTGGGGGCGCTTATTTACGGGATCATCACCATTACACTTCGGGGCAACCAGGTGGTTACCGGGCTGATCCTTACGATTTTCGGAACCGGCGTTTCGGGCTTTCTGGGCAAAAACCTTTCGGGAAAAGCCCTGCCCGATCCGGTGCTGCGGGCCTTTGCGCCGGTTTCAGTGCCTTTGCTGCACCGTATTCCGCTGGCGGGCCGGATTTTCTTTGAACAGAGTCCCTATGTACTGGCGGGGATGGTTCTCGCGGCGGTACTCTACATTTATTTTCAGTACACGAGGACCGGACTGAATGCGCGGGCAGTTGGCGAGAATCCCGCAGTGGCCGATGCTGCGGGCATTCCGGTAATTCTCTATAAATACGTGCATGTTATTCTCGGCGGTTTTTGCTGCGGCGTCGGCGGCGCTTATCTTTCCCTGGTTTTTGTGCCCCGCTGGCAGGAAAATATCACCGCCGGCGCGGGCTGGATAGCGGTGGCCCTGATCATTTTCAGTACATGGAACCCTCTGCGCGCCGTTTTTGCCGCCTACCTTTTCGGCGCTTTGCGGGGAGTGGGTTTCAAATTTCAGAATATCGACCTCAGCATTTTCGGCAAACGGATTGTGTTTTATCCCCAGCTTCTGGACATGCTTCCCTATTTTGCCACCATTGTGGTGTTGCTCATCATCACCCGCCGCCGAAAAAAAGAGTACCAGGCCCCGGCAGGACTGGGCACACCGTACTTCAGGGAAGAGCGGTAAGGCGCGAAGACGTCCGTGTGGTCCGGCCACCGGGCCTAAAGAACCCGCCTTGCACCGGGGACGACACTGCGCTAAATTCGCCGCTGTTTTTAATAGTCGAGGCTGTTTCAAAACTTCAGTTTTGGAACAGCCTCAGTCGTATATCCCCAAAAGGGATATACGATAGTTTGCCAAAGGCTGTTTAAGCGGCGAGTTTTTATGTTACCGGGTGAGCCGCGCTATCAGGTCCACTACCTGCTGGCCGGCCTGGGCTGAGTTGATACGGCCGTAGGCGGCGTTTTGGGTAATGAGGAAGAGGCTGCTGTTCCACTCGGTATCGCCGGGCATATTCGGGTCGCGGGCTGTGGCGTGCTGGCCGGCCACGTCAAGATAGACGGCTACTTTTTGGGCTACCGGCGTGGTCGAAACCGCGGCCCTGGCGTCGGGGGTAACGGGAGTGCCGGGATCCGCACCCATGATCTTCCACACCTCGGTATCGGTAACACGGTAGGTGATAAATTTTGCCGCCGCTTCGGGGTTCCGCGAATTCTTGTTAATCGACATCATCTGGCTCATCTGGCCCCAGAGCGCTTTGCTTGACACGGCGTTGGGGAACTCAATGAGGTCCAGGGTATCCTGGGTGGCGTTCTGGTAATTCAAAAGCTGGTTCGACCAGATGACGCAGGCCGCGGTCTTTCCGGCGATGAGGGACGAAGCGGACTCGTTGGTTTCGGCGTAGTCGGCGGCGGTCTCGGCGGGCGGAATAAGGCCATTGGCGCGGTAATCGGCCCAGAGGTCAAAATACTTCTGAACATCCGCCGCGCTCAAGTGCGATTTGCCGCCGTCCCACATGGGAGTGCCGTTCTGCCGGCACCAGTACCCAAAGAAGAAGGACTGATCCGAGTTGGCGCTGTTGTCGGCAAGGGGAAATACGCCTGCGGGGAGTTTCGCCTTTACCGCCGAAAGCCAGTCGCGGAATTCGGCCCAGGTCATGGAGACTTTGGGCAGGGGAGCGCCTGAGCGTTCCAGAAGGGATTTGTTGTACAGTATACCGGGCATGTTAGCCGCAACCGGAACGGCGTAGAGGACGCCGTTTACCGTGCCCGCCGCAATGGCGGAAGCGTCAACCTTGGAAACATCAAGGACGCCGCTTTTTACATAAGGGTCCAGAGCCAAAAGCACGGAGCCGACATCATCGCCAACCTGCAAATTCGCGAAGTCCCCGCCAAGCTGGATAATGTCCGCGGCGTTGCCTCCGGCGAACTGGGTTTTAAATTTGTTGAAGTGATCGCCGGTACCCGGGGCAGGCTCCGCGGCCACGACGATGCCGGTGTTTTCCGTGAACTTGTCGATGGCAAGCTGGGTATTTTTGATCCGGGCTTCTCCTCCCCAGAACGACCAGCGGACTACCGAAACTCCTGCGGGAGCGGCGGCTCTGGATCCGCCGCCGAAGACCAAGGCGCCTGCCATAACAAGCGCGATCAAAAGGAACGCAATTCTTTTCATACAAACCTCCAAAAAATATTATTAAAGGTATTACCCTTTAATTCCGGTAGTAGCGACGCCCTGCACAAAATACTTTTGCAGGGAAAAGAAGAGAACGAAACAGGGAATCAGTGACAGCGTTGACATGGCGAACATGGACCCCCAGGACGAAATTCCCGAACTGTCCAGAAAAAGCCGCAGGCCCATGGGCACGGTGAAAGTTTCGGGGGAATTAAGATAAAGCATCTGGTTGAAAAAATCATCCCAGGTCCAGAGGAAGGTAAAAAGCACCGTGGTTATCAGGGCCGGCACGCTCAGCGGAATAATTATTTTTATGTATATTCCTAATTTACCGCAGCCGTCAATGCGGGCCGACTCGTCCATGTCTTTGGGAAGACTGCGAATAAACTGGACGAGGAGGAACACAAAGAAAGCGTCGGTGGCAAACAGCTTGGGCACAATGAAGGGAAGAAAAGTGTTGATCCAGCCGAAGGAGCGGAAAATGATATAGCGCGGAATCGTGGTAACATGGCCCGGCAGCATCAGGGTAAGCATCATCACGGCGAACCAGAAAGACCTTCCCAAAAACCGCAGCCGCGCAAAAGCATAGGCGGTGAGCGAACAAAAAATCGCGTTTGCTATTACGCAGAGTGAACAAATAATAAATGAATTGGCGAAAAAAGTGCTGAAGGGAACGATACCTATGCCGGCCCATCCGTTAACATAATTTTGCAGTGTCCACGTTTTCGGCAGCAGGCTGGGATCGCTGAAAATCTGGGAACCTTCCTTAAAAGAAGCCATGATAAGCCAAAAAACAGGATAGAGCATGGTGAAGCCCAGCGCAATAATAATGAGATTTGAAATCCCCGATTTTAACAAACTCGCCTTTTTCATTCTCCGCTCCCATAAGTTACCAGAGAGTTGGAACCTCTGAAAGTCAGCACGGTCAACACCGCGATAATGATGAGGAGTATCCACGCCATTGCGGCGGCGTAACCCATCTGGGAATGGGCAAAGCCCCGCAGGTACAGGTAAAGACTGTAGAACATGGTAGAATCCACCGGACCGCCGTTGCCGCCCGATATGATGTATGCCTGGGTAAAAGACTGGAAAGCGCTGATCATCTGCATCACCAGATTGAAAAAGATGATCGGCGAAAGGCTCGGCAGGGTAATGGAAAAAAACTGTTTGACTTTTCCCGCGCCGTCAACGCTGGCCGCCTCGTAGTATTCCTGGGGGATCTGTTTTAGCCCCGCGAGAAAAATGATCATGGGCGAGCCGAACTGCCACACCGCCAGGAGTATCAGGGTATAGATCGCGAAGGTGGGGCTTGATATCCACGAGGGCGGGTCAAGCGCGCCGTTTGTCAACTGTCTGACGATGGTATTGATAACGCCGTCTCCGGCAAAGAGCCTGCGCCACAGCACCGAGATCGCCACCGAGCCGCCCAGGAGGGTGGGTATATAGTAGATAGTACGATAAAAGGGAATAAGCCTGAGTTTCTGGTTCATCAGCATCGCCACGGCCAGGGCAAAAGCCAGCTTGCAGGGCACGGAAATAAAAACGAAACGGAGAGTCACAAACAGGGAATTGAGGAACCGTTCGTCACGGGGAAACTCGGCGTTTCCGGCGAACATCACAAAATAGTTCCGTATGCCTATCCATTTGGGAGGCTGGAGTATGTTGTACCGGGTGAAAGACAGGTACAGGGAATAGATCATGGGATAAAAGGTCAGTACCAGAAAACCCAGCAGCCAGGGAAGGAGAAAGGCATAGGATGAAAGATTGTCCTTAACCGCTCTGTTCAACGCTTGTGAACGCATATCGCCATCCTTCCGTAACGCCGCTATTCCTGCCCTCATGCAGCATTACGCGATTTTTAATCCCGCCGGAAACAAGTCGCCGCCGCCCCGGTCAATAATCTCCAGAAAGAGGGGCCGCTCTTTGGGGCTTTCATTCGGACTGTGGAGCGCCAGGTACAGCTTACCCTCAACGGAGCGGAATATCATGCCGTGTCCCCCGTCCTCCTCAAAAATCGGCTTTTCCCGCTGCCGCCAGGGGCCGGTGACGAGGCCGCTTTCCGATACCGCCGCCCCAATCCGGTAGCGGCCGTCTTCTCCAAAGGAAGACCAGATCATGACCAAGGCGCCGTCCCCGCCGGTGTAGAGGTTGGGGCCGTCGGTCACAAAGCTCTCAGGCGTACGGCCCTTGAGGGCTTTGGCCCAGGGCGCGTCCGCTGCCCGGAAAAGCAGTTCAGGCGGCCCCGCGGCATCCCGCAGATCCCTGCTCAGGGGGACGGCGCAGATTTCCCCGTTCCCCACCTGCACCCACTCGTGGCAGAAAATCATCCAGGGCTTGCCCTGCCGGTCAAGGTAAAAAGTCCCGTCCAGGCACTCCCATTCCGCGGGCGTAAGCGGCCCCGCACTCCAGGACGCAAAAGGCCCCATAAGCCCCCCGCCGCTTTTCAGCACCGCCGTTCCCCGCCGTCCTTTTTTGGGTTTGAAGCTGGCAAACATGTACCAGCCCCCCCTGTAGGGATAAACCTCAGGCGCCCAAAAATTGGACGCAGCCCAGAAGTTTTCAGGCGGCCTAAAAACCGGAAACGGCCCTTCAAAGAAATACAAATCCCCGGAACTGACATACACATCAAAACCCGTGCCCGGGCCGCGCCAGGTATTCTTGTCGGTAGAACCATAAAGGTAGTAACTGCCGCCGGACGAAACCACAAAAGGATCCCGAATCCGAATCTCACGGATAAAGGGCATTATTCGAGGATAAACCCATTGTGCTGAACACACTTATCAAATATTGAGGAATTATACTCAAATTCTGCTATTTATGGGTCTTTGCCGCCCCGGTAGGCGGTGGGGCTGAGGCCCATGTAGGTTTTGAAAAGCCGGTTGAAAGTGGCGATACTGTTGAAGCCGCAGCAATAGGCTATCTCCGTTACGGACATATCCGATTCCATCAGGTACTGCTCCGCCTGGCGGATACGCACGCGGGAGAGGTACTCATAGAAAGTCTGGCCGGTCTGTTCTTTCAAAAAACGGGAAAAGTAACTTTTGTTGAGGCAGGCCTTTTCCGCGGTCATTTCCAGGGAAAGCTTGGGGTTGTCGAAGTTTCCGGCGATGAACGCAAAAACCCGGTCAAGCCGGTCCAGGTTATGTTTCAGCCGCACCCCGCCATCGGCCTTTTCGCCGCCGCTTTCGTCTTTACCGGGGGAAGGCTGCCGCGCCGGCATGTCCCGCAGCAGCGTCACCGTAAACTCATAGAGTTTCGCGATGACCGAAAGCCGGTAACCAGAGTCCCGCCGCTGGTACTCGGAAAATAGTTCATCCAGCAGCCGTTCCAGCCGGGAATGAACAACGCCGTCGCCGCATCTGAGCAGCGGCAGGTGGCTGAAAACCGGAGCCGCCGCCCCTGCCTGCACTTCGGACAAAGCCCGCGAAAAAATCTCCAGCCCGAACTGAAAAATCCGCACACCGGTTTCCGGATCGGGGTTGGAAAAGCCGTGGATCAGCCCCGTATCCACCATGACAATATCCCCCCGGCGTCCCCTGCGGCTTTTCCCGCTGATTATTACGTCCAGCCCTCCCGAAAGGATATGGACCAGTTCCACCTGCGCGTGCCAGTGAAGGGGAAACCAGAAACTCGGCTTTAAGCGCTCCCAAGCCAGAAAGGGAAAAGCAGGATCGAGTTTTTCCTTTTCATAAAACGGCAGATGCATGGGACAGTATACCACAGTTTCGGGGAAATGGGGTAAATATACAGGGTGGGCGCATATAACAATTTGTCCACGGATTACATGCCCGTGGATATTTTTAGCTTATGTACTCTGAGGCTTTCCCAAAACTTCAGTTTTGGGAAAGCAACCTTGAAATTCGCAGTTTTGCAAGGCTGAAAGCCTGAAAAACTGCAAGAGCCTGTCCCAAAACCGTGCGCGTTAGCGCACAGTC
>JAITIC010000034.1 GCA_031279635.1 Treponema sp. | reverse complement strand
TAGTTCGATTTTGATGTGCTTTCCTCTCATTGTGTTGTCACCTCGTCTTGTCAAGATGACCTCAGTATAGCACACCTTTGAATTATTTGTGTAGTTTTAGATGACACAAGGTACTAGTGTCCAAAACAGGAACAGATTCTACCATACGAACTCCTGTTGAACCGATGGAATTGTCAATAATTTTGGCGGGGGCGATGGATTGAGCAGCCATTCAAAAAGACTTGTCCTTTGAAACAACATCGTTTTGATAACGGAAATGAGCCTCCGCGGGGCAAGCCCCGCGGTATCTTAAGCGCTGCATTAGTTCGATCGGAGGCTTGTTCGATAGGAAGTTTATTATACCCTCCCCCGCGTGAGCGGGTTCTTGGTTTAATACCAATTTCCTGTAAGCGGTGCTTTATCTGAGCCGCGGCAAGCTTGGCAAGCGCAGCTTGCCTTGGGGTATTAAACCAGACTTTCGAATAATGGTTGTCGGTCTCGACAATTTTGGCGTTATCCGTGATAATCTTCTCAACTAAGGAAGAAAAATGCGGGCAGTTGATGTGATAATGAACAAGCGTGCGGGGAAGGAACTTTCCCGGCAGGAGATAGCGTTTCTTATCGGCGGTTATGTGGCCGGTGAGATTCCCGATTACCAGGTTTCCGCCTGGGCCATGGCGGTGTTTTTTCAGGGAATGAGCGCGGCGGAAACCGCGGCTCTGACCGAGGTAATGCTGAAATCCGGCGCGGTGATGGACCTTGCCGGTGTGCCCGGCCCGCTGGTGGACAAACATTCCACGGGCGGGGTAGGGGACAAGACGAGTCTTATCCTCGCGCCCCTTGTGGCGAGTCTTGGCATTCGGGACCCGATGATGTCGGGCCGCGCGCTGGGACACACCGGCGGTACGTTGGACAAGCTGGATGCCATTCCCGGTTACCGTACCAGCCTTTCCGCCGATGAGTTCAAAAAAATCCTGGTCAAAGACGGTTTTGCCATGACCGGCCAGACCAAAGATATTGTGCCCGCGGACCGGCTGCTGTACGCCCTGCGGGATGTCAGCGGTACGGTGGAGTCAATTCCCCTTATTACCGCCAGTATTCTTTCCAAAAAAGCGGCTGAGGGCGCGGATTCCCTCGTGCTGGATGTTAAGTACGGTTCCGGCGCTTTTATGAAGAATCCGATAGAAGCGGAAAAACTTGCCCGCTCCATGGTGGACACCGGTTCGGCGATGGGTAAAAAGATTATCGCCCTGTTAACCGACATGGACGAGCCGTTGGGGAAAATGGTGGGCAATTTTCTTGAAGTGGAAGAATGTTTTGAATGCCTTGATCCCCGATCTGCCGGCAGCGGGATTGATCCGCTTTCCGCCGATCTTATGGAAGTTACGTTTGCGCTTGCCGCGAGGATGCTTATGCTGGGCGGTAAGGCGAAAAACGCCGCCGAGGGCAGGGCGCTGTGTGAGAACGCGATTGCAGGCGGCAGGCCCAAAGAACTCTTTTTGGCGAATATCGTAAGCCAAGGCGGCGATGTGGAAAAATTTCTTTCCCTTGTGGGGACTTACCGTTCACAGCACAAGGCGGAAATTACCGCCCCGCAAGACGGCTATATTACGCGGATTGACGCCTGGAAGATCGGACACGCCGGGGTGGAACTTGGCATCGGGAGAAACCGCGCCGGGGATCCGGTGAGTCCCGTTGCGGGGATTGAGTTCCACCGCAAGCGGGGCGCGGCGGTGAAAAAAGGCGATCCGGTGATGACCGTATGGGCAAAGGATCGTCCCTCGCTTGATGCAGCCCTGCCCCGCCTGGCGGAGGCGGTAGAATACGCGGAGAACATACCCGTTGCGCGCGCGCTTGTTCTCAAGGAAATCACCTGACCGCGGCGCCGCTTGCAAAACGGCCGGTTTTGAAACCGATCATTTAACAGCGATGCAATATAACAGGAATGTAATTGTCAATGAAGTGGGAAAAAAAAGATATATCGTCTGAGCAGGTAAAAGACATTGCCGCAAAGTACGGATGCGATCTGCTTACCGCCTCAATACTGGTGCGCCGGGGGCTTTGTTCCGGGGATTCGATCCGTTACTTTCTTGAGGATGATCCGCGCTACCTGCGCAACCCTTTCAGCCTGCCGGGCATGGAAGACGCGGTGGAGCGAATCCTCGCGGCCAAAGAAGAAGGCGAGAAAGTGCTGGTCTTTGGCGACGGCGATGTGGACGGTATCACCGGCACGGTGCTGCTCACCGACTATCTGACCAGCCTGGGCATGGACGTAACCTGGCGCATCCCCGCGGGGGACGAATCCTACGGGCTTTCCATTGAGGCGGTGGAAGAATTCGCCGCCGCTTACGGGACGCTTATCATTACCGTGGACTGCGGCATTTCGCGTAATGCGGAAATCAAGCGGGCCAACGGGCTTTCGCTGGACGTGATCGTAACCGATCACCACGAACCTCAGGAAGAACTGCCTGAGGCCCTTGTCATCATCAATCCCAAACTGAAAGACAGCGCTTATCCTTTTAGGGATCTTTCAGGCTGCGGCGTCGCTTTCAAACTGGTGTCCGCCCTGCGTTTCGCGCTCAAAAGCGAACTTTACGGCCAGCCCATGTGTCTCTTGAATACCAGGCCGGTGAACGAGGCGTGGATCATTGAAGTTGCCAAAATGCGCAACCTCGCTGTTATCGACACTCTCACCGAAACCGTCATGCCGGGAGGTGTTTCAATAAGCGATACCAGGCTTCCCGCTTTTCTTGAGGGACAGCAGATACTGACGTGGGACGCGCCGCTCCAGAAACGGACGCTGGCGAGGCTCTTCGGCGGCGGCGTGGAAGTGGGCATGCTGGATATTGCCCCGGAGATAGGCAAAGAGATTCCCCAGGCGGCCGGAAAGGGGCTGCTCCGCATAAAGGAACTTTCCAAAATAGCCAGGTATTCGGAAAAGGAACTTACTGAGATTGATGTCTTTGTCAATCTGTTTTGTTCCTTTGTGCGGAGCAGGGAAAAGATCGGCGGGCCCGAAGAAAGCGCCGATCTGCAGCTGGCCGCCATGGGAACCATTGCCGACATCATGCCCCTGTTGGACGAAAACCGGATCATTGTCCGCAGCGGGCTTGAATCTCTCAGGGCAAAACCCAGACCGGGCCTTTCGGATTTACTGCACAAGCTGGACATGGCGGGCCGCCGCTTTGACGCGAAAGATATTTCCTGGAGGCTCTGCCCGGTGATCAACGCGGCCCGCCGCATGGGAAGTCCCGAAAAGGCGGCGCGTTTGTTCTTTGAAAAGGACCCTGTCAAGAGGGATCGCCTCGCGGCGGAACTGGTCGCCATGAACGACGAGCGGAAAATACTTGAGGAGAATATTTGGGCTTTGGCGGAACCGAGGGCCTGCAAGAGTCTCTCCAAATACGCTGAAAAGTTTGCCCTGGTTTACGGCGAGGATATCAACAAAGGAGTTACCGGCCTCATGGCCCAGCGCCTCGTCAGGCGTTTCAATGTTCCCGCCATGGCGGTTTCTTTCAGCGGCGAACTGTGTACCGGTTCCCTCCGTTCCGCCAGGGCTTACAATGTGCAGGCGCTCCTTGAACAGTGCGCTGATCTTTTTATCGATTCGGGGGGGCACCGTTTTGCCGCGGGTTTTACCATGGAAAAGGCGAACTGGGAATCTTTTATGGACCGGCTCAAAAGCGCCGCGTATTCCATTGAGTTTACCGGGGGAGACGCGGAAGAGATCGTTTCGATAGACGCGGAACTTCCGCCCGCGTATCTGTCGCCTGAAATTTTCAAGTTAGTGGATCGTTTTGAGCCTTACGGCAATGAAAATGATCCGCTTACTTTCCTGGCGAAAAAACTCACGATTAAGGAAATCAATTTTATCGGCAAGCCTGAGTCCAAACACATCAAAATGACCGTGGACGCCGGTAAGCACAAATGGCCGGCCCTGTATTGGCAGGCCGCGGAGCGGGTGTTGAATAAGGAATTCGGCGTTGATGATCAGGTGGATATGATTTTTACTTTTTCCCGTGATTATTATAAGGGAAATGAAACGCCCCAGATGATGATTACCGATTTGAAGAAGAGCAATGGCTAATAATAAAACAATTAGAGTTATTCTCTTTTTTATTTTCTTCATTGCGGCATTTACCGCTTTCGCGCAGTCCGCCGGGCTCCGTTACGCGATCATCCCTGAAAACCCCAGGCCGGGGGAACCGGTTACTATCGGAGTCGGCGGCGGGGAAAACGCCAGTCTTAAATCGGCGGCGCTCTTGTCGGGAGGGCAGCGGCTGGCCAGGGCCTCGTTTTTTGTCGTAGCGGGGGAAGAGGAACAGTCCTTTATGGCGGCGGTGCTGACGGTGCCTTCCACGGCAAAACCGGGCGCGGCGGTGATCAATGTGGAAAGCGCCGGCGGGCTGGTAAGCGCTATTCCCCTGCATATCGCCGAAAGGGAATTTTCCTCCGAAGTGATTGAGCTTAACGAAGCCCTGACCGATATACGAACCGCGTATGATCCCCAAAAGATTCGTGAATCGGAGCGGCTCTGGGCCGTTCTCGGCAGAACGGGGAGCGATATTTACTATTCCGGCAGGTTCAGCCCGCCGGTCACTTCCACGAGGCGTACCGGCTTTTTCGGTGACCGCCGGGTGTTCCGGTATTCCGACGGCAACAGCGAAGCCTCGATTCACGCGGGGGTGGATTACGGAGTGCCCAGGGGGACGCCGGTCAGCGCCTGCGGCTCCGGCAGGGTGGTTCTGGCGCGGTTCAGAATCGTTACCGGCAACTCGGTCATTATTGAGCATCTGCCGGGGATATATTCCCTCTATTATCATCTGGATGAAATCGAAATAAGTGAAGGAGATATGGTGGATACCGGAACCCTGTTGGGCCGCTCCGGAGCAACCGGCCTTGCCACCGGCCCCCATCTGCACTGGGAAATTCGGGTTTCCGGGGAAAACACCGACCCTGACGCGTTTGTTGGCCGGCCCGTCCTTGACAAAGACGCGATTTTAGGTAAAATTAACAGTTACTGTCCCAAAACTTCAGTTTTGGGACAGACTCAATAGTCAGTGATTTTGTTTGGGTGATGCAGGCGCATTGACAGACGCTCATTGTTATTTAACCGCAGCGCGCTTTTGACGCGGGTCCGCGGTTCATCTTGACCTTCCATGGAAAGGAGGTGATTTTTTTTGGCGCATATTGTTGTTGATGACAACGAGATGCTTGAAAAGGCCATTAAGCGGTTCAAACGCATGGTGGAAAAAGAAGGCATCATTCGGGAATTCAAAAAGCGGGAGTACTATGAAAAACCCTCCACTATCCTTAACCGGAAAAAGAAGGCCATCGCCCGCAAGTTGATGAAAAAAAACCGGAGAGGCCGGGCTGAGTATTAATAGCGCGTTCCGTGCTGTTGTAATTTTCCTGTCGCTTTTCATTCTCCTCTCCTGCGTCACTCTCCCCCCGGTGGATTCCGCTCCGGAACAGCCGGTTTTCGCGATGACGCCGGAGGGGCTGGTTCCTCAATGGCGGCATATCGCCTCAGACGAGAGGGAAGGCGGGGATTTCGTCTATTTGACGGGAAAAACCGCCGCGCCGAAACTCGAATTTTGGGCATTGCGGATCAACCTCGCCGCGCCCGGTCTGCGGATCGTGGTGCGCGGGGGAGGGGGAGAGGAGCAGGCCCTCAGTATCCGGGTGAGCAGTTTTGTCCGCGACAACGGGCTTTTGGCCGGTATTAACGCCACCCCCTTTGATCCGGCATCGGCAAGGGAAGGGGAGCCAAGGGCCAATGTGGGTATCGTGGTCTCTGACGGGGTTATGCTTTCGCCGCCCAATCCCCGCTTCGACGCGCTGGTCTGGTATGCGGACGGCACTTTGGCCATAGTCCCCCAAAGAGAACTGGACAATACCGGCGGCATCGTGAACGCCGTGGGGGGATTTCACCGGATTCTCAAGGACGGCGAACTCACCGGGCGGGCTTTGGAGATGCGTCCCCGTTATCCCCGAAGCGCCGCAGGCATTTCCTTCGACGCGCGCTTTCTCTACCTTTTGGTAATCGACGGCGGGCGGGCCGGCAGCGCAGGCGCTACCGAAGCGGAAACCGCCCTGTTGCTGCGGGCTTTGGGCGCAAGCGAGGGTCTCAACCTTGACGGCGGCGGCTCAAGCGCCCTGGCGCTTCGTTATCCCGACGGCAAAGTCCGCCTGGTCAACACCCCTGTTCATAACGGCATCCCCGGCCGGGAACGGGCGGTCGCCGCCTGTCTGGGGATTGGGCTGGAAAAGTAAGCGCTGTTGCCCTGCTTCAGGTAAAAGCGGGAAGCCGGTTTTTGGCTGTCCTGCGCCGGTGTTCAAAGTAAATCAGAAAGAGCCACAGGGCCAGGGAAAGGGCGATCACCGGCGGCGGGCTTCCCGGTACAAGGCCCGGAAGGCGGCCGGCCAGGGATACGGTTTTTTCCATCAGCATGTAGAGCAGGGACAGGGCGGGATTCAAAAAACCCGCGAGAAAAGGCGAAACAAGACCCAGCGCGAGATAGGCCATGGAGCCGATCATAAACACCGTGGTAAGGGGAACGAGGACGAGGCCGGCTATTATTCCCACGGGCCGCAGGGTCCCGAAAAAGCAGGCCGTTACCCCTGCGGTGGCCAAAAAAGCACCGAGAGACGCGGAGAGCGGCCCCAAAAGAAAGGCAGGCGCTTTCCCCCTGAATGCGAAGTTCAGCGCTTCTCCCGCGGTCAGGATACCGGCCAGCGCCAGATAAGAGAGCACAAAGGAAAGGGAATAGCCCGATTGGGGGGAGATGACAATTTGAACGAGAAAAGCCATGCACAGGAGAGAAAGGGCGTCCCGCTTGAGCGCGCCGAGTATTGCCAATACCCCCAGCAGGTACATCAGGGCGGCCCTGGTCAAACTCGGCAGGGGGCCGATGATGAAACAGTAGAGGATGATGATCAGCGCGCCGGCAGCCGCGGCAAGACGCGGGCCCAGCGGCTTTTTGAGGAGCAGGGCGATAATTCCGGCGAGGACCGCCAGGTGCATTCCCGAAAGAGCCAGCACGTAAGAGCAGCCCGCGTCCCGGTACAGCGCCGCGAGGCCCGAATCCAGATTGTCCCTGACGCCGAGGAGCAGGGCCAGCGCCAGGCCGCCCCAGGATGCCTCGCTTCCGGCGGACGTATTGTCAAAGCGCCGAATAAGGTCCAGCCTGACGCCGGTACGGAAACGGTCAAGGGCGGAGGCCGCTTTTACCACGTGCAGGGATTCGGCGCTGAAAAGCCAGGCCGGCTTCTCCGCCGTGCCCCGTGAGGAAGCGCGCAGATTCCCCTCGGTAAACACAAGACTTCCCCTGCCGAATTCCTTCAGCCGCCCGGCGCTTTCGGCGGGGAAGAAAACAGGGATTTCCCCTTTGGCGGAAACCCGCAGGCCCCCGCGGCCGGAAGTTTCCCGCAGCGAAAGGTTTGCCATCGCCCTGCCGCCTGAAACAATTCGCGGGTCTTCAAGAAGCACGCCGGAGACGGCCTTCACGGTATTTTCGGGAATTCCAAAACTGACGCCGGGCGCGGCCGCCCCTCCCGCACCCAGTCCCAGGGCAAGGCCCGCCGCGAAAGCGACGGCGTATCTTTCCGCCAGATGCAGGAGGCGCAAATCCAGCGGGGGGCGGTCTTGCAAAGGGCGGCCTGCGCAGACGGCCGTTGTTTTCGCGGCAAAAAACGCGGAAAAAGACACCAGCGCCCACAGCAGGCAGAACGCCGCCGTCAGGGCCAAAAAAACCGCGAAAATTCCGTAAACGCCGACAACGCCCGCGCGGAATAAAACGCTGAGGCAGTAAAAACCGATAGCCGCGCCGGCGGCTGCGCACAATACCGGGTTGAGTTTTAGACGGTTTACCATCTTAGACGGTTCAGGGCCTCCTTTGCCGCGGCCTGAATCTGATCGGAGTAGGGTAAATAGCTGATATAGAGCAGATAATCAAAAGCGGATTTATCGCCGATGCTTCCCAAAGATCCCACGAGCGCCAGGGTAAGGTCTTCGTCATAGCCGCCGGTTTTTTCGGTTTGGGCGTTGTACAGTCCGAGCTGCAGGCCCAGAGCAAGGGCTGCCTCGGACGTACCCATGGCGCCCAAACAGCGTATCGCTTCCAGAAAGCGCTCCCGTGGGGCAATCCCCTGTTGGAAATCGGTCTGGACGCGGTAAAAGTGCCGTATCGCCTGCGCACTTGCCCGGCTCCAGCGCAGCCTGGTAAGGGTCAGCGCCGACTCGCAGCGCATTTCCGAAAGGATCGCTATTTCCCCGGCAGTGCCGGGAAAATAGCTCAGGCCCTGTTCAAGGGCGGCTTCGGCGAGCTGCCCCTGTTCGGCGGGGCTGAAGCGCCTGCCGGAGATGCCAACCTTAAAAGCGGCTAATTTTTCGGCGGGCGGTTTTTTGAGGATTATGTCGAGGAGAAAGCGCAGATAATTCCCCGGAATTGAGTTCAGCGCACCGGCGATTTCACCGGTGATGTTTTCAGGATAACCGGCCGTGACTGCGGCGAACAGGGCCGGAAACGAGGAACTGTCCCCCAGTTGAGCCAGGGCGGCGACGCAGGCCGAAAGAGTGGAGTAGTCGGGAATCGTTCCCGAATGGAAGAGTTTATTCTGACTGTCCAGATACTGATTGAGATTCTCAATTACCCGGCCGTTCCCCTTTCCCAATACCTCAAGCGCGCCGAAAATCTCCACTCTGGTACGGGAATCGCGGTAGCCTGAAAACACCTCCCACAGGGTATCAAGGCTTTCCTTAAAACCGGCGCTTCCCGCGCCTCTGGCGGCAACGCCGGCGAGGTGTATCATTTCAGGATCATCGCCAAGTATGTCCGCATTGGCCAGGGCAAAGCGCAGGGCAAACTCGTACAGCGGTCCGATAAATTCCGCTGCCTGCTCATCATCGGCAGCGTCCTGTAAAATCTCCGCCTTGGCGGAAAGATCGGCCCTGGTAAACTCACGCTGATACGACTGTAAAATCGACGTTTCCTGCGAAAAAACAAACGGCGTCCACCACAGGAACAAAAACCATAAAAATATTTTATGTTTTAGCATAATAGACCTGCCGGCAGTTTGTTGCACATCGCGCATTATAATCCCCAAGCGCAACAGGCTGCTAGCCATCAATACTTTCCTGAGGCGTCTCGGCGGCCGGGGCGATCTGCTTGCTAATGCCCGCCGCTTCGTCATCAAGCACGCGGAAGGGCAGCGCTTCCTCTTCCTCTTCGGGCAGCATGCCGAAAACCTCGCTGAGAATCTGGTTCCGCACTTCGATGTTCAGGGGGGGGTCGGCCTCCAGGTGCAGTATTGAGCGGTTGACATCTTCCTTGAAATCAACCGAGCGGACTGTGCCAAGCATACTGATCGCCGAGTTATCCAGGGCAAACTGTATTTTAACGCGCATCCCCGACTCCGCCTTGCCCCCGACCGCGACGGCGCAGCCGGTATCGGACAGATCCTCAAGAAAACATTTAAGCCCCGGCTTTGTCTCAATTTTACCCTGCACATCGTCGGCTTTGGCAAGGTACAGAAACGCCGCCCTGTGCAGCCTAATCCGTACGGACTTGCGCTTCTGCGTCCTAAAGAGGGATTCGCTGTGGCTGATTTTGAGGGAAGACACCCCCTTGGAAAACACCTCGTCCAGCACCTCGCTGTCAAAGACATAGCCCGCGTCGTCTTCCCGCCAAAAGTACACCGATATTTTCGTGCCTGTCCAGGACAGCGCGGAGGTTATTTTGGTATTGACCGGCCGCGCGATGGTAAGGTACTGGCTGTCGTTTTTCACGAGGTGCGAGCGGTACACCCCCGTGCCGGCCACGAGGATACGAAAGTGCTGCCCCTCGTTTATCTGGCGGGAATTGGAAATTCCGTTTTTAATCCGGGGCTTGTCCATCTCTATTTTTTTGCGGTAGTCGTAGAGTTTTGACAGAAAATCCTGCGTTCCCTGATCTTCGTTCTCCCCCGACATCCTGATAGTCCTGACCATCGAGCGGATGCAGACATCAAGCTGCTGCTGGGAATAAAAGAGCGAAGCGGGTTCCTCAATATCGCACATGATGGCAAGACGGCGGAGCAGTTCTATTTCCCTGAAGGAAAAGCCGGCGTCTTTTCCCCTGGCGAAGAACTGAATCCAGTTTGTGGAATTTTCTTTTTTGGAACGAGACACCAGAAAAAACGCCGTTCCAAGGGCGGCAATCACCACGATAATAAGTACCAACAACGACCGTACCTCAATTCCCTAACCGGATATTCTTGTGTATTATAGCATAAGGGCCGCAATCGGAAAAGCGGCGCGGGAAACGTATGGGCGCATACATCGAAGCTCTTATACTGTATTTGGTTCTCTTTTTTCCCGGCACGGCCGGCCAGGCGCCGCCGGAAGAGATTATCCCCTTTTCCATCGTTGGGGAGCTTGCGCGGATCGGCCTGTACAATATTCCTTCACTGGCCCTCATCTGGTATCTCCTTCTCAAAAGCAAAAGCCTTAAAAGCTGGGGCATAGGCCCGCCGGGCCGGAAAGACCTGCTTTCGGGATTATTGGCCCTGCCCGCTCTTATACTTATCGGCTTTATCATCGCCTTGGTTTCACCTTATTTAGGCGGGGTTCCCGCTCCGGGGATTGCCCCTCCCGCAGGCGTTCCGGCCTGGATTGTCCTGGCCCTTTCCTGCGTCAGTACCAGCTGCCTTGAGGAAAGCTTTTTCCGTTTTTACCTTTTGTCAAAACGGGAAGAGCTTGGGCTGGGCACTTCGCGGACGGTGCTGCTTTCCGCGCTGCTTTTTTCCCTCTGCCACCTGTACGAAGGCCCTTGGGGTTTCCTCAACGCCGCCCTTTCAGGGGTGGTGCTGGCCTTCGTCTTTCTGCGTTACCGCTCCTTCCACGGTATTGCGCTTGCCCACGGCCTGTACAATATCTTCGTGTACATCCTGGGGGCGCTGTAACTCACAAGCTCAGTTCACGGTGGATGCCCTTATCGTCAAAGGCAATCCAGCGCACACCGCGGCCGGGCAGGACAATTTCACCCAAAACCGGTACGCCGCTGTCAATTTTCCCTTCGGCGGGCGAAAAATTCCCGGCGCAGAGTACGCTCGCCCCGGCGCTGTCCGGTCCCCGGAGCAGGGCGAAAATGCCCCCCTCACTTTCCAACACCCGGCAGGGAGAAGCGGGATCAAAAGCGCTCTCGGCGGAGCGGAACGCCAGCAGCTTTTCAAAGCCCCGGAGTACCAGGGAACGGAAAGAACCCCCGGCGGCGAGTTCCCTTTCAAGCCGGTCAACGGCGGGCTTTTCCCGGTTGATTGCGCGATTGTAGCCCAGAAGAGCCGGCCCCTCTTTCCAGCCCCGCGAGCCGACCCACGAGTGGAAATACACGGCCGGAAGGCCGGGCATGGCCAGGGCCGCGGCATAGGTAGCCAGGAATGCGCGGGCCTGCGTTTCCGGCGGGCCGAGGCTTTCCGGGGCAACCGTGTCCGCCCATGAACAGTTAAGCTCGTAGGGAACAGGGCCGGCGGCCGTACTTTTCATTGAGACCAGCGCGCCGCGTTTTTGGGCCTCCTCAATAGTTTGGGCAAACGCGGCGTCCTCCACGAGACCCCTGGCGGGGGTAAGGCCGACGCCGTCATGGCTGGCCAAAAAGTTGAGGAAACAGTTGCCCCCAGGCAGCGCGGGAACCGCCGCCGCCCATTTGCGCAGAGGACCGGCGTCGCCTGAAACCGCGGCGTGCAGCACGAGCGGCGGCAGGGCGAAATTGTAGACCAGGTGAGCTTCGTTCCCGCCGTCCCCGAAATACGAAATGTTTTCTGTATGGGGGACATTGGTCTCGGTGAGGATCAGCGCCGGCAGACCCAGGTAATCGACAATTGCCCGCAGCAGTTTTACCACGGCGTGGGTCTTGGGATGATGCAGGCAGGGGGAGCCGTCCTCTTTCCAGAGGTAGGCGATGGCGTCAAGCCTGAGCATGCGTCCGCCTCTGCGGATGTAATCGAGAAAAATGCCGATGAATTCCAGGAGCAGCTCCGGGCAGGAAAAATCGTAGTCGGCCTGGTCGGCGCTGAACGTCGTCCACACCCATGTTTTGGAACCGTCGCTTTTTTCAAACGGCGTCAGCAGCGGATGGGTTCTGGGCCGGACCACTTTTGACCAGTCGTAGTGTTCGCTCCGCGTCAGATACCAGTTCCGGTACTTTGCTTCCCCGGCAAGGAATCGCCTGAACCAATCGCTCTTAACGCTGCCGTGGTTAATGACGAAATCAAAAGTCATTTTGAAGCGGCGGCCCAGCTTTTCAATATCATCCCAATCGCCCAAACGAGGATCAACCTTACGGTAATCAATCACCGAAAAACCGTCGTCGGAGGAATAGGGATGAAAAGGAAGCAGATGCAGGCAGGTAAAACTCCCCCGCTCCAATTCCGCGAGAAAGCGCTCCAGCCGGGCAAGGGCGGTTTCGCCTTTCCCTGTTTCCGCCGGGGCGGAAAGCATATCGCCGTAGCATATAAGCAAAGCGTCCTTGTGGGTAACGGCCTGTGTCCGCGGCGCGCCTTCCGCCGGGCCGCGCTCCCGTTTGAATTGTTCGAGGAGTTCCACAAGCGGGGGAAGGATCTTTTCCTCCCCGTCTTTACCGTAGATAAATTCCAGCAGTTCTTTAATACGGGTCATCTTTATCCCCCTGTTTCGCGTTTGTACCTGAAAAGCATACACCACTTACTGCCCGTTGGCAAGTTTTTATGACTCTTATATGGCGCGGGGATGTGAGGCGCTTTAGTGAAACGGGGGATAGTGGGAAGAATTAACCACGATTCTTCAAAGGGGATGAAGGAACCCCAGGAGTTTTACATTTAGGCGATGTTCCGATACTGAAGTATGGGAGTAGGATTACTCAAGGCTCATTTGGAAGCATTTGACGCCATCGGAAACGGTATAGCCGACAAGCGGCGGGA
>JAITIC010000140.1 GCA_031279635.1 Treponema sp. | reverse complement strand
GGAAACAGCCGAATTCAGGCAGAAAAACCACGGAGTTGCGCGGAGGGGCGCAGGGTGGTATGAAGCCTTGTGTCCTCCGTCCCTGTCGGAAGTTTCACACGGAGTTGCACGGAGCAGTCTGATTAGGCTAAAACTACTTATAAAGAAACTAACCGCTAAGGCGCAGAAGGCGAAAAAGGGCGCCTCGAATCGTGTTTTCTCCTTCCTTATTCGCCTTTGCGGTTAGTTTTTTCCAAGGGCAACGCAAAGGTTTCAGGCACTATAGGAGTTTACATAAGAAAAATGTCCGCGAATTACGCGAATTCTCGCGAATTGAAATATCGGTTGTAACCGGGAACCCGCTTCGCGGGGGAGGCAAGCGGCTATACTTGACCCTCAAAATTATACATAGCGGGGGCTGTTTTAAAAACGCGGTTTTTTCCGTTTTTTTCCTGTTTTTCGTCATTCAGGTAAAGCAAAATGGCATCTCAGCACCTTAATACCTGTATGAGACAATTACGTGTACTCGCACAGGGGGTGTGGTACGAAATCCGCACCCGTATCAACAACCGGGAACCCCTCTTCCGCCGCGCCAGAGCCCTGGCTATCTTTGCCGGGGTGTTCCGGGAGACGGAACTCCGGTTTGTGTTCGAGGTCCGGGACTTAAGGCTTGAGGATGACTGGCTCAAGTTTTACATCAAGCCGGAGGACGGGCTTGAGTTGCCGGAGATTATGAAGTGGATGAAGCAGGTGTTCGCGCAGAGGTTCAACGCGGCGGCAGGGAGGATCGGGCATATTTGGGGGGACCGGTATTGGTCGCGGATTATGGAGGGGGAACCGGAGGCGGAGGACGGGGAGGCAGAACCGGCCAACGGGGACAGACCCCGTTGGAGGCGCGAGGAGGGGAATCCCGGTTTGTCCCGCATTTTCCCCCCTTTTACAGCGCCCTGCCCCGGATAACCGCGGCTCATTCGTCCTGAGTTTGGCCTGATCGTCATTTACGTCTCAAGCCAGGAACATCTGAGAGGAAAGATCCGTCCTGAGACGGGCGGTGAGCCAAATGGCGGGTCAAGTTTAGCGCAGAACAGCGGGGTATGTTGTGCTCCAAGGTATTTGTATCCGGCCTTTAATACCTTTATGACCGCCCAAGCAACCCATTTGGGTTGCAAGGCTCCCCCGCCGAAAGGCGGGCTCTTGGGTATTAAAGCCCTTCGGCACGAATAAACCAGCGCGTCAATTTTCACGCGCCGATACGGAAGCTTCTTTTCCTGCCCTGTTTTGGCCTGCCCTGGGGCCGGGCGCTTGGTTTATCTGCATCCGTGAATTTGAGAGCTTCGGTGCCCGGATGTTTCACGACCCTGATAGGTTTTTTCAACAAGCCTTCTATGTCCCGGACTAGTTTGCCCTGATCCGGCGCGGCGATGGAAACGGCATGGCCCTTGCTGCCGGCGCGTCCTGTGCGGCCGATGCGGTGTATATAACTTTCAGCCTCATCGGGAAGGTCGTAATTGATGACCAGTTGTATGCCTTTAACATCGATGCCCCGGGCCGCGATATCCGTAGCGATGAGTATACGGTACTTGCCGGAACGGAAGCCGTCGATGGCTGTTTGCCGCTGGCTCTGGCTGCGGTTTGAATGGATTTCCGCCACAGGGTGAATCTCAAAGAGCGTTTTGGTAAGCTGCCTGGCCGTATGTTTGGTCCGCACAAAAACCAAAACCGGCCCGGAACTTTCGTCAAGCAGTTTTGCCAACACACTTTTCTTCTGGTCCCGATGTACAATGTACAGGCTTTGCTCGACAGCCTCCGCGGCGGTTCCGGCCGGCGCTACCTCTACCGTCCCAGGGGACCGCATGTATTTCCGCGTAATTTGCCGGATCTCAGCCGGCATGGTTGCGGAAAAAAGCATGGTCTGCCTTTGGGCCGGAACCGAAGCCAGTATTTTCTCAATTTGCGGCTTAAAGCCCATGTCCAACATCCTATCCGCTTCGTCCAGCACAAGGCATTTGACGCCGCTTAAGCTGATAGTGTTCTGCCTGAGATGATCGATCAGGCGGCCGGGCGTGGCGATAAGGACCCGCGGGTTCTTACGCAAGCTTTGCACCTGTATGTTCATTGAGGCGCCGCCAATCAAAAGGCAGACGTTCATGCCGAACGGCCTGCAAATAAGCCGCATGGCGTCAGCAACCTGTTGGGCAAGCTCCCGGGTTGGAACCAGGATGAGCGCAACGCCGATCTTCAAGGAATTAACAATCGGTATACCGAAAGCCAGCGTTTTGCCGGTGCCGGTCTGGGCAATGCCCAGAATATCCCGGCCCTGCAAAATCAAAGGGATAGCCCGCGCCTGAATGGGCGTAGGATAAAGCCATTTGTTGATGGTAAGAACACTCAGCAGATTTGGATTTAAACTCATGTCACTAAATGTAGATACGGTGGATTCTTCTTTTATTGTATTCATGTTACCGGGAGTATAGCGCTTATCAATAGCTTTGTATACCCTTTTCCTACTAGTTCGTTACGAGGAATTGCCTCTGTTCAATGGCGGAGGGGATTGTCCAAAATCACTTTGCAGATACCATTTCGCTCATGCAGATAACTCAAACCGCCTGATAACCGTGCATCACTATCAATTTTTATGAAGCAACTTCGTCCTAATAGACAATCAAAAAGAGAGCTAACGGGGTAGATCTACCCCGTTA
>JAITIC010000046.1 GCA_031279635.1 Treponema sp. | reverse complement strand
GCAAAGGCGCCTTTATGACGTGTAAGGCCTCACGTGGAAGAGACAAAGGTTCCGGCGGGAGAGACAGCGGCCCCTTCGTTCTCGGTAAAGGGAACATTGATGATTCACGATCGAGAATGGAGCATTGCTGATCGTGAATACGCAGGTTTTTTACCGGGGATAGAGAAGCTGCGGCAACGAAGCCGCCGGCGCGCGGGTTTTGGCACAGTCTTGCTTGGTAATACGATGAAGAGGACCGTGCCTTACAAATATCCCCGCAGCACTGACAAGGACCCCCCAACTTGTCCGGCGGGGAAAAGACGAATCAGAAATCAAAAGGGTCAGAAAGACTGGGATCGGAGGACTGAATTTCTTGAGTTTCCGATGAAGACGGAATAGAGTCAGTACCTTTTTTTATAAGAATGGTATTTGGTTTTGGCTTCGTGATTTCTACCGGTTCAGGAGGCAGCGGGGTTGAACGCTTTCGCGGCCTGCCTCTTCTCCCGGTAGGGCGGGAAGTTGAATCCAGTGCTTTACCTTCAGATGCTTTAGAAGGGGGAGAATCGTCAGCCGCAGCTCCCTTCTTTTTGGCCTGTTTCGCCGTCTTATCCGGCTTTGCAGACTTATCCATTTTAGGACGGCCTCTGGGCGCAGTCTTTTTTTCCGCCGTTTCCGGTTTTTTTGGTTTCGTTACGCCCGCCGCCGCCGAACCCTTCTTTTTTTTGGCTTTCGGTATTTCTTTAAGAATTTCTTTGAAATCCGGATCGCCTTTCAGTTCATTAACGTCATAGGCTAATTGTAAATCCGTCCAAAATTGCATCGGCTTGCCGAAATATTTTGCGAGACGGAACGCATCCTGCACGCCGATCTTTTTTTTGCCGGAAACAAGCGATCTCGTGGAAGATAGGGACATCTGGATATCAGACGCCAATTGCGCCGGGGTTATCTGGTACTCTTCTAATAAACTTTGTAGTATAAAAGAAGGGGCAGGTACCTTTTGTTTTGCCATTGGAAGCTCCTTAAAATGATTTGATATTAATAATATCGTACTTTTTTAAATAAAGCTAGAGCTTATAACAAAATAATGGCTAAAAATTTTAAATTATTGATTATTTTTTCTGTAATGGAGCGTGGATGCATTTACCAGATAGTTGGGCGGCTGCCTGGCTGCGCCTAAAGAAATTTTCGTCTAAAGGAATTTTCGTCTAAAGGAATTTTCACTGAAGGCAACACGATCATCGAATAACTGAACCTTTTCGCCAATGAGTCTTTCTATAAATCTTTTTCTATATAATATCTTTCTATGAATCCCGTTGATGGAGGAATTCGGGAAGCTGAACCGGATGAATCGGCGTTCCGGCGGGTACTGCAATGCATAAATCCGCGGGAATCGGAAGTCGTAAATCTCCGGTCATTTGGATATACGGCCTGGTATGAGTAGGGAGATGTTAAAAAAAAGGACGCCATAACAACAAGCCGAGAGGCGAAAGACAAAGGGAATAGCATGAAAGCGCGGATTAGGGCGGGGGGGATATGCGCGTACAACGGGTTACGGTATATAGGGCAGGATGTTGAAAGAGAAGGTGATGCTGCCGGCATTTTAGAATCTGCAATGCATACAAAAAACAATTACGTATGATGAACGTGTAAACCGCAAGAGACAGTGTTCGTGCTAGTCAAATGGGGAGGCAGATTCTTTATAGTAATCCGAGCGTAGATGTGAACCGGCTTAAATACCGGCGCTTCCGGAGGGGGAATAGTTTTCAGGTAAATAGGTGAACATCAAAATATACAGAAGGCTGGAAAGCCGGTTAAGGGCTTCGGCGATATCAGGCCGGCGGGATTTGCCGGGACAGGTTTCATCCTTGAAAGCCGAAACCGCCGCCAGTTCTGTTTCTCTGGCAACGGTACGCAGAAGATTCAGTCTGAGGCTCAGGGCGCCCATGGTATGGTCCATAAGCAAATGCCTGTAGCCGAAGTATTTTTCAGGATAATGGGACCGCTCTCGCAGTTCCCCGGAAGAAAGCCCCAGAACGCGGAATTCCCCTAACGGGGTTCCCTGGTATTCGGCGGGAAGAAGGCTCCGTACAAATACCAGAATCTCCTGGAGATCGCGTATGAAGGCGGGATTTTCCTTCTCTCCTCCGAGAACCTGGGCTTCCATGATCATAGCGGCAAGTTTGTCCAGTTTGCCCCGGAACACAATCACCGGGTTATCTTTTTCGGTCAACTGATTACCCCGAAGATGAGTCAGCGTTTCGGGCTTTGTATCAAGTTTTTCCCCATTCGGGCCGTAATACATCAAAAATACTCCAACGCGGAAGATTGGCTGTTCCAAAACAGCGGATTTTGAACACTAAGGCAATGATTAGGTATACACCGCCCGGAGCGTTCCTGAAAAGCCGTTATGAAGGACTCTCCCATCGCAGGTTCCACTCACCCCGGCCATCCCCCAGCAGGTCCGCCATGACCGGCATGGCGCTTTCCAGTGCGGCTTTCAGCGTCCAGGGAGGATTCAGGATGACCAGCCCGCTCCCGTACATGCCCCGGTCTGTCCGGGGGGCAGTGCGCAGTTCAGCCCGGCACTTGTTTCCCTGGTGAAGGCAAAGGAGCGTTTCCGGCAGTGTTGCGTCTCTGTTTCCCAAAAGAGGGTACCAGATGATGTAGAGCCCGGTGGGGAAGCGCCTAAGGGCTCCGGACAAGGAACGGGGGAGGTTCTCGTAGTCCTCTTTTAGCTCGTAAACCGGATCGATAAAGACGCAAGCCCGACGGGACGGAGGCGGGAGCAGGCTCTTGAGGCCCGCAAAGCCGTCTTCCCGCCGTAAACTGAACCGGCGGTCGGTCCCCAGAGTCCGCGTAAGAATGGCGAAATCCGCAGGATGAAGCTCGAAACATACGGCCCTATCACGGGGACGGAGCAACGCCCTGATGAGGGCGGGGGAGCCAGGATAATAGCGTTCATCCCCGCCTGAGCTTTCAGACTCGCCCCCTGCCACCGGGGGCCTGAAATTCCGCACAAATGCCATGAACCGCTCAAGTAAGGTGGGCAAGACGGCTGCGGGAACGGTTTCCTCAACGGCCCGGTCCGGCATCCGTCCTATTCCCCGTTCCCATTCCCGGTTTTGCAGGGCATAGCCGCGGGCAAGGGAATAGCTGCCCGCCCCGGCGTGGGTGTCGATGCAGAGATAGGGGACATCCTTGCGTCCCAGATAATCCAGGCAGAAAAGCAGGACGCTGTGTTTGAGAATGTCTGCAACATTCCCCGCATGAAAGGCATGACGATAACTGAGCACCCGCGTATGGTACCATAGAATCCCGGCGGCGGCAATTTGAACCCCCTCCCCGCCTCAGGGCGATCGCATTAAAAAAGAATACCCCCGCCGGGGCTCCGGTGTTGCCGGACCCCGGTTTTTTGATCAGAAACCCAAGTTTTTCGATCAGAAACCCGGGTTTGCGCAACGCAAAAATACTTTTCCGTAGCGCAAAAACACTTTTCCGCAGCGCAAAAACACTTTTCCGTAGCGCAAAAACACTTTTCCGCGGCGCAAAAACATTTTTCCGCGGCGCAAAAACATTTTTCCGCAACGCAAAAACACTTTTCCGCAGCGCAAAAACATTTTTGCGGCGCAAAAACCCGGGTTTGCACGCCGTAAACCCGGGTTTACACGCCGCAGGCCCCGCCGCCGTCATCTGCCGGTAGTACCGCCGGTACCGCCGCCAGAAACCGCGCCGGACATCATGATGAAGTCTGGCGAGGCGCCGTTGCCGCCGCAGGGTCCCTTACCGCCGCCGTAGCCGCCGGCGGCGGTAAGGGACCCTGCGGCGGCTGCTCCCTAAGAATGTTTAATGCGCTCGTCCTGGGCGAGGACCGCATCAGCCCGTGGAGCCGCGTTGACCCCGACAGGGCGGACAAGGCTGTCTACGATGCGGGAGCCGGGATTGACGACTGCCTGTTATCAGGCGGGTATGCCGCGCCGCTTGCCGGAGCGCCGTCTACCATCAGGAAATACGGTGTTGACATTGCCTGCGCGAATTTAATCATAAGCGCGGGAGCGCTGGATTCCGATCCGGGCGGGGACGCGGTAATCGAGCAAGCCAAAATAGCAAGGCGGTATCTGGAAAAGGCGG
>JAITIC010000037.1 GCA_031279635.1 Treponema sp. | reverse complement strand
GCGTTGGCAGCACTGTTTCTATGCGATTTAGTATCGCTAATACATCTACATCTTTCATGCTTGAAGTATAGCATATTTATTTCATATTTGTCAATGTTATTTATATACACTTCCTAATTGACTGTGCGCTAAACGCGCAGGGTTTTGAAACAGGCTCCTGCAGTTTTTCAGGCTAAAGCCTTACAAACTGAAATTTTGAAACAGCCTCATATAACACAAAAATAATTATTTTACGCAAACCCCCGGCTATGCCGGTGGATTATTACTAAAAAAGACTTCCCTGCCCGTCCGTGGTTTTGCGGAGTTTGGGTTTTTTAGCGGATTTATCCAGGGTTGCGGGCCTGGCGGCCTTTTCCGGGTCGGCAAGCAGCGCCAAAAACTGTTCCTCATCAATTATTGGTATTCCCAATTGACGGGCTTTTTGATTTTTCGCCGAACCTGAGCCGGGGTCGTTGGTTACGAGATACGAAAGGTCCTTTACCACCGATGATTTTGCCGACGCTCCCAGAGCCTTGATCTTTTCTTCGGCTTGGCCCCGCTTCATTGAGGAAAGTTCTCCAGTAAAACAGAACGAAAGTCCCCGCAGGGGCTGGGCATCTTCCGGCGGCGGCGGGGCGATGCTGATAATGCCCGCGGCGAGTACCGCGTCCATCTCCGGGGCGGTCTCTTTAAGGCCCTCGACAATTACCGCCGCGGTAATTTCCCCCAAACCGTAGACCTCCGCAAGCTCTGCCGTGGCCGCGGACTTAAGTTTTTCCAGGGTATTGAAGCCGGCGGCGGCTACTTTTTCCATCGTGGTTTCCGCGACACCCTCAAGATCAAAGCCGGCAATGAACACGGCCAGAGGAAGCTCCCGGCGGCTCTGAATGTGGCGGACCACTTTGGCCGCGGAAAGTTCCCCCATCCGCTCGTATTCGGCAAGTTCCTCCACGGTGATCGTGTAAAGCTCGTGTATCCGCCGCACCCGCCCCTTGTCAAAGAGCTGGCGGATCAGTTTTTCGCCCAGTTCACGGATATCCAGCACCGAAATCCATTTTTCAAGCCGGTGGAGCAGCCGTTTGGGGCAGGCGGGATTGGGACAGTAAAGGCGGGTTCCGCCGTCCACGAGGTCAACCCCGCAGACGGCGCAGCGGACGGGGAATTCGATCTCCTGCTCACCGGCGGCAGGGGCCGGCAAGGCTCCTGCCGGAGCAAGGCCCTCGATTTTGGGAATAATCTCCCCCCGCTTGACCACCGAAACCGCTGAGCCGATTTTAAGCCCCATGGCGCGGATCATGTCGGGGTTGTTGAGGTTGGCCCGTTGCACCGTAGTCCCTGCCAGGCGCACCGGGTCCACTATGCCGATGGGGGTATAGGTAGCCCCTGACTCGCTCCACTCCACCGAGCGGAGTATGCTGAACGCGGTTTCCAGTTCAAACTTAAAGGCAATCTGTTTTTCCGGCCTGGCCCGGCGGAGGTCGGCCATGTCGGTACTGGTATCCTTTACCACAAGGCCGTCAATGTCAAAAGGAAGCGTATCCCGCGTGGCCGCCATATCGTCCCGGTAGGCGATAATAGCATCGACATCGCTGAAAGATTTGCTTACCGTAGTCTCAAAACCCCGCCCGGAGAGCCATTCGATTTTTCGCGGTTCATCCTGAAAATAAGAGTCGTCCCCATTTGCCGCAGCGTCGTAGGCGATAAGGCGGAGGTCCTCGCAGCCGGCGCCGTCCTTGCGGCGCATGATCCCGTTGGCGGCGTTCCGGCAGTTTGCCTTGGACGCATATTTTTCCCGCCACACATCGCGGGTCATCACCACCTCTCCCCGCACCCCGCCGCTAAAGGGAATGTCAAGGCTGGTCGGCACTCCAATCATGCGCCGGACGTTGGCGGTAATTTCCTCCCCGATAATTCCGTCGCCCCGGGTAATGGCCCGGATCAAAACGCCCTTTTCGTACTGCAATTCAAGGCTTGCCCCGTCAAGTTTGTACTGGACCAGCATTGTTTCCAGCCCGGTTTTGAGCGCCCAGGCGCGGAATTCTTCGGCGTTGGCCGCCTTTTCCTGACTGCCCATGGGGATCAGGTGCTTCGCTTTGGGAAACCCGTCCACGCCGGGAATGTCCCCGCCTGAAGCGCCGCTCCCCTCTCCTACTTTTTTCAAAACCGGGTTATTCGGATCAATACTTTTTAATTCGTCCCAGAGCAGATCAAATTCCCCGTCGGAGATTTCCGCTTCCCCGTCATAATAGGATTTCTGGTATTTCCGTATAAGCCGCTCAAGGGCCGCGGCACGTTCTTTACTGTTGGTCATATTTTGTATCTCCATGTAGTCTATTAGCCCTCCTTCACAAAAAACAACTCCTTCACCGCATGATTTTTCGCCAGTCCTTTCTGTTCAAATTTGGTTTTGGGCCGCCAGTCCAGAGGCGGGGCAAAGTCCTGATAAGCGTTAACCAGTCCGGCGGTGGCGTTTAATTCCGCCAGGGCCCAATTGCCGTAATCCTCCCAGTCCGTGACCATATATAGACAGCCGCCCGGCGCGAGTCTTCCGGCGAGGGTTTCCGTAAAGGGCCGCTTGATCAGCCGCCGCTTGTGGTGCCGTTTTTTGGGCCAGGGATCGGGGAAAAAGATATGCAGCGCTTCCAGGGACAGCGGGGGGATCATCCGCTGGAAAACCTCTACCGCGTCATGCTCGATAATTCTGATATTGGAAAGGGAACGTTTTTCGATTTCCCAGAGAAGCCGCCCTATACCGGGACGGTGTACCTCAAGCCCCAGATAATTTTTATCCGGATTGGCGGCAGCGATGATCGCCGTGGCTATTCCCATGCCGAAACCGATTTCAACGGTAAGCGGATTGTCGTTGCCGAACAGGCCGGCGAAATCCGCCGGGGCGGGAGCGAAAGGAACGATAAATTGTTCCGCCAGAGAATCATACGAGCGCCGCTGTGCGGCGGTGGCCCGTCCCGTTCTGAGCACATAACTTTTAATCTGACGGGAAGCGCCTTGCGTAAGGGCGCAAGAAGACCCCTGTTCAGCGGAGGGAGACGGCATCGGTAAAAGCGGATGTAAAGTACTGGGGATCTTCCGCCCAGAGCGCGGCAATTCTTGCGTTTGAGGAGAAATTCAGATTTGAGAGAGAACCGGAAAGGCTGGAAAGGTTTACGGTGGCAACATAGTTCCCCTCGGCATCATAACAGACCAGGCGGTTTTCAGGATAGGCGGAAGTGACCGTGTACCGGTCTTCATTTATTTCCAGGGAGGGAAAAGGAAAACGGGGACTTTCCGGCGCGTCAAAGCCGAAGAGCCGCTCTGACTTTTCACCACCCTTGTTTACCAGGACCGCCCGGTACTGCCCCCGCGGCAGTATCCCGTCTCCGGCGGCGGCAATGCTCCGGCTGCCGATCCATGTCCGTCCGTCCTGGGTAACGCTGACCCAGTCGTCACTCTTGAAAAGCCAGCGGAGCTGTTCCCGGTCATGGTACAGATACAGCTCGTCAAGGTTTTCAATCCCGTCTTCGTCATTGGGAATGATAAAAAAAGAAAACCGTTCCAGCGGCCCCGCCTGGGCCTGGTAGTACACCAGTTCCATAAAGCCGTAGGATATTTTCGGCTCCGTCCGGCTGCAGGAACAAAAAAAACCGGCCAGACATAAAAAAGCGAAAGCCGTTTTCCGCGCATATTTTTTCCGCACGTTTTCACACCCCGCTCATACTATAAGCCAAAGCCGTGCCTCTGTCCAGATAAGGGAAAGGGCAGCAATTCCGATTTCAAAATAAGGGTTTGTAAAATAATAACTTACGAAAATCATGGTGTTTTAAAGAAGTAATTCCAGCTCTCAAACGGGGGTATCTTCTCCATATCCATTGACTCAAAATTCTCATCAGAAACAGTTTTAGCCAGTTCATACACGGTATCGTCACGTTGACAAATCACTTGCAATCCGGTCGTCGTGGT
>JAITIC010000210.1 GCA_031279635.1 Treponema sp. | reverse complement strand
TTACTTTGCGGACAGACCTTGCATTTGCTCCCGTTTTGTACCAAAACGGTGCGCAAAATGCCTGTTTTAAGGTAGTCTGTCCATAATGTGTCTACATTATGGACAGACTCTAATTATACCAATAAGCGGAAACATTTGTCAAGTTTTCGGCAACATTTCAAAATGAGGCATTTCGGAACACCTGCCAGTCATCTTTTACTTGTTTTTTGCCGAAAATAAACTAATACCGTAATAAGGAAGCCATTTAACCAGCTCGTGGCTGATCTGGCTTGATTTGGGGGATTCAAAATGACCGCTAGAGTTTTAGTTCCGTTGTCGAAGAACGTTACCAACACAAAAACCGTTTGCGCTCTCTTGAATCGCCGTACCACGCGGCCCGTTTACCATGCCGCGTGGGAAGACTAACGCGGCGAAGCGGATCTGCTGACACTCATGAAGCCTAAACCTGCCGCGAGCGCGGCTTGCAGCCTGGCAATGGCGCTGCTTGTCTTGCTGCTTTTGCTTTCCCCCTGCCTGTATGCCCAGAACGGCCGTTCGTCCGGGTCCGAGGCAGAGACAAGCCCCGAGTCCGCACCGCCGGCTCCTGAGCTGAGTCCGGAACAGCGGCGTATTGAAATGGAGATCAACACCTCAACCTTTCCGGAACTTGCCGCCTGGTGCCGGAGTCTCGGCCTTTCCGAGGGGGGAACCAGGGCCGATCTCGTCTCAAGGCTCAGGACGCATTTTACCCTTCCCCTTCCCGCCGGGGAAGGGGAAGACACCCGCAAGATTATCACGATTGAATCCGCCCGAAGCACCCAATATTTCAAACTTGAAGTAGTCGATGAGGAATACGCCCGCCTGACCGGGGATGTACGGGTAAGTTTGAAAGAAGCGGACGCCACTCACCGGATCAAGGCCTGGGAGATACTTTTTAACCGTACCAGAAATATTCTTACCGCCAGCGGGGGGGTGGAGTATATCAAAGAACAGGAAGGCACGGTCGAAACGTTCCGGGGCGATTCCATTACGGTGAATCTTGACAATTGGTCAAGCGTTTTCCTGAACGGCGTGTCCGAGCGCTCTGTTACGAATGAAAGTACCAGTTTCCGTTTCGCGGGAAACGTAATTTCCAGGAATGAGCAGGAAGTAACGATTCTCAGCAAAGCGACCATCGGTAACGGCAATAATCCGGAGGCCTACTGGTCCCTTGAGGCGTCCAGGGTTTGGCTGCTCCCCGGTTCCGATTTCGCGATTTTTAACGCGGTTCTCAAAGTGGGGGAAATACCGGTTCTTTATATTCCCTTTTTCTATTATCCCGCTGACGAGGTGGTTTTCCACCCGGTAATCGGCTACCGGTCCAGGGAGGGGAATTTTGTGCAGACCACCACCTATATTTTGGGAAGGCCCCAGGCGAGTTCCTCTTCCGAGAGTTCGCTTACCAAAATTCTGGGAAACAGCAGCGATATGGAAAAAAAGCACGAAGGCTTGTTTCTCCGCAGCACGGGGAAAAAGGTTCAAAACCCGAACACCACAAGCCTGAAAGCGATGGTGGATTATTATACCAATCTGGGCACTCATCTGGGGATGGAACTTAACACCCCGAGATACGGCATCCTTAATCCTGTAAATCTCAGTTTCGGTCTTGGATTTACCCGTACTGTTGTCCCGCTAGGCACGGGATATACCCCGTTTGCCCCCAGCTATGATGGATCCAGCGACTGGAACAGTTCAAATCTTTTTTCCACCGAGGTTCCATTCCGTTACCGTTTTAAGATGGACACCGCCCTCAACGGAAAGTACGGCAGCCTGTCTTTGAACTTTCCCTATTATTCCGATCCCTGGGTTGACCGGGATTTTACGATCCGCACGGAAGCAATGGATTGGGTCAACATGGTTCAGCAGGGCGCGGCTTTGGATGAACAAAGCACGGAAAACCAGATAGGCGATTATCAATGGCAGTTATCGGGAAGCCTTAATCCCTCAATTTCACAATTAGCCCCCTATGTTACATCGCTTTCCGTTTCCAGTATTACCAGTACCATGTCGTTTAAGCAATTACAGTCACAGGAAAGTTTGAGTTATCCCAATACCGATCCCAGGGGCAGGGAACCGAATACCTATTTCTTCGCTCCCGACAGGTTTACCATTTATAATATAAGCGGGGTGGTTTCCGGCACTCCCCTTACGCTTGAGACGGGCGGTTTGAACCGGCGCAATCGCTCATCGAAGACCGAGACCCCGGTTGAGGATCCTCTGAAAAACATCGGCGTCCCCCGCGCTCCCTGGGAAGAAGCGGATGCCGGACTTGCGCAGGATGGGAAAAATTCGGACAAGCTCGTCCCGCCGGCTTTAAATCAGACTTTTAATTTTTCCTCGGGCGGAGCGCCCCGTTTCAGTATTGATTACCGCCTTTCCCCCACAAGTTCCTCGGAACTCCAGTTTAGATCCAACGACTGGAAAGAATACCGTGACATAAACTGGAATGATGTATCGTCTATCCTGTCTACCTTCGGCGGCGACGCCAGCACCACTTTCAATCTGAATCATGTTGATGGTTTGTATTCCAACGCATTTGTTTTTTCCGGCAGCGGTGCATGGAGACAGTACTCTTATCTTAATGAAGAGGCCTTTCCCACTACAACTCCGGGCGTCAATCCCTTGAGCGAACTCCGCAAACAGCAGTACAGCCAGTCGTTTTTTTCCACATCCTACGGTTACACGCATACCCTGCGGCCCCTGTACCGGAGCGAGATGTGGGGACAGTCAAACGTTCAGTACAGCCTTAGGGGACGCATCGCGAGATCGAAATTTCTCACCGGTTCAACAGGGGATAATCCCGAATGGGAAATCGAATACGGCGGCTGGGACAAGGACAAGATCGACACCCACCAGCTTGCCACGAATCTCACCGCCTCGGTAATGGACAAGGTCCAGAATGTTACCTTTACCGCCGACATGCCGCCCCGCGAAACGGCCCTGTCGGGAAACGCCACATTCAGGGCGTGGATCACCGAGGCCAATGCCCAGATGCGGGTACGCCGGCCCGAAAAGGAAAATCAGTGGCGCTACGAGCCATTCTATTCTACACAGACAATCAGATTTGGAACCTTTGGCTCCTTCGTGAATTATATAATTTTTGATACGGAACTCAAGGAATTGACCACCCTTACCAGTACCTTAACCTTATGGGGTCTGAAGGCGCAGTATTCCGCTTCACATACCGAAGGCTACGAGTTTTCCAACTCGCGGCAGGACTGGATACTGTCCAACAGGGACAAGTCTCTGAGGCCCAAGGATTTTACCCTGAGTTATACGGGAAATTTCGCCAAAAGCGAACTTTGGGGCAACCGGCTTAAATTTTCCGTGGATCTTAATTCCCGCCTGTTCATTGATCTCCAGCGCTATACCAGTTCCAGTTTCAGCCAAAGTTTGGGCTTTACCCTGGGAATTAACGGTTTTGTGGATTTGTCCTTCTCCGCCACCTCAGAAAACGCGGAGGTTTACCGGTATTTGCAGGATATACCGATGTTTGATCTTCCTATACTCTACCCCGGAGAAAAAGATCTCCTGAGGGACCTTGCCAATTCTTTCCGCTTTGACGATGACGATTACCGGAGGAGTTCGGCATTCAAGCTGAAAAACTTCAAGCTTTCGGCGAACCATCATTTAGGAGACTGGAACGCGATTTTGGACGTCACCATGTCGCCCTATCTCGCCCCGGCTTCCGGTTCCTCCCCGGCCCAGTACCAGTTAAACACCGAATTCGGTTTCCTGGTGCAATGGGTGCCTGTCAGCGAACTCAAGGCCGATATCAAGTATGATAAACAAACCGACAAGTGGGTGATAGAATAAGCGGAATTTTCCGCTGTTAATTGAGCCTGTTTCAAAATTAATTGACTCTGCGCTAAACGCGCAGGGTTTTGAAACAGCCTCAATTTAGAAATTTTACATAGAGCCTTTCCCGGAACTTCAGTTTTGGGACATCCATAGACAAGGGGTGATATTTTGCGTAGAATAGTGAGCCTGTCCATAATGTAGACACATTATGGACAGACTTCCTTAAAAAACGCATTTTCGCAGCCGTTAGGCGAGAAAATGCAATGTCTGTCCGCAAAGTAACCGACTTTGTGGACAGACACTACTTAATCATGTTACGCAGGGAGAATAAGAAAAACCACTAACCATCACGGACAGAACGGACAAAGCCTCAATATGCAGGAAGTTACAGTTCGGCCACGGGAATGAGCCTCCGCGGAGCAAGCTTGCCAGGCTTGCCTTGTTTTACGGTGATTATTTGGAAAAAGACTGAGTGATTATCCGGCCGTTTCTATCTTCCTGCCGCGTACGTACTTGGCCGCAATGTGGCGCTCGTCGGAAAGGTATACCGTCCGCTCAAGACGGTCGCGGAGTGAAAGCTCAAAGGGCACGGCGATGTCTGTGTCGTCAATAACCAGCGCGTCAAAATCACAGCCTGGATCGAATGATCCGGACCTGCCCATGCCGCAGCGTTCAAAAAACGCGCCGCCTCCGGCAGTTCCCAGGTAAAAGGCCTCTTCCAGGCTGAGGGCTTTTTCGTCAAGGCCGAGCAGGGAACGGCGGAGTTTTGAGACCTGAATCGCGTCAACCATTGCCCGGAATATGGAACTGTGAGCGCCGCCGGCCACGTCGCTTCCCAGGCCCGCCGGAACCCCGGCCTCAAGAAAGCGCCGCACCGGGGCAATGCCCGATGACAGGTTCGTGTTGGACTGGGGACAGTGGGCGGCAAACACCCCCCGTCCGGCCATGAGCGCGGTTTCTTTTTCATCGGACCAGACGCAGTGGGCCATTACCACAGGCGCGGCAGGGGACGGATCCCCGCCGAAAAGGCCGAAGCTGTCATAGGCCGCGCCGTAGCTTTCGCTTTCGGGGCAGAGTTTCCTGACCCACTCGATTTCTTTTTTGTTTTCCGAAAGATGGGACTGCACGGGCAGCCTGTATTTCAGCCTCAATTCCCCAAGGCCCCGCATCAGTTCGTCGCTGCAGGAAGGAATAAAGCGGGGGGTGAGAATGGGACCGGTGTTTTTATAACCGGAGCCGCTGTTACGCGAAAAGCAGGCGTCAAGCCATTCTCCGGTTTCGGATAACGAAACGGCGGCGCTTGCCTCTCTGAGGATATCAGGACTGTTCCGATCCATGTTCACCTTGCCGACAAGGCTCACCAGGCCGGATTCTTCGAGCATATCCATGAGCAGCAGCGTGGCCGGCGTGTGGACAGTGGCGAAAATGACCAGGCGGGTATTGGGGCCCTGTTTGAGATGCCCGGCCAAAAGGCCGTAGGCGCGGCGGGCATATTGCAGGTCCCGGTATTTCGCCTCTTCGGGGAACGCGCGGGCTTCAAGCCAGTCAAGGAGTTCCAAATCCATCCCCATGCCGCGGAAGGCAAATTGCGGGGCGTGGGCGTGAAGATCGACCAGGCCGGGTATGATGAGGCGGCCTGAGTAATCAAGCAGCGGAAAAGCGGCGTACTGTTCCGGCAGGCGGGAAAAGACGCCCGCGGATTTTCCCCCGGCGCATACCAGAAAAGCGCCGGCCTTTGTTTCGAGGGTTTGCGGATCTTTGCTCCAGCAAATATCACCCTGTACAACAAAATTTCTGTTTTTCATTTTATGGCACAAATCCCAAATCCAACGTTAAAGCAAATTTATCCGTTAATCAACCCCCGCGGTAAACGCGCGGCGTTAAGCCGTGTGGGAGAACAAAAGCGGCCTTACGACTATATCCGAAAAACTCTTGCAGCATATACGGAATCCCTGTAGAATATCCTCCAGCAACGAAAAACAGGGTTATACATGTTTTTATGGATACAGTTTCTTTCATATATTTTTATCATGGCTTTTACGCCCGGCCCAAATAATATTATGTCAATGAATAATGCCGCGAAGGTCGGTTTTAAGAAAGGAATGGTTTTTAACTGTGGTATTTTTGCGGGAATATTTATCGTTATGGTATTATGCACGGTTTTCTCTGCGGTATTGTATACCAATATCCCCCGGATACAGTTTCCCATGAAAATGGCGGGCGCGGGGTATATGTTGTATTTAATAATCAAAATGATAGTACCGTCAAAATCCCATGAAGTGAAAAATACCAACGGGAGTTTTTTTGTAGGGGCGGCACTGCAATTATTGAATCCAAAACTAATGCTGTATGGAATTACCGCGATGTCGTCTTATATATTACCTCATTATACGGCTGTACCGGTTTTAATGGCATTTGATTTTTTATTGGCGTTTGTCGCGTTTGCCAGTACAATATGCTGGGCATTGTTTGGCTCGATATTCAGTATATTATTTAATAAACACGGAAAAATATTAAACGCGATTATGATTGTATTATTGCTATATTGTATAGTGTCATTGTTTTTGTGAAAAGGGCCCGCATAACCGTCTGTACGCTTCAGGGCAGACCGTAATCTTATAGCAATTCTCCCATTGCAAATTGAGCGTTTCTGCCGCATAATGCCGCTATGCGTCAATTTGAGGTTGTTGCGCCCTTCGGCCCGGCGGGGGATCAGGATCAGGCCATTGCCGCGCTTGCGGCTGGCGTTAAAAACGGGGACAAGTACCAGACTTTGCAGGGGGTCACCGGTTCGGGGAAAACATTTACCATGGCGAAGATCATTGAAGCGGTGCAGATGCCCACGCTGATCGTAAGCCACAACAAGACCCTGGCGGCCCAGCTTTTCCGGGAATTCAGGGGATTCTTTCCCTATAACGCGGTTGAGTATTTTGTTTCCTACTACGATTACTACCAGCCGGAAGCTTATGTTGCCAGCCGTGATCTGTACATCGAAAAAGACGCTTCAATTAACGAGGAGATTGAACGGCTGCGCCTTTCGGCGACGCGGAGCCTTATGGAACGGGAAGACGTTATTATTGTCGCTACCGTATCCTGCATTTACGGCCTGGCCACGCCGGAAGTCTACCGGAAAATGACCGCCACTTTTTCAAGAGGCGAGACCGTCGATGTTGACGCCCTGATGCGGCGTTTTGTGGAACTGCAGTACGAACGGAACGACGCGGTACTGGAGCGGGGCCGTTTCCGCCGCAGGGGCGACACGCTGGAAATTTTTCCCGCCTATCTGGAAGAAGCCTACCGGGTGGACCTGGACTGGGACAAAGTAGAGCGCATCCGGCGCTTCAACCCCGTGTCAGGTGAAATGCTCGAAGACATTGACAGGGCGCTGATCTACCCCGCCAGGCAGTTTGTAATGCCCGCGGACATGGTGCATAATGCGTTAGGCGCAATCAAGCAGGAACTGGCAGAACGGCTGGAATTTCTGAAAAGCACCGGCAAGCTGATGGAAGCGGAGCGGCTGAAAACAAGGGTCGAGTACGACATTGAGATGCTCACCGAAATGGGCTACTGTCCCGGCATTGAAAATTATTCCGCCCCTCTGTCCGGCCGCAAACCCGGCGAGGCGCCGGACACTCTGATCGATTACCTTCCCCAGGAACACCTGACGTTTATCGATGAGAGCCATGTTACCCTTTCCCAGATCGGGGCCATGTACGCCGGGGACCGCAGCCGCAAGACGAACCTGGTGGATTACGGTTTCCGCCTGCCCTGCGCCCTGGACAACCGCCCCCTGCGCTATGACGAATTCGTTGACCGTCTGGACCGCACGATCTTTGTATCCGCCACTCCGGGCAAAACCGAGATTGACCAGTCCAAACAGGTGGTGCAGCAGCTTATCAGGCCAACGGGTCTTCTGGACCCGGAAATTGAAGTCCGCCCCAGCGAGGGCCAGATGGAAGACATCTACGGTGAGGTGCGCCGGAGGATCAAAAAAGGAGAGCGTTCCCTCATTCTTACCCTCACAAAAAAGATGGCCGAGGACCTTACCGATTACCTTTCAAGCCTGGGTCTCAAGGTGCGTTATATTCACAGCGAAGTGGAAACCATTGAGCGGGTGGAAATCCTTACCCAGCTGCGGCAGGGGGACTTTGACATATTGGTGGGAATCAACCTGTTACGCGAAGGCATTGATCTGCCGGAGGTGTCGTTTATAGCGATACTCGACGCGGACAAGATAGGCTTTTTACGTTCCCTCACCAGCCTGGTGCAGATCATCGGGCGGGCGGCGCGAAACGCCGCGGGCAAGGTGATCATGTACGCCGACCGGATGAGCGACGCCATGGAGCAGGCCATCGTGGAAACGAACCGCCGCCGCGCGGTCCAGATTGCGTATAACAAACAACACGGCATCACCCCGGCCACGGTGAAGAAGGCCATCACCGATATTCTCACCCGTCACGCCGGGGAAGCGGAGGACGCCGCGGCCACTTCCATTGAGGTACTTAAAAAATCGTACAATGTGCTGGTTCCGGCCCAGAGGAAGCGGCTTGTCAAGGCTCTGGAAAACGAAATGCTGGAACACGCCAAGAATCTGGAATTCGAACAGGCGGCGGTCATTCGGGACGAGATTGTGAAAATCAACGAACTGGGGAAACAATGAATGGAATACGGCGCAATTGCGCATAACGAGCGGAGTTGTTTATGAAAACTTATTTTGATGAAGAGCGCGCTGTGGCCGCTTATTCCGGCGGAAAAATTGAGACGGTCCTTGAGCTTGTCGCCAATCGCTACATCGCCGCCAATCCCCGCTACGAGTATACGGGGCGGCCTTTTTTGCCGGGCGAAATTATCAGGAACAAGAATTACCGTTACGAAGCGGACTTTGCGAAAATTTTCCCCGGCGCGCCTGACGGAAGCTATGTCTACGCCTGGGGAAAATACCGGGCCGAAGAAGACGGAACGCTGAAATTTACCCTCGTCCCCAAAGGGCCGGTAAAAATATGGATGAACCGGCAGATGATCTACGGTACGGACTTTGAGGCGGAGCGATATGACAATAGGGCGGAGTCCCTCATCCTGCCGGTGAAAAAGGGATGGAACCATCTGGCGCTGCGCTTTACCCGTACAAAAGCAGGCTTCGGGGCTGAATTCGGCACATGGCTTGGAAAATTGGATTACTATTTTTTCCGGGGTATGGAGCGGCCCGGAGACGGTTATTTAATTGAGGGTTTTGATTATACGCCGCCCCTTGCCGAAGCCCTAGCGGACCCTTCGCCGGAAAACCTCATCCCCCTCTGTCTGCCTTTGCCCGCCTGGACGGATGAGGAGAAAAAGCGGGGGAACTTTGGGAGAATTTTTGCTTCGCCGGACGGGCGGCCCGGGGACAGGGCCGTAGCGCGGACGGAGATATACGCGCCGCTTCCCGCGCTCTGCGGTTTTTCGGGGACACAGAGCGGTAACTGCGCCTTTTACGCGGGGAAGACCCTGATCCGCTCGTTCAGGGAGCCGGGGCCTTATCGCTTTGAGCATAAACTGAAAGCGGGCCTCACCGGAATAACGGTAATTTCGCGGCGTCCCGGCGAAGGGCAAACCTGGGATTTTTCGCTGGAACTCAAGCCGGCGGCGGTACCGCTCAGTATCCGCAATCCCTTTTTCCCCGCCGGGGGCGAACTTTGCTGGGTTTACGCCGGACTTTTCAGCGCAAGCCCCGACGGGGCGCTTCTCGAATTTGACCGGGAACTGCTTGCCGGCGGTGAAGGGGAAAAAACCTGGTGGCGGCTTGACATGCCCGGCGGCTGGGTGCGGCTCTATAACGAGAATCCCCTTTTCGGCCACTGGAATTATCCGCTGGGCGTTACCCTCTACGGCCTTATTGAGACCGCCCGTTATTTTGAAAAACAGGGCCGGGCCGCCGGCTCTTCTATCGGTTCCTATGTGTGTGATCACGCGGCAAAGTCGCTCCGCACGCTGGACTACGCGCTCTTTGACAAAGCGCGTTTCGGCGGCGCTGCCGCGGTGCACCACCTCCTTAGCTCCATCGACAGCCTTGATGACTGCGGCTCCTTCGGCTCCCTCATCCTGGAACTTGCCGGGGACCGGAAAATCGGGAACCCCGCCGAAGCCGCGGATTATACCGGCGATCACATTCTCCGCAAACAGGACCGCCTGCAAGAGGGCTGTTTCTGGAGGCGGAACCAGATGCACCATTTTCACAACGGAACCATGTGGGCGGATGATCTGTACATGAGCGTTCCCTTTCTCTGCCGTTACGCGGCATATAAAAATGATCCGGCAATCCTTGACACCGCGGCCGTCCAGTTTGAAGGTTTCAAAAAACACCTTTTTATGGAAGACAAAAACCTTATGGCCCATGTCTACGACTTTAACCGGAATATGCATAACGGAATCCCCTGGGGCCGGGGAAACGGCTGGACGATTTTTTCCCTCAGCGAACTGCTCATGGCGCTTCCCTCAGGCCATCCGCGCCGCGCCTTTCTGCTTGATTTTTTCAGGCGTCTCGCGGCGGGCTATCTTGCCTGTCAGGATGAAAACGGCATGTGGCATCAGGTGCTGAATATGCCTTCATCTTATATCGAGGCATCCTGTACGGCCATGTTCATCTGCGCGTTCAGCCGCGGCATCCGCCACGGCTGGTTCGAGGGCGATGCGTCCCCTTACCGTCTTGCCGCGGAAAAGGCCTGGCGCGCTTTGGAAGCATACGCTATAGATAAAGAGGGCAATATTTACGGCGTCTGCCGGGGATCGGAATTCGCGTTCAACCCGCGGTATTACGCCGAACATCTGCTGCCCCGCCTTAACGACACGCACGGCATCGGCATTGTGCTGCTTGCCGGAGTCGAGCTGCTGAAATTGTCAAACGGATGAATCGTGGGAGTGCGGGGCGCGAATTATTGTCCCCTCTAAATAGAGTCTGTCCATAATGTAGACACATTATGGACAGACTTCCTTAAAATAGGCATTTTGCGCACCGTTTTGGTACAAAACGGGAGCAAATGCAAGGTCTGTCCATAAAGTAACCGACTT
>JAITIC010000145.1 GCA_031279635.1 Treponema sp. | reverse complement strand
TAGTTCGATCGGAGGCTCGTTCGATAGGAAGTTTATAATACCCTCCCCCGCGCAAGCGGGTTCTTGGGTTTAATACCAATTTCCTGTAAGCGGTACTTTATCTGAGCCGCGGCAAGCCTGGCAAGCGCAGCTTGCCTTAGGGTATTAAACCAGACTTTCGAATAAATTGATCCCTCGCACGATTTTTTCACCATAGCCGCCGTTTCACTAAAGCGCCTCACGTCTACGCGCCATATAAATGCTATGAAAACTTGCCAGGTGGGCAGGAAGCAGTGTATATTTACGACAGGAGTTTAAAGATGGAAGCCGCACAGACAGTACCGGATTGGAAAGCCGCAGCCGATGAAATTTGGGCCATGATGAAAGAGACCGATAGACGGATGAAAGAGACCGACAGGCGGATGAAAGAAACCGACAGGCAGATAGAAGAAACCGCCCGGCAGATGAGGGAAACCGATAAACGGCTCGACAAGCAGCTCGGAAAACTCGGCAACCGTTTCGGCGAAATGGTTGAATACATGATCGTGCCAAACCTCGTGGCGAAATTCCATGACCTGGGCTTTGACTTTGAAAAAACTCACCGTGATCTGGTAATCGCCAGCAAAACGCACCGCATATTCACCGAAGTTGATGTGTTCCTGGAAAACGGCGACAAGGTGATGATTGTTGAAATCAAGACCAGGCCCAACATTGGCGATATAAACGACCACATCGAGCGTATGGAAAAACTGCGTAAAGACGCGGACTTGCACAACGACAAGCGGAAATACCGCGGCGCCATTGCGGGTGTGGTTTTTGGCGACAGTGAAAAAACGTATGCCCTAAAGAAGGGCTTTTATGTGATAGAGCCGTCAGGGGATACGTTTAATATTATTGAGCCAAAGGGCGGCTGTCACCCGCGTGAATGGTAATTGCGCCGGGATGCGCAAGGGTGTTGGCGCAATGTCAGCCACCTTTTGCGGCATTCCTTTTTCAGCCCTTCGGCCAGTCCCTCCTGATACGCCGCTTTGAGCAGCGCCGTATCAATGCCGCTATTTTACGGCAAGGTAAAAAAAACACGCAGCCCCCTGATCTTCTTCCGGTTTTTCAGGTTCCCGCCAACATAGTAAAAATCAGGGCAGTTTATGCCTTCCGGTTGTTTTTGCTGTATTTTTTGTTTCAGCGCCCCTCCTGTTCCGAGTACCAGTCCTTCGGCAACAAACGCCGCGATGGCCCCAATAAGAATGTGTCCCGATATTCTCCAGATAATAAATCCAATAACTACGGCGATGCCATGTAAAATTTTGTCCACATCCTTTTCCCTCAATCCGTTTCCGGCACAAATGGTTTTATGCCGGAACTTTCAACAATTTCCGCTTTGGGTGCGGCAAGACCCATTTTGAGCCGTATCGAACCTTCACCCGCGGCATCACTTGCTTCAAAAAAGCAGGCTCCGCCGCCTTCAAGGGTCAGCACGTCTTTCTCTTGGCAACGGAAAAAGTCAAGGCTTTGTTGTTATTGATGCTTCCTATGGCCGTCCCGTTGAGCTTTACTTCCTTGCCGCCCACGCCTAAAGGGATGCCGGTAGAAAGCGAAATTCCCATAATGATGACGCCGGCGCTAAAAATCAACTGAATTATTTTTCCTGCCATACTAAAAATTCTTTGCGTTCTTTCCCGCCGTTATTAAAACGGCCTTTTCTTTATGTTCGATCCATCGCCATTCATCTGATACGGATCAACAGAGCTGGATTGTTCATTAAAACGCAAAAAATATATGACGTCATTAATAACGCGTTCAAGATGCGCCGGGGCTTCATCATAGAGGACTTTAATCGAATTATCAGATAAATCAAGGTACTCTATATTGCCATAAAAGTCTCCCATGCCAGGCACAGGCGGGGAATTGGCGCGGGCGATTCTCCACTTCCGGGTGCTCCATACTATTTTCCTGTCAATAAAAGCCGGATTGGTTTTTGGGGCCGTATTGCCTGATAGTCTTACAAAACCAGCACCGTCGAGGCTTAGCGATCCAATCCCGTCAACCTGATATAAATAAATTTTACGGCCGCCAGTAAAAATCGAAAAGGCCCGTGAGAAAGACAGGCCATTAAAATCATCAGATTTTCTGCCGTTCAGATCCAGCTTTTCCGCCTTTTGATTTATGATTATTTGATCCCTAGTCAGGGCATAAATATTATCCTCAAAGATAGTAAACAATTCATATAAATTTTCATTTAGTCTGATATTGTTTCTTCCGTCAATGTCGATTCTATGCAGTGAATTTCCAAGATATTCGCCGTCATTATCCCTTGCCGATGTATAATAAATATTGCCTTTATAAAGCACCGCGCTTTCCGTCTTTATATCGCTGAGTTTGATTAACTGATCCGTGCCGATTCTTATTCTATGCTTGGTCTCCTTTTGGATACAAAATATTTCGGGCCTGACGCGGTTGATTTAGACGAAAACGCGGAATTCCGGCTGTCTGCCATAACCCCGCCGCTGCTTGTGCGGGAACCTATACACAATTTTATCTCATGTGTTGCCTGCCGTCAAGCGAAATGTTCACCGGAACCGCCTGCGTCACGTTCAGGGTGACGGGGAAGCCGGCAGTTTGTTGCGCTTCGCGCATTATAATCCCCCAAAATCGCCTTCGGGCGATTTTTTACCCTGCAAACGGCAGGCTGCTTTGGCAGCAAGGATCCCATAAACCGGGATTTTTTGCGGCCTCAAACGCAAAAAATCCACAAGCGCAACAGGCTCCTGGCCGTATAGTCCGCCTTTGCGCCCCCGCTCGATCCCGCGCCGGGAATAGCAAGCCCGATGGTAACGCTCTTCCCGTATCTGCACGGTAAGGGTAATGCCGTAGTGATTTTGCCGGGCGGGCATAAACTCAACGGTGTGCTGACCGGGGGAGAGGACGGTCGTCCACTCCATGTCCCTGGTGAAGCTCGGATTGCCGCCGCCGCCAAACACGATTTCAGCGGCGTCTATCCGCAGTTTTCTGATCACGTCGCCCGTTTCGCTTTTGTTGGCGATCGTAAGCAGGCCGTTTCCCGCGCCCGCGATCTCCCCTATCGCCACGTCCACCGCGTCGTTCGGGTTGGGCGGCCAGCTCGTGGTAATGCCACCCCCGCTCTTCGTTTTGCATAGCCGGATATACAGCGTATGCCAGGACTGGCCGTCGTTCGGCGCGATTACCGGCATGTTCTTTTCGGCGGTAATACTCGTCACCGGAAGCCCGGCGGGAGCCTTATAGAGACCTGTTTTGGCCCGGTACTGGCCGGCTTCGAGGCAGGTGAGGGTCTCCTTCGCGGCGGGGCCTTCAACGGTAAGGGTCGTATTATTAAGATTAAAGTCAACGCAGCTTGCGTTCATGTCCGCCGTCAACGTATTTAACGATCTTTGGTAATTTTTTGAAGGGCGCGGGTATTTTACCGGGGAAAATTGACCCCGGAATTTTTAACCACGAAAAGGTGCTTTTTTCCTTGCTTTGCGGCTGGATTCTTCTTCCTTCCCAAACCCTCCTGCAAAATGTAGGAGACCCTGTCCTCATTTTCCGCCTTTTGGCGGATTGAATATTATCGGGAAAAAGTACAATCTTTTTATATCACCTGGGGGTAATGTGAAAACGCTGGAAAACATGACCACGATAGAGCAGATGGAGGAGGTAAGCGCCAAACTCAGGGAGCGGGCCTGCGAGGTCTGCGCGGAAACCTGGGAAGATCGGAATAAAAAACAGAGCCCCCACTGCAAATTCGGCGAAGACGGTATTTGCTGCAAAAACTGTTCCATGGGCCCCTGCCGGATCACGCCCAGGGCGGACCGGGGTATCTGCGGCGCTGACGCGCACGCCATAGCGGGGCGGAACTATCTGCGCACGGTTGCGGCGGGTACGAGCGCCCACTCGGACCACGCCAGGGAGCTTCTGCACATACTTCACGGCGCTTCCGCCGGAGGGAATTACCGGATTCGGGATGAGCAAAAATTGCTTGCCCTCGCGAAAGAATACGGCGTTCCCGTTGAAGAGCGGGATATTTACGCGGTCGCTCACGAGGTTGCCGAGGCGGGCCTGGCGGAATTCGGCAAGACGTTCGGGCATCAAAACTTTATCAAGCGGGCCACTGCGGAACGGCAGCGGGTCTGGCGGGAGCAGGGCATAGAGCCGCGGGCGATAGACCGGGAAATCGCCACTTCGCTGCACATGACCCACATGGGCAATACCGCCGATGCGGAGGCCCTGATCCGCCAGGGGCTGCGGACCAGCCTTTCCAACGGCTGGGGCGGCTCCATGCTGGGCACCGAGGTCTCCGACATTTTGTTCGGGACGCCCACAGTCAGGACCACCGAGGGAAACCTGGGCGTTTTGGAAGCGGACATGGTGAACATCGTGGTCCATGGCCACGATCCGGCCTTTTCCGAAATGGTGGTGGCCGCCGCCGAACTGCGGGAGATGGCGGAGTACGCCAAGGGCAAAGGCGCCAGGGGGATCAACATCGTGGGACTGTGCTGCACGGCCAACGAAGTGGCGATGCGCCACGGGGTCCGCATGGCGGGTAACTTTCTCCAGCAGGAAAACGCGATCCTCACAGGCGCGGTGGAAATGATGTGCGTGGACGTGCAGTGCATTTTCCCCGCCCTTGCCCCCTTGAGCGAATGTTTCCACACGAAGTTTGTTACCAGTTCTCCCATTGCGAGGATACCCGGCTCCACATACATCGAATTCAGGCCGGACACCGCTTTTGATCAGGCGAAAGAGCTGGTCAAAATGGCGATTGACAATTACCAAAACCGGGACAGGGACAAGGTGTACATCCCCTCCGCCAAACAAAGCGCCGTGGTGGGTTATCCCTGCGAGCAGATTATCAAACACCTTGACGGGGTTGCCAACAGCCGCACCGACGTGTTCGGCACTTACCGGCCGGCCATTGACGCCATTAAAGCCGGAGTGCTCCGGGGCGCGGTTGCCATTGTCGGTTGCAATAACCCCAGGGTGCGGCCCGATTATTCCCACTTTGAGATCATGAAAGAGCTGCTTAAAAATGACATTCTCATCGTGGCTACCGGCTGCGCGGCGCAGGTGGCCACGAAGGCGGGGCTGCTCAACAGGGACGCCAAGCATATCTGCGGCGCGGGTCTGCGCCGGGTCTGCGAACTGGTCAACATTCCCCCGATTCTGCACATGGGGGCCTGCGTTGACATCAGCCGCATGATGCTCCTTGCCACAGGGATCGCCAGGGACTGGGAGGTGGACACCACGCAGATACCGGTGGTTGGCTGCGCCCCGGAATGGATGAGCGAAAAGGCGGTCTCCATCGCCAACTATGTAGTGTCCACCGGCCTTGACGTGTATCTGGGTATTGAGCCCCAGGTAAAGGGCAGCTCACAAATGATGGAACTCATCACGGAGGGTACGAGGAAGATCACCGGCGCGGGTTATATCATCAACACCGATCCCCACGAGCTGGTTAAATCGATCATAGACGGTATTGAGGCCAAGCGGGCCGCCCTGGGGATATGAGCCTGGTTGTGCCGGATCGGAGGCTCGTTCGAGAGGAAATTTATTAACCAGACTTTCGAATCAAATGGTAATACTATTTGTGTTATCCGCGTATTATATTTTCCGGAGGGACGTATGAAGATCGCCGTTACGGGAAAGGGCGGTGTGGGAAAAACCACACTGGCCTCGGTGCTTGCCCGCCTTTACGCCGAAGAGGGGAAAAAAGTTCTCGCTGTTGACGTGGACCCCGACGCCAACTTCGGCCTGGCCCTGGGTTTCAGCGAAGAGGAAATCGCGGCTATAACCCCTATCGCCAAAATGAAAGATCTGATCGATGAGCGTACCGGAGCATCTTCCGGCGGAATGGGAATGTTTTTCAAGATAAACCCCAGGGTAGACGACATTCCCGACCGCTTCGCAAGGGAGCGAAACGGGGTAAAGTTTCTGGTGATGGGAACCGTCGAGACCGGCGGCGCGGGCTGCGTGTGTCCTGAGCACGTAATGGTTAAGCAGCTCCTTTCCCACCTGGTGATAAGCCGTGACGAGGCGGTGATCATGGACATGGAGGCAGGGCTTGAGCATCTGGGGCGGGGAACCGCCTCCATGATGGACCGCTTCATCGTGGTGCTTGAACCCGGCGCGCGGAGCGTGCAGACCTTTCACAAGGTAAAGGCCCTTGCCGCCGATCTGGGCGTAAAGAAGGTGCATACGGTGGCCAACAAGGTTCGGGGAAAAGAGGACGAGGACTATTTCAGAAGCCTTGTCCCGCCGGAAGATTTTTTGGGGTTTATACGCTACAGCGATGATGTGATCAAAGCCGACCGGCGGGGGATTTCGCCTTTCGATACCAGCGAGACGGTAAAAGAAGATATCCGCCGGATCAAGAAAAAAATTGATGCCGGGCCGGCATTATCATGAAGGAACACAGATGTGAAACTGCTTTTTAACCGGGTGTATGACGGCGCGGATGAAATGTACGCCGTTGCCGAAAAAGCCCTGAACGAGACTTTGGTGGACCTGGGCGAAGCCGCCCCGATCAACATGCCGAATACCGCCTATTATCTTGCCAACCATTACACGTATCTTGCCAAAAGAATCACTACGCTTGGGGAACTCAAGGCTTCTCTGCCGGAGGTCCGCTCCTGGATGGCGGATGAAAAAGCCCGTGCCAGGTACCGGCTGGACGACGCTTTCAGTACCGGTTACGGGACTTTCATGGCGGCGGAAATTATCGAGGCCTGCAAGTACGCGAAAAGCCCCAGGCCCTACGGGGACGAGTATTGGGGGCACATGTCCGATGCCGAGGTACGGGAACTGGGCGTGCCGCTGGTTACCGGCGACATCCCCGGTTTTGTGGTGATCATCGGTCCGGCCCCGGCGGATGAGGAAGCGGCGGAGCTTATCAAAGGCTACCAGTCAAGGGCGATTTTTGTGTTTCTCATCGGCGGGATTATCGATCAGGCGAGGCGCATGAATATCAACATGGGCTTTCCCGTGCGGGTGGTGCCGGTGGGGCCGGAGATTCAGGCGGTGACCCATGTCATTTCCCTGGTGAACCGGGCCGCGATGATCTTCGGCGCGGTGCAGCCCGGCGACAGGGAAAATTTCGATCAATACAGTTTCCACCGGATTCGGGCCTTTGTGAACGCCTTTGATCCGGTGGCGGATATCGTGGTTGCCTGCGGCGGCGGCGCTATCGCAATGGGCTTTCCGGTTATTACCAATGATGTTAAAGACATGTGGAAAGTCCCCAAGAGCCTTGTCATTCAGGAAAATACCAAAGATTTTATCGAGACTTCACTGGAAGCCAGGGACATCAGAATCAAGGTAGTAAACATCGATATTCCGGCGGCTTTTTCTTCCGCTTTTGAAGGCGAGATTGTCAGGCGCAATGATACGCAGGTAGACATCGACAGTACCAGAATGGACTGCTTTGAATGGGTGCGTACCATGTCCGCCCGGGAAATTACGGATCACTCCATCGAAATTATCGGAAAGGACATTGACGGGTTTGAGCCGGGCAGCCGCATCGCGATGGGGATAATCGTTGAGGTGGCGGGCAAGAATATGCAGAGCGATTTTGAGCCGGTGTTTGAGCGGAAGATACACCACTACCTCAACTTTATCGAAGGGGTGATGCATACCGGCCAGCGGGACCTGATTCGGGTGAGGGTGAGCAGGAACGCTTTCGCGGCGGGCTTCAGGGCAAAACACTTCGGGGAAGTCCTCTACAGCAAAATGAAGGAGGAGTACGACGCGGTGATCGACAAGTGTCAGGTGAAGATTTTTACCGATCCCGAAAAGCTGAAAACCCTCAAGACCGAGGCGAATAAAGTGTACGAAGCGCGGGACGAGCGCCTTCTCTCCCTTGTTGATGAAAAGGTCGATGTTTTTTACAACTGTATTCTCTGCCAGTCCTTCTCGCCCGCTCATGTTTGCGTAGTAACGCCGGAGCGCCTGGGCCTCTGCGGCGCGGTTTCCTGGCTCGACGCCAAGGCCACCAACGAGCTTGATCCTAACGGCCCCTGCAAAGTCGTAACCAAGAAACAGGTAGTCGATGAAAATCTGGGAATATGGGAAGACGTAAACGAGGCGGTCCGGCAGGCCTCCCACGGCTCTTTGCAGCAGGTGACCCTGTATTCGATCATGCAGGACCCCATGACAAGCTGCGGATGTTTTGAGTGTATCTGCGGCATTGAGCCGGTGAGCAACGGCGTGGTGATTGTCAACCGGGAGTATACCGGCATGACCCCGCTGGGAATGACTTTTTCCGAGATGGCCTCAATGACCGGCGGCGGGGTGCAGACGCCGGGCTTTATGGGCCACGGGAAGCAGTTCATCTCATCGAAGAAGTTTATGAAAGCCGAAGGAGGACCTGCGCGGATCGTGTGGATGCCCGGTGCACTCAAGAACCTGGTGGGGAAAAAACTCAACATGTCCGCCAAAGAGCTGTATGGCATTGAGGATTTTACCTCGATGATCGCCGATGAGACCGTTGCCGGGGAGACGGAAAAACTAATGGAATTTTTAAGCGAAAAGGGACACCCGGTTTTGAATCTGGCGCCTCTTTTCTGAAAACTGAACCTGAACGCCCAACATTTTCCGCTGGGCAGGTGCGTTCAGTGCTGTATGCCCTAAACGCTGCGAACGAAGCTTTGGAAAAGAAGCTGCGTTATTATAAAACAAAGAAGCTGGCGGGATTGGCGGTTTCTGCTTGACAAAATAACATAGTACCACACGGAAAGACACGGACTTTTAGCTTGAGATTCTCTGTTCTATCCGTGTTCGTCTGTATCGCCCGTGGTAAATACAATCGGTAATCCCCCGGCTCTGCCGGGGGACCCAAATAGTTTGACATTTCAGGGAATATGAGCCTCCGCGGGGCAAGCCCCGCGGTATCTTAAGCGTTGCATTAGTTCGATCGGAGGCTCGTTCGATAGGAAGTTTATAATACCCTCCCCCGCGCAAGCGGGTTCTTGGGTTTAATACCAATTTCCTGTAAGCGGT
>JAITIC010000028.1 GCA_031279635.1 Treponema sp. | reverse complement strand
GGTGCAAGGTGGAAACGTTCATCAATAAAGCCCAAACTCGAATTGCAAAGGCGCAGGCGGCGGAAGCTGAACAACCTTCCGCTGCCGGAACCGGCAACCGCCCAGCAGGTGATTGCTTATCAGAGGCTTGAGCCGTATGAAGGGAAACTATCACGTACGGTTCTTAGGCGGGAAGGGGCGGAGCAATCCGCCCTGACCCAGCCGACTATAACAGGGAGCAGGCCGATAGATTAAGGCAATGCTTAAAAAGCAGGCACAGGTGTCCGTATTGTCCAAGCAATAAAAATTGTTTGTTGAAACATGCGCCTCTCTATTGCGACATGCAGGAGGCTTCATGTTAGCCGCCTTCGCCGTAAAAGGTGCGCTTGTAGACCTCCTCACGCGGGCCGCCGAAGGGCGCTACCGCGTAGAGGACATCCGCAAGCGCAAGACGGACGCCGGGGATTTACTGGAGCGGCCCCTGGTAACGGTGTATTTCGATTCCGGGAACTTCCCCAAAAACCGCAGCGGCAGCCGGGGCCCGTATACGCAGGAAGCGACGATCAGGATCGATATTCTCACCGCCGCCAAAACGACCGTTGACTTGTCCGTCTTGCAAAATCCCGAAGCGGCGCCGGAGCAGATAACCGCCGCACTAGCCGCGACCATGGACGCCTACGCAATCGTGGACGCCAAAGCGGAAGAGACGGCGGCGATACTGTTTGACCTGATAATGCGTCCGCAAAACAGCAAGCTCGGTACGGATAACGAACTTGACCGCTGGATCACCAGTTACAACAAAGGCCGTCCGCAGCCGACAGGATCAATCGTGATTCTTGCGGGATATTTCACGATGACTTTTGACACGGTGGAATATACCTCGGAAGAAACCGGAACGCCGGGCAGTGTTATAAGCCACCGTATTGATTTGACAAGCGACACGGAAAATGTGCCGGAAGAAGGGGTAACGGTAGGCAAGCCGTTCTAACAGAAAAACTACCGTCGGGAGACGGAAGGAGAAACAAAATGGGTATCATACTTGACAACAGCGTTGCCGCCGGTGTGAGTATCGAAGTAAAAAATGTTCCGCTGGCATTTAGCGGGGAGGTGCTCGCCAGAAAAATCCTCATCATAGCGACGGCGCTTTCCTCCTATGCGGATAAACACATCATGGGTACGCCGTTCCTGGTATTATCGCCCGAAGATGTCGCAAGCAAATGCGGCCCCGGCTCCATGGCCCACCGCCTCGCTATCGCCGCCTTTCGCGGTTCCGGTAACGCCGTTCCGGTCTGTCTGCTTGTCGAGGCCGACATAAGCGGGGCAACCTTCGCGAAGGGGACATTCACCCTCTCCGTGTCAGCCCCGCAATCGGGAACGCTCGCCCTCTATGTGGCCGGGAAAAAGTACGGTATCCCCGTACAACCTACCGACACCGCGACGCTCTTAGGGGGCCGCATAGCTGCCGCCATAACCGCCGACCAGGCCTGCCCCGTAAGCGCCGACAATGTTGACGGCGTGATTACTTTCACGTCAAAAAGCGCCGGGCCCTGGGCAACGGGATCACGGCTGCCATTAACCAGCGCCCGGCCGAAGGGGAAAAAAAGCCGCAGGGAGTAACGGTAATTATCGCCCCGATGACGGGCGGCTCCGGCCTTCCCGATGTAGCCGCGGACCTTCCCCTCGCGTTAGGCGGCGGGGACAGCGCCAATGAAGCGGGCTTTACCGCCATTGTCCACGGGTACGGCAAAGACAGCACCGTCCTTGACGCCCTCTCCGAATACAACGGGATCGGCAATGAAAACATAGGCCTCTACCAGGAAACCATCGCCCGGCCGTTCCGCTCCCTTGTCGGGGATGTAAGCCCCGGCAGCGACGGGCTGGCGGCGCTTATCTTCTATACCGATACCCGCAAGACTGACCGGACGAATGGGATCGTATGCCGCCCCGGAAGCCTCACCCATCCGGCGGAAATCGCGGCGGAGGCCCTGGGGTATATGGAGATCACCAACGCGCAGTTTGCCGAGAAAGGCTACAGCGACGCCCCGCTTTCAGGCATTGATCCCGGCATTCTGGCCCGCAACGCGGGGCAGGACTGGACGACCGAGTACACCAACCGGGACCTCGCCGTACATACAGGAACTGAAGCCTATCACCGAGGCAATAGAGGCTGCTCGCATACGCCTGTACGAAGAAGCTGCCGTGTACTGCCTGTTGGGGCAGGGGCAAAAGATTTTGAGCGAAGCCGAGGAAGCCGATCTCACCGCCAAATGGGCCGATCTCCAGCCGCATGAGGAGCTTACCATAGAAGGCGAAGTCATTCCCGATTACCGGGGCGTGGAGTACCATCTTAAAACCGCCGGGGTGTGGGGCAAGGTCAAGATTGAGAACATCGGCGTTCCTCTCCCTGAAGGCGCCGTACTCCCGGACGACCTCACCCCCACAAAACTGTGGCGGAGACTGTGATACACGATGTTCCGCTTTTTCCGCTCATCCTCCGTGATGCCGATAGAGGCAAGTTCCGTCCTCAGCGCCTTCCCCAGGAATTCCCGCGACACCGGATGATAGGGCCGCTGGGCCATGACAAAATCACCTGGCCCGGTAAGCGGCGCCTTTGCATGCACCTCGTTGACCAGATCAGCCACAATCCGGGGCATAGGGACATATCCCTCCGATCCCTGCTTGCACCCCTTGAGCCCCTCGATCTCCTGCCAGTTGTGACAGATGTGGATCACCCCATCGGCAATATCTCCCCACTGGAGACCGCGGGCTTCACCCATGCGCATAGAGCAGTACAGGGCCAAATATACCGCAAGGCGGGAACGGGGATCGGTTACCGGCGTTTCAAGCAGTTTTTTAATCTCCGCCGGTCTGAGGATGCCCCGGAGCTTTTCCTGGTGCGGTGCCTGGGGGACGCCGGCGAAGGGATCGACGGGAATGATGTCGTCCCCAAACGCCCGCCTGACCGGGACCCGGAGGGCCGCCATGGCGCCGTTGATCGTGCGTCCGGAATATCCCTGCCCGGCGAGCCAGATTTTCCACTGCCGGATGAGGGGCTTCGTGATCCCGGAGAGGGTAACGCCCTGGAAACCGAGGAAGGGAGCCAGCTTGTTTTTGACCATCTGGCGGTTGGTTAAGGCGTGGTGGTAGGAGACGGGCTTTTTTTCGATCAGGGCTTTTTCCCGGAGGTACTCGCTGTCCTCCGCCCAAAAAGCGGCTGCGTACTCCAGGAGGGGCCGGTCAACTTCCGGGCTACGGAGGGGAGCGGCGGCGGCGCGGGCTTCCACTTCCAGCTTTTCCGCCAGAACACGGGCCGCTTCTTCCGCTTCCCGGCGGCGCTCCCGCTTGCCTTCAGCAACGATCCCCAGGGAATGAACATGATATTTTTTCTCATCCGCGCTCCATATCCGCGCCTGCCAAATTCCCCGGTGTTTGTATAAAGTGGGCCTTCACATAGTAAACCTCAGCCAAATATGTCACCATAGTGTTACCATCCCCCCAAAAAGGGGTGATTTTTTACGTGTTATCTACTATATATTAGCATATTATACGGCGGGAACCAACTGAGCTAAAAGCCTTGCTAAACTACCTTTTTAATATAACTTTATACCCTAAACCCGCAAAAAAGTCAACGAGCCAATTCCCAGAACCAGCAATTCCGAATTCAAAATTAAACCAGACTTTCGAATAACCACCGAAATACCCGGAGTTTTGGTCACAAATCCACCTGTTTGTCCGTTCTGTCCGAGCCGTCCGTGGTTGTTTTTTGTTTCTATAATCACTCATATCAGTGTGTTTAGTCCAATCAACCTGCTAGCGCTGATTCCTGAAAACCATTACCGCCTGAAGGCCGTCTTTGCCGGCGCTACGGAGTAACAACTGGGCGTCACCGGTTAAAGCCCAGCGGTCTACCCTGGCCAGGTAGTCAAAAAACTCCTGCTCCTTGATGGAATCGGGTTCCTTCAGGGCCAGCATTTTCGTAGAGGCCATGTTCCCGAAACGTAAAACGAAGCCGTCTTCCCACGTACAGGGGCCGTGGTAAGTGTTCGGCATGGCCCTACCGAAAACGCGGTCATCCCTGTCAAAGCGCAGGCTGTACGCATCTTCAATGCCATCCGCTTTCAGCCCCGAACGATTTATGTCAAGCACCATGTCCCCGCTTCTGATTTCCCAGAGATACCAGATGGCCCCGACAATCACGCTCCTGTCTACAGAAGAGGCCTTTGCCGGAGCGGTTTCCGTTTCATTCACGGCCGTACCGGCAGCGCACGAGGCCATCACCAGGGACAAGACCAACGCAAACGTTTTTATATACTTCATACAAGCCTCCAATCTATATCTCAAGATTTTTGTTTATTATACTACAGATTTCGTCTGCCGGCTAGCAGTTTATTCGAAAGTCTGGTTTAATACCCCAGGGCAAGCCCGCTTGCCGGGCTTGCCTTGCGGAGGCTCATCGCGCTTCGCGCATTATAATCCCCAAAAATCGCCTTCAGGCGGTTTTACCCTGCAAACGCAAGCCGCTTTAGCAGCAAACAGCCCATAATCGGGGGCCTGAAAGATTGCAAAAAATCCACAAGCGCAACAGTCTGACAGCGGTCTGCGGGGCTTAAAACTTTCAAGCCGATATTGATTGACGTAATCCCTTTAATTTACTTATTATTATAGATAATGGGTGTTGTAACCAGTCAGAAAATAGCCGCCTACTATGAACGTTTCAAGGGCATTGACGTAACCTTTACCAAGGAGATAATCCAGGTTACGGGGCTTGAGACCCAGCAGGTGCATTTGAAGTGCCTCAGTGATTTTTGGCCCTGTGTGCTTTTCTCCACGTCCTTTCAGGGGGCGAAAATCGTCGCCAACGTAAAGTCCGGGCTGCTGGCAAAACTGCGGCAGGCAAACAACTCGGTGAGCCTCCGCTTTTGTTTCAAAAACGGCGAAAAAGGAGATCCGTTGACCTTTTTTGTGGCCGCGCGGGTGCAGAGTACCGCCCCTTACAAGGGCGCGAACGACGTGTTCCTCCTAAATCTGCAATTTACCCAACGGCCGCCGGATGATCTGATCGAAATCATGGGGCGGGTTCTGGACGCCAATGTCAACTCCGCCAAGCGGAAAGATGAGCGGATATTTATCACCACCGAAACCCAGCGGAAACTGAATCTACTGAGCAAAGAAAGCACGGTCTTTGTGCAGGGGGTGCCCCGAAGGTGCATTTTGCGCGACCTGTCGTTTTCCGGTTCCAAGCTGGTTATGATGGGCGTGGCGAAATTCCTCGTGGATAAAGAGGTGGGGCTGCGGGTTGATTTTGACGACCCCAGGGATAGTTTTCTGGTGAAGGGAAAATTCGTCCGCGCCGAAAATGTCGAGGGGAAAAAAGAAATGCTCGCCCTGGCCCTGGAATTTGACGAGGCTGACATTCCCATGGGCTACAAGATACGACTCAACGATTTTCTCAACACCGTCCGCGCGGACAACCGTATCGGCGGCCAGTCGCTGGAGTAGCCCGTGACAGGAAATCATCAAAACAGGATAATCTTTCTCCCCGTTCCCGGAGGCCTGCGGGAGCGGCTTGGGGAAATGGCCCGCGCTCATACCGCGCATGGCCACGACGGGCATGAGCATGACGAACACGATCACGATGATGCACATGAATCCGGCGAAGACGAATCATACGGTGATGCCGCCGGCCTTTCGATACATCCCGCTATTCCCATACCGGTTGAACTACCCGAAGGAGCGGAAACGCTCAATCCGGAAGCGCTTTCCCCGGAGATGATCCTTTCGGGGATGCTGCAGGTCATTGCCGCCGGTAAAGAAAAACCGGAATGGATAGACTATTACCGCCGCTTTGTGCGGGCCTCCCGGCCCCGCATCCTGGAGGAATTTACCGAGGCGGCCATTCTAAAAGCGCGTAACGGTGATTTCGATATGGCGCTGGAGATTCTTGACGCGCTGCGGGGGCTGTTTCCCGCTTCGCCGGCGCTGTTGCTCAACCGGGCGCTGACGCTGGAAGAAAAGGCGGCCCTGCTGGAGCGGCAGGGCAAAAGCGAAGCGGCAGCCGTGTACCTGGCCGCGGAGGCGGCATACGAAGAAGCCCTGGCCCTGGAGCCGTCTTTCCCCGCGGCCCATTTTAACGGGGGCTTTTTTTTCATGGGACAAAAGGACTTCCGCCGGGCCAGGGAATGTTTTTGCCGTTATATCGAAATCGCCGAAGAGGGCGGTGGGGCCGGCGAAGACGGGGACGGCAAAAAAGAGCAGGCCGAATCGCTGGTCAGGGAAATTGAGGAAAGCGGCCTTGAGGATGAAAGTTTCCGCGAGGCTTACGAGTTAATCCGGCAGGGACAGGAAACGCGGGGTATGGAAAAAATCCGCGATTTTCTGGAGCGCCGTCCCTCGGTGTGGAACGGCTGGTTCATGCTGGGCTGGGCTTTGCGCAGGCTCGGCCGCTGGGAAGACGGGGCCGCGGCTTTCGGCAAGGCCGTCGAGTTGGGCGGCGGCAACAGCGACACCCGAAACGAGCTGGCCATCTGTCTTATCGAAACCGGCGATTATCCGCTCGCGCGGCGCGAATTGGAAACCGCGCTGCGGGAAGATCCTGAAAATGTCAAAATCATTTCAAACCTGGGAGTACTCGCCATGAAAAACGGTGACAACGACGAGGCGGCGGCCTTTTTCAGAACCGCGCTTGAATTTGAGCCGGACGATCCCATTGCCAGGCAATTTTTTGACGGTTATACTACGGTTGATGACCCTGAGTTATGACGAAAAGATTAAGATGCTCTCTTCCCTCAATTGGGATCATACCACCTCCCCCAAAGACATGCTGGCGGTGCGGAAGGCAGGATAGACAAGGCGGGATCCTTTGATATCGATTTTTTGTTTGTCCGTTTTTTGGAACGGATCTCCGGCACTACATTATCGCCTTTTGGGGTGTTGAACAGGTAAAAAAACTGTATACGACGGAAGCGGCAAAGCGTATATGGCCGCAGAACAGGAGGCGGCATTTTGACTATGGACTCGCAGTACTACGAAGAGAGCCTGTATCGCCTCCAGAATGAGGTACTGAACGCGCTTAACAATTACGGGGACACGGTTTTTTCTAACCGGCGGTACCGCGCTGAGCCGGAGCAAGCTTGGCAAGCGAGCTTGCCTTAGGGTATTAAACCAGACTTTCGAATAATTTCTAAGCCTCGCCCAGAGAAAAATCCCCCACTATTTTGAAGCGCTTGCCGTCGCGGACTACCTCAAGATTCCTGCCGGGGAAATACCGGGGCAATTTTTTTTTGACAAGTACCGCGGCTTCTTCCATGAGGAACTCGAATTGTTCGGGAGTGACACGCTCCAAAGTGGCGACGCGGAAGGAAATAATATAGCCCCTTCCCCTTTCCGAACCGATGCCGGTGGTAAAGTCGGGGGCTATTTCAAAGAGGCCGTCCATTTCGGGGTTCCAGGTTTCTCCCTTGCCGGGACGGTTGGGGTGCAGCGAAAAACTCTGTTCCCAGTGATCCTCCAAAGCCTCGTCAACTTCGTGAAAGAGTTTCTCCAGACTGTCGGTAAAGGCAACCAGTTTCGGATGTATGTACATATTTCCCTGTCATTTGCATTTTTCAAGATAGTCGTTTCATATTCGGGTGTCCGCCTTGATTGTAACGTAAAATGGAACAAATAGGGAAGAGAAGCCGCAGAAAACGCCGAATATTTCACTTTTAGCCCTGCGGGGTACCCCTATTCCCCGGGCCTTCCGCGGTTCCTGCGGCAAATTTTAGCATTTGTCAAAAATTTCTCTTTTTTTTTACATTTTTCTTGACAACTGAATGGAGCGGGTTTACCATAATGTACCATCCGGCCCGCGTCGGCCGGCGGAATTACACCCTGGAGGGAAGGAGGTTAAGCCTTAAGGCGTGCCGGATGCGTTTGCAGAGCTCATGTTTTGTAAACGGCTCACCTGTTTTGATGTTTTTAATCTGCAAAGTAAGGAGAGAGTTATGTCAGCTATCTATCAACATGTCGGAATTCCCATCACTACCAAAAAAGAAGGGATGATCTATTGGGAAAATTTGAAGTGCTGGTCGAACAAGAGTGTCGATGAATACGACTACAAAATCGAATATCTGAAATTCGAAGAAAACAGCCCCATTCCGGAGATTATCCACATGAATCCCCACGTCGCCTACCTGGTTGATGATATGGAAAAATACCTGAAAGATGCCGACGAGGTGATTTTTCAGCCCACGGAAATCGCGCCGAATTTCAAAATCGCCTTTATTATCAAGGACAATACCATTATCGAACTGGATCAAAACACGGCTTCCTAGGAGCCTGTGGGACTTTGCGTAATTCGTATAAAGAAACGCGCGATTTTACGCATTTCGAGGCTCCGGCGGCCGAAGCCGCTTGGGAGTTTGCAGGGTAAAAAATCGCCTGAAGGCGATTTTTGGGGATTATAATGCGCGAAGCGCAGCAAGTTGCTAGCAGCCTGTGTTAATCCGGTGCGGGATTTTGCGAATTTGTCCCTCGCGGTCCCGCAGGCTTTGATTAAAGTCTATGCCAAGGAGGTTTTATGGCAAAGATGATGAAAGCGGCTCTTTTGATGGGGCCGGGAAAAATCGAGATGGGTGAACTGCCGGTACCCGAATACGGCGACAATGACGTTCTGGTGCGGGTCAAGCATGTCGGTGTCTGCGGCGCCGATTTGGAATTCTTCAAGAGCGGCCGTATCGGCGCGTGGGTGCTGGAGTTTCCCCATGTGCTGGGCCACGAACCGGCGGGCATTGTGGAGGCTGTGGGCAAAAACGTTACCCGCTTAAAGCCCGGAGACATGGTGGCGGTAGAGCCGGGGAAAGCCTGTTTTACCTGCCCCACCTGTTTATCCGGCCGTTACAACATGTGCCCCGAAATGGTCTTTATGTCTGTACCGGGCTGCAAAGGCGCGTTCAAGGAATTCCTCGCATGGCCATCCAATCTGGTTTTCAAGGTTGCCCCCGGCACGGACACGGCCGACGCCTGTCTTGCCGAGCCTCTGGCGGTCGGCATTCATTCGGTGTCGCAGAGCGGAATCAAATTCGGCCAAAGCGCGGCGGTTTTGGGCGGCGGCTGCATCGGCCTCTGCGTAGCCCAGGTGCTGAAAGCCCAGGGGATTACCGAGGTTTACCTTACCGATCACAACAAGGTCCGTCTGGAAAAGGCAAAGGCGCTGGGGATCAATCAAATCTTCAACGATCATGACGGAGACGTGGTTGCCCAAATCAAAGAACTGTCCGGCGGCGGAGTTGACCGGGTTTTTGAATGTACCGGTTCGCAAAAGGCCGTTACCCAGAGCCTTGAACTGCTCAATCGTAACGGCATAATGGTGGTTATCGGAATGTTCGGCGAACCGACCCAGGCGCTGGACTTAAACGGTCTCCTGATGAAAGAGGCAAGCATCGTCACCAGTTTCCGCTATTGCCACAATTATCCCGCGGCGTTGTCCGCTATCAGTTCCGGCACGATCAAAGTACGGGACATGGTTTCCCACCGCTTCAAACTGGACCAGCTTCAGGAAGCCCTTACGACCAACATTCAAAACAAAAAAGAAGTAACGAAAATCGTTATCGAGATTTAAGATCTAATCGAGCAGGAGGCTGCCCATTCGGGCGGCCTCTGCCCACAAATTGTTTGAGAGAACTCTTCATACACATCACCCTTTAACCATGGAACGGTACTGTTGCGGGGAAATTCCCATGTTCTTTTTGAAAATGCGCGAAAAATAGTAGGGGTCCTCAAAGCCGTAGGAAATGGCGATGTCTTTGATCGGAAGTTCCGAGAAGTACAGGTCTTTGGAAGCGGCCAGCATCTTTGCCCGCAGGAAGTATTCAATGGGCGCAAAACCCGTGGCGCGGTGAAAGAGATTGTGCAGTTGGGAGGGGCTTAAGGAGCTTGTATCGCTTAAATCTTTCAGCGTGATATTTTCATTCAGATGTTCCTTTATAAAAACGAGGGCCTTGCCGATACCGCGGGTCCCGTGCAGGGCAATCTGCGGGTCCGCCCCTTTTCCGATACAGGAAATCATCGCCATAACTGTACCGATAAGCTGGCAGACGTAGAAATATTCCTCGATCTGCCACGGACTCTTCAAAAGTATAAAACACTGCCTGAACATATCCTTGATCTTTTCACCCATCATCTCTGATGCGTTAACCGGGAAGCGGGACGAGAGTATCCGGTAATACTGCTCGAAGAAAAAGCCCTTGGAATGTATCCAATACAAACTCCACGGATCGTCTTCCGAGGCGCCGTACACATGGGGCGTATCAGGAGGAATCATGATGATCTGTCCCGCCGTAAGGCTTTTTCGCTCTTCCCCGTTTATGGAATAGAATCCCCGCCCCGCGCTGCAATACATGAGAATCGAGGTGGGACACCCTTCCGGCCTCTGCCTGAAATGGTAGCGGGCTGTGGGAAAATAACCGATGTCGGTAACGAGCAAAAACTTGAACAGGTCGTTTTGTAAAAGCGCTTCCTGCGTCTCGGCGGGAAGTACAAAAAGATACTCGTTCTGAAAACCATCCGCCTTTTGTATGCTGTCCATATCTTAATTTTCGCTCTTTTTTCATTCAAAACCAAGTAAAATCGGAAGATAGTCCATCTGTTTTTGGAAAATAATACATGTACAACAGCGGAAAAGCGGTACTATGATAAAAATCTAACAGGGGATAAGCCCTGATTATTTCCGCAGGAGGAGAAAATGAAAAAGATTTTTTTGGGTTTGCTAATTGGCCTGCTGTTTGTCTGCATGGCCGGTGCAGGCGGACAGAAAAGTGCTTCGGGTTCTGGGAAAATGGTGGTGGCTTTTTCCCAGATGGAGATGAACAACGCCTGGCGCGTGGCGGAAACGGCGTCGATTCGCGCTGAAGCCCAGAAGCGCGGCATTGAGCTGATCTACACCGACGCACAGGGCGATACCGCCAAGCAGGTTTCGGATGTGGAAGACATTATCGCGAGAAAGCCGGACGTGATCCTGCTTGCCCCAAGGGAGTATGAAGGGCTTGTCCCCGCGCTTGCGGCGGCAAAAAAAGCCAATATTCCCCTCATCCTGATTGACCGGGACGCGAAGGGTGAACCAGGAGTTGATTACGCTTCTCTTATAAGCGCGAACTTTGTATGGGAAGGACAGCAGTGCGCCCAGGTTCTGGTTAAACGCTTCGGAACAGGCCAGCCGGTGAATGTCGTCCAGGTAACCGGTACCCCCGGATCATCCGTTGCCATCGACCGCCAGAAAGGCTTTGAAGACGAGCTTGCCAAATACCCCAACTTCAAAATCATATCCACCCAGAACGGCGAATTTACCCGCTCAATCGCCCAGAATGTAATGACAAATATTGTTCAGTCCCAGGGTGCCAATATCAACGCGGTTTATGGTCATGATGATGAGTGCGCAATCGGCGCTATCCAGGCGCTTAAAGCCGCCGGATACAAACCTGGAGCGGATATTGCCGTAGTCGGGGTCGGCGGATTCAAAGACGCGGCCCTCTTAATCCAGCAGAACGAAATGGACGCCACGATTCTATGCAGTCCGTTCTTCGGCCCCACGGCTTTTGACGCCGCCGAAAAAATAGTGAGGGGCGAAAAACTGCCAACCTATATCCAGAACCCCGGCAGGGTCATCGACAAATCGAATGTTGACGCCTACATGCCCGATGCGTTCTAGCAGCTTGTTGCGCTTGTGGATTTTTACGTTTGATGCCGCAAAAATCCCCGATAAATGGGCTGCTTGTTATTAAAGCAGCATTTACCTTGCTAAAACAACAACTCATTATAGAAGAGGGCGGCGTTGAAGCTTCCCTCTTTCATAAATTTAAGGTGTCAAATGGCTGACGATTGTATTATTTCGATGCATAACATAAGCAAACACTTCCCCGGCGTAAAAGCCCTTGATAATGTTGATTTTCGTATCAGAAAGGGCGAAGTCCATGTGCTTATGGGTGAGAATGGCGCCGGTAAATCCACGCTGATAAAAATTCTAACCGGCATTTATAAACAGGACGGCGGAACTATTTTTTTTGACGGCCGCGAATTTTCTCCGGCAAGCGCCCTTGAAGTTCAGCGCGCCGGGATAAGTACCATTTATCAGGAGATAAGCCTTATTCCCCAGCTTAGTGTGGCGGAGAATATCTTTATCGGCAGGGAAATAAAAACAAACGGCGTTATCAACTGGAAGACCACAAGGGAGAAAAGCCGGGAGCTGCTTAAAGGTTTGGGGCTTGAAATTGACGTTACCCGCGCCGCCGGCAGCTTTGGGACAGCGATTCAACAAATGGCCGCCATAGCCAGGGCTATCTCAATTGACGCAAAATTAATTGTAATGGACGAGCCTACTTCCTCACTTGATGAGGGCGAGGTAAACGTACTGTTTGGCGTAATACGCAAACTGAAAAAAGAAGGCGTTTCCATCCTGTTTATTTCACACCGGCTTAATGAGGTTTTTGAAATATCGGATAAAATAACCATACTCAGGGACGGGCAGCTTATCGGGGAATACAAAACAAACACCATAACCCATGAGGAATTAATCGCAAAAATGGTTGGTCGTGACGCGGCCGCGATTCTCGCGGACCGGAAAGTCCGCTCAAGTAAAGTATCCAAAGAATTCGTCCGCGCCGAGGGGATCAAATGCGGGTTCAAATTGAAGGGCCTGAATATTGCCATTGGAAAAGGCGAAGTAGTCGGCATTGCCGGCCTCCTGGGTTCGGGCAGGACGGAATTTGCACGGGTATTGTTCGGCGTCGATAAGTATGACATGGGCAGTATCCTTATTGACGGGAAGCCCGTTAAATTCCGCGTCCCCAGGGACGGCATAAAATGGGGCTTTGCGTTCTGTTCCGAGGATAGAAAAACCGAGGGGATTATCCCCCATTTGTCGGTTAAGGATAATATACTGATCGCCAATATGAACAACACGAGCCGTTTTGGCATTATCGCGAAATCAAGGCAAAACGCGCTGGTTGACGAATATATACAAGCACTCAAGATTAAAACGCCAAGCCGGGAGCAGACCATCATGAACCTGTCGGGGGGAAATCAGCAGAAGACGATTCTTGCCCGCTGGTTATGCCTTAAACCTAATCTTGTCATTATGGACGAACCGACACGGGGCATTGACATCGGGGCCAAACGGGAAATTGAGGCGTTAATACGCCGTATGGCAGATGACGGTATCAGCATCCTGTTTATATCTTCCGAATTTGAGGAACTGATACGGAACTGCGACCGGGTAGAAGTGATCAGGGAAGGCGCCAATATGAAAACTCTCGTTGGTCCCGATATAACAGAAAAAAATATTATCCGTTCAATTGCGGGGGCTGAGGCATGATTACTATCAAGGCAAACGCGGTTTTGACAAAATACGGCGCAGGCATAGTCCTCTTCTTTATGGTTATAATAAACGCCTTTATAACGCCGAATTTTGTGCATATCAATACCCTTTGGAATATTCTCCTGCAGTCCTTCCCGGTAATGATGATAGCCATTGGGATGACTTTTGTTATTGCCACGGGCGGCATTGATATTTCCGTAGGTTCAACCATGGCCCTGTCTTCCATTGTCCTGGCTAAGTTTTTAATCTTCAATAACGCCTCCTTTGGCGTTTCCCTGGCCCTTGCCCTCGGAGCCGCCCTGATCTTCGGTCTGTTCAATGGCGTACTGGTAGGGGTATTCAAATTTCAGCCCATAGTGGCAACCCTCATCCTGATGATTTCCGGCAGAGGCATCGCCCAGCTCTTTAATGATGGCGTGGTAATTTCTTTTTACGGCGACACCTATTCGGCCATAGGGCTGTACAGAATCGCAGGTATAATCCCGGTTCAGGTTGTCATTATCGCCGTAACGGCGATCATTGCCCTTTTTATCCTCAAAAGAACCACCTTCGGCTGTTATATACAGGCGGTGGGCGACAACATACAGGCAAGCCATTTGGCGGGAATAAATACCGTGGGGGTACTGATTTCCGTCTACATTATAAGCGCCCTGCTTGCCGGTTTGGCGGCGTCTTTTGAAACGATGCGTATGCTGTCGGCGGATCCGAACAATATCGGAAAGGCAATAGAACTTGACTGTATCGCGGCGGTCGCGGTGGGGGGCGCTTCAATGTCAGGAGGCAGGGCGAAAATCATAGGCACTATAACCGGTACGCTTATCATGCAGCTTATAACAACCATGGTTAATATGAACAACGTTCCCTACGCGTTCTCCCTGGTAATTAAATCGGCAATTATTGTTTTTGCCCTTTATTTGCAGAAGGACGCTTTATGACAAAACTAAAACTTTCTACAGTAAAAAGGGCGATCTGTGAAAACGGGGCTTTTATCGCTTTGTGTGTCATGCTGCTGGCGGCGTCCCTCATTTACCGTGAGTTTTTTACGTACAGCAATTTAAGCAATGTGTTACGCCAAACAAGCATGGTAGGTTTGGTTTCCATCGGCATGACACTGGTCATACTAACTGCGGGAATTGACCTTTCCGTAGGCGCTACCGTAGCCCTTTCGGCAATAATCGCCGCGAAATTATCGATCTATGGGCTGGTTCCGGCGATACTGGTTTCCTTGCTGGCCGGAATAATTATAGGCGGCGTGAACGGCTTCATTGTAAACAATTTCAAAATTGTGCCCTTTATCGCGACGCTGGCGGTACAAATGGCAGTCCGGGGCGTGGCGTATCTGTTGACCGACATGCGATCCATAGCGGTAGACCGGTCGGCCGAAATCTTTATCGGCCTGGGGCGCGGTTATTTTATCGGTATTCCCATTCCGGTTATTATTTTTCTGACCGCGGCGGTGGTAATGATCTTTGTTACACGCAGAACGAGTTTCGGCCGCAGTGTCTACGCGATTGGCGGCAACGAAGACGCCGCGAGAATGATGGGCCTGCGTGTTAAGCGCAATAAAAGCTTAAGTTATGTAACAACCGGCTTTCTTTCCGCCCTGGCCGGGGTAATTCTCTGCGCCCGTCTTGGGGCCGGACAGCCTGTCAGCGGGGACGGCTGGGAGATGGACGCCATAGCCTCTGTAGCCATAGGCGGCACGCTGCTTTCAGGCGGTGTGGGAGGAGTCGGCCATACCATCTGCGGCGTTTTGATCATCGGATTTATTAAAAACATCATAAACCTGCAGGGGGATATTAATTCTTACTGGCAAAAAATTATTACCGGCCTGATTTTATTGTTGGTTATCATCGCCCAAAACAGATCGGGGAAAAAGAGGACATTATAATGAATACCATTTACCTTCAGCCCGTAGAAATGACCGGGCAAATCATGGATGATCTGGAAAAGAAAGGGCTTATTATGCGCCTTTGCCCCGGGCACGATGAACTTGACGCCGCGCCGGGTGAAACCGTGTGGAAGCTGTTATACGAGCCAAAGGAAGGATACGGTCCCCACCGGCTCATCAGTGTTACGGTAAACCGTGAAGAATTCGCGGGCTTTGGTACCCATCCGGACAACGAGGAATTTTGGCTTGTCGGCGGCGGCGATACCCAGCCCATGTATCTGGCCATTTCGTTTTTGGGCGAGGCGGAGCTTGCCGCGAAAATAGCGGCGGGTACTTTAACAGAATCCGATTTTATTGCCCTGTGGATAAAGTACAACGATCCGGAACTTAGTTTCTTTGTTATGCGCGCCGGTGTTCCCCACGGAGAGGCAATCGTGAATTGCGGAAAACGGCCGCCATCGTTCTATGTTACCGAAAGCCTGAACCTGCCCCTGAACCTTACCGCCTTTGGCGGCTATGAGCTTAAAATAAAACGCGGAGACAGCAAATGACTTCAAGAGAACGGGTAATCGAATCTATCAATCACCGGCAGCCTGACTACGTGCCTGTCGATATAGGGGGATGCGGGCAGACCGGCATAAACGCCAGCACCCTTTACGCGCTCCGCAAGGCCTACGGATTACCGGAACATCCGGTGGACATATGCGAACCTATGCAGCTTTTGGGAACGGTGGAACCTGATCTGTTGGCCAAAATCGGCGCTGATGTTGTGCCGCTGTGGAACCGCGGCAATATGTTCGGCCTCTGCGGCCCCAGGGAAAAACGCTGGGATATGCCGGACGGTACACCCGCATTGATGAATACCGATTTTGAATACGATGTGGCGGATAACGGTTACACTTTTGTATATCCCGCCGGAAAGCGCGGCGCTCCCTATTCCCTGCACATGACGCCCGGCGGTACGTTTTTTGACAACATCTACCGCTCTCCTCCGGTAGACGAGGACAACCTTACCCCCATTGAGGACTTTAAGGAAAACTACACCCTCAAAACCGAAGAGGACTGCGTGCATTGGGAAAAAGAATCAAAGCGTCTCTATGAAGAAACCGATTTCGCCGTTATGGGCGTCGCGGGCGGCATGGGCCTGGGAGATGTGGCCGAGATTCCCGGTCCCTGGATTAAAAATCCAAAAGGCATACGGGACATAGAAGGCTGGCTTACCGCGCATGTACTGTACCCGGAATATGTACGCGCCATTTTTGAATACCAGACGGAAATAGCATTGAAAAACATGGAGATGTACCGGCAGGCCGTGGAGGACCGAATTCAGGTAATCTGGCTTTCGGGGACGGACTTCGGAACCCAGTGCAGCCTGATGCAGTCAAAAGAAGTGTTCCTTGATTTATACAAACCCTACTACAAAAAGGTAAACGACTGGGTTCATAAAAACACCTCGTGGAAAGTGTTTTACCATAGCTGCGGCGCGGTAGAATCCCTCATCGGCGAATTTATAGATATGGGCATGGACATCCTAAACCCGGTGCAGTGTTCCGCAAACGGCATGAACCCCCGTCATCTTAAAGACACATACGGCGATAAAATCGTATTCTGGGGGGGCGGCGTGGACACCCAAAAAGTACTGCCCAGAGGAACGCCTGAGGAAGTGCGTAAACAGGTACGCGAGCGGCTTGAAATATTTTCCCCCGGAGGCGGTTTTGTTTTTGCTGCGATTCACAATATTCTGGCAAAGGTTCCACCGGAAAATGTTATAGCGATGATTGACGCCGTACGTGAATACCGGGGTCTGTAGCAATTCCCTTTATGTAATCCGCGGTTTTCCTTAATTCCCGTATATATGCCCCAGTCCGTGGAGCAGTTCCGAGGCTTTTTGCCTGCAGCTTCCGCAGACGGTGCCGATCTTGGTGGCCTGCTGAAGCTGCTCCCAGGTGCGGGCGCCCCTGCGGAAGGCGGCTTCAATGTCCTTGTCGGTGATGCCCAGGCAATGACATATCTCCGTCGTTTCTTCCCTGAGCATGCCGGGCCTGCCGGTTTTGGCAAGGTAGTCGTCGATGGCGGAGCGCAGGGCCTTGTCGCCTAACACGGAGCAATGTATCTTGTAATCCGGCAGCCCCCCCAGTTTTTCAACCAGGTCTTCGGGCTTTATCCTGTAGGCGTCCTCAATGGACATGCCCTTGATAGTTTCGGAGAGCATGCTGGTGGAGGCGATGGCGCTGGCGCAGCCGTAGGTCTTCCAGCGCACGTCGGTGATAACATCGTCCTTTATCTTGAGGAGCATCAGCATCTGATCCCCACATTTGATATTCCCCGTCTGCCCCCTGGCGTCGGCGTCAAAACTTGCCTCGTCTTCGAATAACACATTCCGGGGGCTGGTAAAATGATCCTTCACCGTATCTGAATAAAGCCAATCGGACATACTATCTCCTTTTAATGCACCGCGTCCGGCGTGAGGGTGGACATGGCTCTGAGCCGGGCAATGATGGGAGGCAGAGTCTCAATAATATAGTCGATGTCCCCGGCGCTGTTCCCCCATCCCAAACTAAAACGAATGGAACCGTGGGCCAGTTCCGGCCCTACCCCGATGGCCAGCAATACGTGGGAAGGTTCAAGGCTTCCCGACGCGCAGGCCGAACCGGTGGAAGCCTCTATCCCCATTATGTCCATGGAGAGCAGAATCGCCTCACCCTCCGCGCCGGGGAAGGAGACGTTCAAGGTATTGGGCAACAGATCATCAGGATGGCCGTTTATTTTGATACTGGGAATGGCCGCGGCAAGCCCTGCGCGCAGCCGGTCGCGGAGGGCCGAAATCTCCCTGCCGTATGTTTCAACCTCAGCGGCGGCGATGGCCGCAGCCCTGCCGAAACCCAGGATGCCGATGTTGTTGTATGTCCCGGCCCGCAGACCGTCTTCCTGATGGCCGCCGTGGATCAGCGCTGACAGCGGCGCGCCTTTGCGGACATACAGGGCGCCCACTCCCTTGGGGCCGTATATCTTGTGAGCCGACATGGTGAGGTAATCCACGCCCAGGTCTTCCACGCTCAGGGGGATCTTCCCCACCGCCTGCACCGCGTCGGTATGCATCCACGCGCCCGCGGCCCTGGCCATGCCCGCTATCTCTTTGATGTTCTGGATAGTGCCGATCTCGTTGTTAGCCGCCATGACCGACACAAAGAGGGTTTTGTCGCTGAGGACTTTTTGCAGTTCGTCCATTCTGAGTTTGCCGTACCCGTCCACCGGCAGAATGATCACCTTAAAGCCCAGGCTTTTAAGGTACTGCGCGGAATTAAGCACGCAGGGATGCTCTATGGCGGTAGTGATAAACTCGTTACGGCCCGCGGCCAGGGGGCGGCCGTCCGGTCCGGAAGCAAGACGCCGCATCGCCTGAAACACCGTATTGTTGGATTCAGAGCCGCCCGAAGTAAAAATAACCGTGCCCGCGGGCGCACCCAAAAGTTTTTCCACCGCGCTCCGGGCCTGTTCCACCCTTGCGTGTGCCAGCCGCCCCGATGCGTGCATGCTGGAAGCGTTCCCATACACTTCCAAATCTTCTATTACCGCCGCCTTCACCGCGGGTTTCAGCGGGGTAGTAGCGTTATAATCAACATAAACCCGCCGGGGAGTTTGTTGCGATTCTATTTTATTTTCAGCCATTATCATCTCCGTCTTGCATTTATAATGAAGTCCGCGAATTACGCGAATAAATACGAATGATTGCTGGAAATGAGCGTTCACGCGCGGACATAGTCTAATTATATCAAAATTAGTAATAATATGCAAACCTCGTTGCACTGGACACGGCAATTCCGGTTTCACAATAACCACAAGGGGCTGTCCGAAAAGTTTGAAAAACTTATTCGGACAGCCCCTGTCTTAAACGTTGCGTTGGTTTGAACGAAGGCCCGTTCGATAGGAAGTTTATTATACCCTCCCCCGCGCAAGCGGGTTCTTGGGTTTAATACCAAGTTCCTGTAAGCGTTGCGTTATTTGAGCCGGAGTGAGCTTGGCAAGCGAGCTTGCCTTGGGGTATTAAACCAGACTTTCGAATAAACGCTACTTCACCACAATATTCACCAGCTTGTCCGGCACGGAGATAACCTTCACCACCGTATGCCCCTCAGTCCACTTGAGCACGCCGGGCAGAGTCCGGGCGGTTTTTTCAAGCTCCGCCTTTGCGGTCCCGGCGGGGGCGGTGAACTTGTCGCGTATCTTGCCGTTCACCTGAGCCACGACCGTTACTTCCTCGTCAAGGGTCAATTGCTCGTCATAGCGCGGCCAGGAGCAGGCGGATACCGATTCGGCGTGGCCCAGCTTTTCCCACAGTTCCTCGCACAGATGAGGGGCATAAGCGCCCAGCATGATCACCAGAGGCTCCCAGAGGCCGCGGGGGATTTCGGCGAGCTTGGCAAGCTCGTTGGAATAAATCATCATCTGGCTGATGGCGGTGTTGAAGTTGATGCCTGCCGTGTCTTCGCTCACTTTTTTGATAGTGCGATGGAAGAGCTTGAGCAGGGCCTTGCCGCCCGCCGCCTCGCTTCCCGGCGCGGCATCGCAGAGCGGCTTTTCACCGATGACCCAGATCCGTTCCAGAAAGCGCGACACGCCGATAAGCCCCGCGGTGATCCACGGCTTGCTCACTTCCAGCGGCCCCATGAACATCTCGTAGAGCCGCATCGAGTCCGCCCCGTAGTTTCTGATAATGTCGTCGGGGTTGATCACATTCCCCCGGCTTTTGCTCATTTTCTGATTGTCCTCGCCCAGGATCATGCCCTGGTTAATGAGTCGCAGGAAAGGCTCAGGCGTGTTTACCAGCCCCAGGTCGTAGAGTACCTTGTGCCAGAAGCGGCTGTACAGGAGGTGGAGGACGGCGTGTTCCGCGCCGCCGACGTAGAGGTCCACCGGCGCCCAGTAATCAACCTTGTCCTTTGCCGCGAAGGCTTTATCATTGCGGGGATCGAGGTAGCGCAGGTAGTACCAGCAGGAACCCGCCCACTGGGGCATGGTGTTGGTTTCCCGTTTTGCCCTGCCGCCGCAGCGGGGGCAGGCGGTGTGTACCCATTCGTCGATACCGGCCAGGGGCGATTCGCCGGTACCGGTGGGGGCGTAGGATCTTACCTCAGGCAGTTTCAGAGGAAGCTCGTTTTCAGGCAGGGGTACAATGCCGCACTTTTCACAATGCACTATGGGAATAGGCTCGCCCCAGTAGCGCTGGCGGCTGAATATCCAGTCCCTGAGCTTGTAGTTCACCGCCCGTTTGCCGATGCCTTTCTCCGCAAGCCAGTCCGTTATGCGCTCCTTCGCCTCGCCGGTTGGGAGGCCGGTAAAGGGGCCTGAGTTCACCGAGTAACCGTCCGCTATGGTACATTCGGCCGGCTCGGCGGAGTAGTCCCTGCCCGCCTCCGGTTTTTCGGCGGCCACAACCATCACAATCGGCAGGTCAAAGGCCTTGGCGAAGTCCCAGTCGCGTTCATCGTGGGCGGGCACCGCCATAATCGCGCCGGTGCCGTAGGAGATAAGCACGTAATCGGCGATCCAGATGGGGATTTTCGCGTTGTTGACCGGGTTCAGCGCGTACGCGCCGCTAAACACGCCGGTTTTTTCTTTTGCCAGGTCCGTGCGTTCAAGATCGCTCTTGCGCGCGGATTCCTCAAGATAGGCCGCCACCGCCCCCTTCCGTTCCGGCGTAGTGATCTTTTCCACCAGAGGATGCTCCGGCGCGAGGACCATGTAAGTCGCGCCGAACAGAGTATCCGGCCTCGTAGTGTAAATCTCCAGCGTCTCAGGATGCCCGTCAATCGCGAAGACCACGTCGGCGCCCTCACTGCGGCCGATCCAGTTGCGCTGCATCAGCTTCACCGGCTCGGGCCAGTCAAGGCCGTCCAGGTCTCTGAGGAGCCGCTCGGCGTAGGCGGTTATTTTGAGTATCCACTGGCGGATTCGCTTGCGCGTAACTTTAGCGCCGCAGCGCTCGCAGAGACCCTCCTTCACTTCCTCGTTGGCAAGACCCGTCTTGCAGGAAGGGCACCAGTTGATCGGGCTTTCCGCTTCGTAGGCAAGGCCCTTCTCGAACAGTTTGAGGAATATCCACTGGGTCCAGCGGTAGTATTCCCCGCTTGAAGTGTCCACCTCCCGATCCCAGTCGTAGGAAAAACCCAGGGCCTTTATCTGCGAACGGAAACGCTCTATGTTCGCGGCGGTAGTAATCGCCGGATGGGTACCGGTTTTTATGGCATAATTTTCCGCGGGAAGGCCGAAGGCGTCAAAGCCCATGGGGTGCAGCACGTTATACCCGGTCATGCGGAGGTAACGGCAGTAGATGTCCGTAGCCGTATAGCCTTCGGGGTGGCCCACGTGCAGGCCCTGGGCGGAAGGATAGGGAAACATGTCAAGCACATAACGGCGCCTCTCCTTCGGAATCGAAGGATCCTCCGCCGCTTTGAATGTTTTATGCTCCGCCCAATAACGCTGCCACTTGGTCTCAATAGTCTCAAAGGGATATTTCGCCATACCTGTCGGACTCCTTATAAAAAAATGTAAACCGGACCACAAAGGAAAGGGGGGAAGTCTCCCCCCTGGCTCCAGCCGCCTGCGGCGTCTTGCCTCCCTCTGCGGGGGCAGAAGGCCATTCACTTTTGGCCCCCGCAACGCCCCCACAATCATCGCCGTCCGGGCGGGCAGCGCCGGAATTAAAACTCCGCCGCTTTCTTTTTGGCCTCGGCCATCCAGCCCCGGAGCTGCCTGACGCGGGTCACGTCCGAGGGGTGGGTGCTGAGAAATTCGACCGTACCGCCGCCCAGGGCCGACATCCGCTCCCAGAAGGGCACCGATTCTTCGGGATTATAACCGGCAATGGCCATGAGGATAAGGCCGTAGTGATCCGCCTCGCTCTCATGCTCGCGGCTAAAGGGAAGGGTGCCGAAGACTTCCGAACCGATGCCGTAGGCCAGCATAGTAAGGGTCTGGGTGTTCTCAGAACTGCCGGAAAAAAGCGCGTTGACCGCCGTCCCGCCCAGCTCCTGCAATACACCGGCGCTCATCCGTTGCTGGCCGTGGTTCAGCAGTGCGTGGGCAACCTCGTGGCCCATCACCGTGGCAAGCCCGTCCTCGTTTTCGGTAACGCTCAGTATGCCGGAATAGACCACGATTTTCCCGCCGGGCATACACCAGGCGTTCACTTCAGCGGACTCAACCAGATGGTACTCCCATTCGTAGCCGTCGAGGTAACCGCGCTGCCCTTCCGAGGCAAGCCATTTTTCCGCCGCCGTCCGGATGTTTTGCCCCACCCGCTCCACCATCTGCGCTTCCGGCGTCCCGGTGACAACTTTGTTTTCCGCCAGAAACTGATCGTATTCCTCAAAGGACATGGCGAACAACTCGGTATTATCCACAAGGGCCATGGTACTTTTGCCGGTAAGGGGATTAGTGGCGCAGGTCAGCACAAAAAGCACAAGCGCCGCCGGCAAAAAGAAAAAAAGAACCTGCTTTCTCATAGGGGCATTGTAACATCAGCGCCGGAATTAAGCAACGTCCCACGAATACTTCGTTCTGCCAACGGCGCGGGCCGCCTTCCCCCGCGCTCCGGGCGCTCTCCGTCCCCAATTCCGCGAGTTGTTCACACAATAAACAACTTTGCCCCCTTTTTTCCGGCCCTTAAAAATCCCCCTTCCGCCGCCGTTCCCAACAGGTGTTTTATAGCGCCCAGGGCCAGGCGTTTACCGAATAGAAATCCGTAAATTCCACGTATTTCTCCCACTTTTCCCGCCTTTTTTGAGGGTAAAATGTTCTTTTCCCTGTGCGGTATTGGGTCAGACTACTCCTCGCTCCGTTTCCGGAGGACGCTGAGGAGCTTGTCTGTGAGGCTGTTCCCGCGGGAGCTTGGGTCGGTTTTCGCCGCTTAGCCGGGTGGGGATGTGGAATGAAGGGGGAGGTGGGGTAAAAACAGCAATTTTGCCCTCTTGCCCGCCTTTCGGGGGCTGACCCTCGACGGCAGTCGCCTTTTGGCTGCCGGTACTTGCATTTCACTCTCCGCCTCCACCTCCGCCCACTCCGGCGGCTCCCCCGCCACTATCCGCGACCAGTAGCGGTCCCCCCAGATATGCCCGCTCCTTCCCGTCCGTACATTAAACCGGACGGCAAACGTCTGCTTTATCCACTGCAGGATCTGTGGCAGTTGGAACCCGCGGGCCGGCTTGATATAGAACGACAGTCGCTCATCCTCAAGCCTGATCTCGCGAATTTCGAAGGCAAAGAGTCCTTTGGCCTCGCGGAGTACCCGGAAGCAGAGCGCCGAGGCTCCGTACAACCTGAAGAGCGGCTCACGGTTATTGACCGCTGTGCGCACCTCGTACCATACGCCCTGCGCCAAGATTCGTTTCATTCTCATACGGTATATATGTGATTGAGGCGCTGGTTGCTTTAGTGAGACGGGAAAAAAGCATAAAAAAGTGAAACCCGAGGTTTTGGAACAAACCCAATTCCGCGAATTGTTCACAAAATGAACAACTTTGCTCCCCTTTTTTCCGGCCCTTAAAAATCCCCCTTCCGCCGCCGTTCCCAACAGGCGTTTTATAGCGCCCAAGGCCAGGCGTTTATCGGATAAAAATCCGCAAATTTCCCGTATTTCTCCTCTCATTCCTCTGTCTTTTACCGGTTTTTTCGTTTTTGCTTCCTAAACACGCGCCTCAGGCGGCATAAATGCAAATTGAGAACGAACGGGAAAGGCGCGGCCGGGGAACGCGGGAAAGCGCCGTTTTTTATCCTTCCTTAAAATTATTGTTGACAAAAAAAACAATCTATATTCTCTATAACCGGTGATCAACCGAAAGGGCTTGCCGGAAGCCGCCGCGTCGCGGCGGAGATTGGGGTACAAAGGGGAACCCGGCGGCGGGTAAAGGTCCTGCGGTCTGTCAAGGCCGGCGCCCTGTCAGGGTGCGGGGCCGCTTCCCTGAGTATAAACCGAAGGGACGTTGCGCAGGATTGTGGTGGCAAAAACGCGCGCGCCCGGGAAGGAAGGAGTATGGATATGAAGAAAAGGTTAGTAAAACTGGGAGTGCTTGCCGTAGCGCTGGCGCTCGTTTTTGCGTCCTGTGCGCAGCCGACCGATGAGGAAGGCTCCGGCGTCGGGCAGGACACGATCCTGCGGCTGTGGATTGAGGATACTGCTACTGCTACTGCTGGTGGTCCTGGTTTGCCGTTGGATGAGTGGGATGAAATTGCGATCACCTTGGCGAGCTTCACCGGAGACAAATGGAATAACCTCACCAGGGCATCGACACTGTACCAAACTATGTATGATTATAATATTGCTGGTGGGGCTACTGAGGCAGTTGCCACTACTAATGCTACGACCGCTGTCAGTCCTGGTAGTGGACAAAGTATATATGACTATATGGTATCGGGGGCGGACGGCGCGCAGAATTTGCTCACACTTAGAAGCCTCACAAATGGGGATACCATGATGGATACCCTTGCAAATGGTGCTCAAGCGGTGCAAGCACCGGGTGCTACTCTTCCAGGCCGGTTATATAACGTAATTGGAACCGGAGTGACCCGAGCGGATGGCACCATAATTGCTAATCAGGGGGAGGGGTATACAATCACTGCCCCGATGCTTACCCGGACAAAAGAAGGCGTCTACATCGACCTGTTTTTGTATGACACTACCGCCGGCAGGAACCAAGTCTGGCAAAAGACCGGCTCTTACTATGTATTTTTGACGAGAGCCCCCAATACGGGTACGGGTCAATTACCCCCGGGTACTTATGTCTACACCAAGGATGCCACTTCCCGTAACCAGACAGAGCAGGAAAATCCGATTTCCGGGCAAAACCGGGACAGGCGGTATAACGGCAACGTGAAGAAATTCAGCTTCAAAAACGGGGTCAACGAACTGCACCTCCAGAACTTCTCACGGTAAGAGTACCGGGCGCTTTCCGCTGCCTGCCGGCGGCAAGCGCGGTTTTGGTGCAGGGCAAACCGGCCGTCCGCCGCTCAGCCACCGCGGGCGGCGCCGGCTTTCTTTTCAGGCCCGTTACGCGCCGCGTAACGGGCCGCCTTTTGTTGGGAGACATTTTGAAATGTTCGCTTTTCCAAAAATCCCTGAACGGCACCGCCTGCCGCACGGAGGCTATTTACTATAATTCGAGCCTGTTCCAAACCCGAGGTTTTGGAACAGGCTCATTCATTAATTGATTCAAAAGTCTGGTTTAATCGCCCCAAGGCAAGCGCAGCTTGCCTGGCTTGCCGCGGCTCAAATGACGCAACGCTTACAAACTTTTGGTATTAAACCCAAGAACCCGCTTGCGCGGGAGAGGGTATTATAAATTTCCTCTCGAACGAGCCTCCGTTCCGGTACAACCCAACGCTAAAGATACCGCGGAGACTCATCCGTTATATTTTCATTTTTTCTTTTTCAACTCATCCTTGAAAATCTGATCCGCGTCAATTTTTTTATCGACGCCGAACATCGGCGTCGTACCTTCGCCGTTGACACTGCGGAACAGCGGACCGGGACGGCCGTCATACGCCCAGCTGTTTTCATCGTTGATCAGGTGGTCAAGAACCGCAACCGTAGAAAGCGAAAAGAAAACAAGGGAGGAGTTGTTTCTTTTTCCGGGGGCGAGGAGCATATCAAGGCGCCTGGATACCGGGTTCGGCAGTTCAAAATTGTAGGGAGCCCAGGGGTTGTCTATTCCGTCGCAGGGCGCGTTTGCGTTTGCGCCGCCCTGGCGGGTGGCCATTTCAATCCCATGGGCAATCGCCGTAAGGTATTTGCGGAGGGTTCTTACGGTGCTGTAAATGGGAGTTACTTCCTGTTTCTGGAAAGGAGGAGGGCCGAGGGACGAGAATTTGTAATAGGGCAGAAAATACAGCCGCTTGACCCAGTGGAGTTCGTTCACTACCTTTTTCGCGAACACCGAATTTCTTGATTCCGAAGAGTTTTCCAAAATGCGGCAGTAGTCGGCCATGCGGGGCAGGTACTCTTTTACAAAACTGTCTTCGATGTAGCCGCGCCAGTTGTTGATAATCTCTCCCAGGTATTTTTCCACCTGAATGGGATTACCGTCCGATCCGGTAATCACCCCGAAGGTGACATTGCGCATGGCGATAAAAATGTCTTCGAGAATGTGCATCAGCACGGCGATTTGCTGGAGGGGATCGGTCGGGGCGATCAGTTCATAGCCCTTTCGCAGCGAGTAGGTGGTAACAAAATAGGGATACAGATCGGGATAAGACGAAAGCTGATCCCAGCCGGCCCTGGGGAAGAGGACTTCCAGCGCGGCCAAGCCTCTGTCCAGAGCCTTGCGCTCCGCCTCTTTCGCCGCCTTGCGGGCGATCACCTCCGGGTCATTGGAGTATCCCTCAATTTCTTCATCTGTTTTGGCGGAAGCTTCCTTCTTCTCTTTTTGCAGATCGTCCTTAAGGGCGTCGGTGTCCCCGCTTTCTATCTCTTTGGCATTTACGCCATCCGTACTTATCTGATCCTGTTCGGTAACGCCGAGGAAGGCCATATAACGGCGGCGGCGGTCAACAAAAAACCGCTCGTAGGGAAACCAGCGATCCGATATGAGTTTCATCAGCATAGGGTACAGGCAGTAATGCACATTACGGCGTACGTAGGTAAAAGCGGCAAGGGCCGTGCGGATAAGATCCTGAGATTTTTCCTGCGCTTCCCTGGGATTGTCCAGATACAGCACTTTGTACAGGAGTTTGAAAGAGCTTTTAATATGTTCTTCCATATCCAGCTGTTCAAGGACAAACAGCGGCTTATATATCAGCTTGAGGATTTCCGCAAAGTCGCCGGTCTTCGCCGCGCGGGGGCTGGCCTGCAGGTTGGCAAGATTTGCGGAGATTGTTTCGATGTTCCAGCTGCGGAACGTATTAAGCACGGTAAACACAAAGGGGGAAATGCGCTTCATCCGCTCATTGCGCTTCATGTTGTTGCGGGGAAAAAGGGTCCGTGTGGAAGTTACCAGCTGTTCGATTTTCCCGTAATACTCGTCCATCCTTTTGGTAACAAAACGGGGATTCACATAATCGACCGGCTCTTTGAAAAACGAAAGTACCGAGATGAACACCTGCCCCGAATTCTTAATATCGAAATCCGTCTGAGCGGCGTAGCGGTCCATTTTGACCCGCTCCGAATAGGACATTTTAAGCTGAATGGAAGGATCATCAGCCGGATCATTCTCTTTTGCCTGCGCTTTTTTCTTCCCGCCCTTTTCCACATCGTCTTCGACTACTTCCACATGGCGGCCCGTCTTCCTGCCCCGGCCCCCGCGCTCCACGACAAGCTCTACCGTTTCGCTTCTGAAGCGGCCTTTTTTTTCGCCCCTGTCCGGCGTTTCACTCCGCTCGACGCCCACCTCGCCGCCGAGAATCTCCTGCATCCGCTTCGCCTCGGCATCGCTGACTTTTAACTTGCTGCGAATCCGGTCCAATTCCCCCGGCGCGTAAATCGCTTTCTGTTTTTTTTTCGCCATAATTACACCCGCAAATACAGCCGCTCCCCCATTCCCCACAGATTGCGCGCCTGAATCTGAGCGCCTTCGGCACTCACCAGCATCCCGTTATACAGTCCCATCAGGACGTCAAAGTCGGCGCTCGTAAAAAAAAGCCGCGTACCGGCCCGGTTCGGTTTTTTGGGAGTGAACACCAGGTCCACCATGCCCTCCAGGTCCTGGATAATCCAGTCGGATTCAGGACCGCCGGGCATGGTAATCCGCACCGGCGGCAGCGGCGTCAGCCGCCCGTCCACCCACAGGGCGTTCTCGTTGTTTTTGAGGGTCTCCTTCGTTTGATTCTCGGCAATATGGAAGCCGAAACGGCGTCCCTCGTAAAAGCCCGTCGCGCTGCAAACCGTTGTACGCAGGCGATAGGGAAAAAATCCTTTGTAATCACAGAAAAACCCCGAGCAGCGCCCCGGTTCCAGGCTGATATGCTGTCCGCCGAAAACCATATCCCCCCGTACCGCCGCCAGCGCCTTGAATGCGTACATGGCGCGCCGCCCGGTAAAGTTGAGGAAAACCGCCATGGGGGTAACGTCGCGGGGGCTCATATTGTATGCCAGATGGACGGTCAGCGCAGGCTGGCGGCCTCTGGCCTCAATATTGAGATCGAGCTTTATCGTGTCGGCGTCAAGCCAGTTGTGAATGCGGAAAAAAAAGTGGAACGAGCGGCTCTCCACCGACGCATTGGACAGGCTGCGGGGAAGAACCCAGCCCGTACCCGGTATGAGTTTTCTAAAAACAAACCGTTCCCCGCTTTCCTTATCGACCAGGAACACCTGCGCCAGGCGGTACAGCTTCACGTTGGCCAAAAAAGCCTCAAGCATAAAGCGGTCGTCCTGTATGCCGAGACATTCCCATTCCTTAATCCTGCTGTCCCTAAACCAGCGCGGCAGAGGCAAAAGATAGGGCCGGTGAATATCCAGCAAATTCACTTCGTCAAACGCCCGGTCCCAGGTTCCCTGCACGGGGATTCCGTTTTCAATGGGAGAAGAACAGGGCGACAGGATTTTTCGGGTATACATCAAGAACAGTATAACGAATTACCGCTTCCAATGCCACAGGGGATGACAGCCACCTTTGTGTTGTCTTATAGTACAGGCATGATAAAAACCAACGCCATGCGCCTCTTGAGCGCGGCCGGCATCAGTTACACGGTCAAGGAATACGCGGTGGACGTGTCGGACCTTTCGGCGCTGCACGCCGCGGAATCCCTTGATATGCCGGTGGAACAGGTCTTCAAAACGCTGGTGCTGCAGGGCGCTTCCGGCGCGTATATCGTGTGTTGCATTTCCGCCGCCACGGAGCTGGACCTGAAAAAAACCTCCAAAGCGGCGGGTGAAAAAAGCGCCGCCCTTATCCCGATGAAGGAACTGTACCCCCTTACCGGCTATGTCCGGGGCGGCTGTTCTCCAATCGGCATGAAAAAAAAGTTCCCCACGTTCATCGACGAAACCGCCCGCCTCTTCGACATTATCGGGGTCAGCGCCGGAGAGCGCGGCGTGCAGGTGGCGCTTGATCCCGCCGTCCTTGCGGATTTTCTTTCCGCCGAGTTCGCGGATATTACGGTGTAGAAAAGGGCAAACCTACAAGTGCAACAGGCTCCTACAGCGCGGTGATAGCCTCATGGGTCATGCGGTCGCAGCGCTCGTTCCAGTTGTTTCCCGCGTGGCCTTTTACCCACTCCCATTGCAGCGTCAGATCTTCGGTCAGAACCTCCAGCCTTTTCCATAAATCCTGGTTTTTTACCGGCTGCTTGTCGCTGGTGCGCCAGTTGTTCTTTTTCCAGAGCTGTATCCACGCGGTGATACCTTTCTGCACATACTGCGAATCGGTAAACACTACCGCTTTCCATGGCAGCTCTTTGGCGGCTCTTAATGCGCGTAACGCGGAGATTACCGCCTGCAATTCCATGCGGTTATTCGTTGTGTCCTTTTCGGCCCCTTTCCCTTCGGCCACTACCTTCTCTCCCTGAAAGGTTCTCAGGACCATCACATAAGCCCAGCCCCCCGGACCGGGATTACCCAGACAGCCTCCGTCGGTATACACGCTCAGTACCGTTTCCATTTGCGTTCGTATGTTCCTAATCGAGACACTCCTCCTTTCAGCGGCCGGCAAGCGGGGTCAGACGGATCAGACGCTGACGGGCAGGCTCCGATTCGGCAAGCTCTTCGGAGAATTCCCCCAGCAGGAAGTCCATGTTCTGCTCCGGGGTCGCGTCCCGGCCGCGGGTGTTGGCGAATTTTTCCGCCATACGAGTTTCCGCTTCACGCCGGAGACGCGCCTCAAAATAACTCTCAATGTTCCGGCGGTTTTCCAGAATCCGGTTCGTGTAGTCCAGGGTTTGCCTGGGAGCGCCGCTTGACTTTATTTTGCCCGAACCGGCGTTGTATATGGCAAGCGCGGCTATTTCCGAGCCGCCGCTGTCCAGACAGAATCTCAGATGACTCATGCCGTTCCACGCGTTGATTTTAGGGTCGAAAAACGCCTGGGGTTCTATGCGGGGAAAAGAGCGGCTGTTCAGCTGGAACAGGCCCCGGTCTATACTCTGATCGCGGTTTTTGTTGTTTACCGCGCGGGGATTAAAGCGGCTCTCTTCCCAGCCCAGGGCAAAAGCGAGGGCGGGCGCTATGTCAAAGGCCGCCGCGTTGGCAAGAATCACTTCCGCTATTTCCCGTGAGTCACAAATTTCCCGGAAAAATTCAATCACCCATTCACGTTTGTCCGGATCCCGGTACATTTCCTGTATCAGGTCCGGTTTTTGCTCTCTTTTCCCGGTTAAAATCTGAAAGGCGTTTACCTCGGGCGGCATTTCTTCATTAACAACGGGCGGTTCAAGCGAAACGCTTTCGGGACGTTCCGAAACGGAGGTCCACAGCTCCGGTTCGCGGACCGCCAGAAACGCGCAGAGCGCCAGAGAGCTCAGGCCGCCCAGGAACACCGGCAGCGCAAAACCTATTTTTATATAATGCATTTTTTTCATCCTCTTCAATTTATACCGCAGGGTATTTTTCTATCAGCCTGATGCGGATAATGCCGTCCACCTGCCGCAGCTGTTTAAAAACCGAATTGGGAATTTGCTGTTCAGTGTCAATGATGTTATACGCAAATTCATCACGGTGGTGGTTGATCAGATCGGTTATGTTGATATTCGCCCCGGCGAGAATCGTGGTTATCTGCCCCACCATGTTGGGAATGTTACGGTTTGCCACCAGCAGGCGGAACGGGGCGCGCTGGTCCAGTTTGCAGCGGGGATAATTCACCGAATTGCGGACGGCGCCGGTTTCAAGAAAATCCATGAGCTGCTTTACCGCCATAATGGCGCAGTTGTCTTCCGCTTCGGGTGTGGAAGCGCCCAGGTGGGGAATGCAAATAGCGTTTTTGCAGGCGAGCAGTTCCGCTGAGGGAAAATCCGTTATATACACGGCGAGTTTTTCCGATTGCAGGGCTTCGATAATGTCGGCCTCGTTGACCAGTCCCCCGCGGGCCAGGTTGACGACCCGCGCCCCCTTCTTCATAAAGCGGAATTTCTCGGCGTTCAAAAGGCCCCTGGTGGTATCGCCCAGGGGGATGTGCAGGCTGATATAATCGGCCTTTGCCAGCAACCCTTCCAGGGTATCGGCGCGGACAACTTCCCTCGAAAGATTCCAGGCGGCGTCCACCGAAATATAGGGATCGTAGCCGATAACATCCATGCCCAGAGCGACCGCGTCATTGGCCACCATCACGCCGATAGCCCCAAGGCCGATTACCCCCAGGGTTTTACCCCGGAGTTCCGGCCCCTCAAATTTCGATTTTTCCTTTTCCACCAGGTCCGGCACCTCGTCCGCCCTTCCGGCAATGGATGCGGCCCAGCCGATCCCCCGCACAATGTCGCGTGACGCGATGAGCAGCGCCGCGAGGGCCAGTTCTTTTACCGCGTTGGCATTGCCGCCCGGGGTGTTGAACACCACGAGGCCCCTGTCGCTGCACTGGTGAACAGGGATATTGTTGACTCCCGCCCCGGCCCGGGCAATGGCCAGCACTGAATCGGGAATCTCCGCGTTGTGCAGATCCGCGCTCCGCACCAGAATGGCGTCCGGATGGGGAATCTCACTGGCGACTTCGTATTTATCCCTGGGAAAAAGCTCCAGCCCCAGGGGACTGATTTTATTCATCGTTCTGATGCGAAACATGGCTGCTCCTTGAAGGCTTACCGCGCCTGCTCAAATTTCTCCATAAACTGAATGAGCGCCTTAACGCCCTCAACAGGCATGGCGTTGTAGATGCTGGCCCTCATGCCGCCTACCAGGCGGTGGCCGGCAAGGTTCACGAGGCCCGAGGCGGCGGCTTCCTTTACAAAGCGGCTCTCAAGGGCGGCCCGCTTTTCAGAATCTTCTACTCTGCTGACAAAGGGGATGTTCATTAAACTGCGGGAGGCTTTTTCCACCGGTGAATAAAAGAGCTTTGAACTTTCAAGGTATTGATAGAAAAGCCCCGCCTTTTCCCGGTTGAGTTTCGCTATTGCTTCGACGCCGCCGAGATTTTTAAGCCATTCCAGCACCAGGCCGATGATGTAAATCCCGTAACAGGGCGGGGTGTTATACATTGAACCTTCGGCGGCATGAATGTCGTAACGGAGCATGGCCGGTGTTTTATCGGCGGCATGGCCGAGAAGATCTTCCCGAATGATCACCACCGTGGTCCCGGCAGGCCCCAGGTTTTTCTGCGCGCCGGCGTACAGGAGACCGAATTGGGAAACGTCCAGCGGCTCGGAGAGAATGTTACTCGAAATGTCCGCCACGAGGGGAACTTTTCCGGTATCGGGAATCTCCGCCCATTTGGTACCCACAATGGTGTTGTTCAGCGTTATGTGATAATAGGCGTCTCCCGGCTCAGGGGCGGGCGCCTTGGGGATGTAGGTATAGGCCTTGTCTTTGGAACTTGCCCGCACTTCCGCGCCGGCGAATTTCGCGGCTTCTTTGGCGGCCTTGTCCGCCCAGACGCCGGTTTCGATGTAGGCGGCCTTTTTTCTGCCCGCGCCTGTTTCCGCCGCAAGGTTGAGGGGAATCATGGAGAACTGCAAAGAAGCGCCGCCCTGCAAAAAAAGCACTTTGTAGTTGGGCGGTATGCCGGTCAGTTCCCGGAGCAGGGATTCGGCCTTTTCGATAATAGGTTTAAAGTCTTTGGAGCGGTGGCTCATTTCCATAACGGACTGGCCGCTGCCGTTGGTATCGCACATTTCAGCCGCCGCCTTTTCCAAAACAGGCAGCGGCAGGGCCGAAGGCCCCGGCGAAAAATTGTACACTCGTTTCATGTTAACTCCTCATTTTAACAGCCAAATTCCTCAGTTCGTCCGCCACAAACACGTTATGAACCGCCACTTCCGGCGGCAGACTCAACGCCGCCGGCGCAAAGTTGAGAATGCCCCGGATTCCGGCGGCGGCGCATTTTTCCGCCGCCGCCTGCGCCGCCTCCGCGGGAACGCAGAGCAGGGCGATCTTGATGCCGAACCGGCCGATAATCTCGGGCATTTTATAAGCCGGGTACAGCGGCGCCGCGGCCTTGAGAATCTCCACCCTGTTCACGTTGGTGTCAAACCCGGCGGCAAGCTCAAATTCCCCCAACTCCGGCGGCGTAAAATTAAGGTAGGCCGATCCCAGCCGCCCCAGGCCCACCACGCAGAACTTCGCCCGGCGGTCCAGCCTCAGAGCTTTTTTTATCAGCGGGATCAGCAGTTCCGGATTATAGCCCGCGCTGTTCCCGATAGCGGCCTCGTCCGCCCCATGCAGGCAGGAAATGTCCTTTCTGATGGTATCCCTCGGCCAGCCCGTAAGCTGCTCCGCCTGCGCGGAAGTAACCGGCCCCCGTTCTCCATGAGCGGCGTGTTTTTCCAGCAGCCGCATAAGCTGCAAGAGCCGCTCTTTTGCCGGCCCGGATAAGCTGACAGACACTGTTTTCCCGGCGCCGGACGCCATTTCCCCTTGTGAAATATTTCACAGATAAAATAGATAAAAACCAAAATTTTGTCAAGGGCAATTTGCGGATTTTCAGCAATTCCGAATTCAAGACAACCGCAAGTCCGCGCATGCATGGGCACTACACGGACAGCCGCGGACGAATTGAGGGGGCAATTTTCGCCTTACACGCTATCATATCGGTTCTGTCGGTTCCGCCCGTGGTTGAAATCGGAATTCCGCGGACTTTTTGATTCGAAAGTCTGGTTTAATACCCTAAGGCAAACTATGCTTGCCATGCAAGCTGCACTTGCCAAGCTCTGCTCCGCGGAGGCTCATTCGGGCAATCCCCGTCACAGTCCCCAATAGCCCACGGCGGCGTAGGCGAGGGCGGCAAGGACCCCGACGGCGATCACATAGGGCAGCTTGGCCTGATAGTAGCTCATCGGGTTTATGCCCAGCATGGGACCGATAAAAAAGATGTCGCCCATAGCGATTTCGTTTCCCAGCAAACCCGCGGCGCAGACCGCGCCCACATAAAGCGCGGTGTTTCCGTGCATAGTGGCGGCAAAACCCACCGCGATGGGCATGCCGATGGCATACATGGCCCAGGGGTTATCGAACAGCGCGCCCACGAAAGTACAAACGCCGAAAATGATAAGCGGCAGCAGCCAGACATGTCCCCGGATAACGCTCTGCACAAGCCCGTCAAGCCAGGCCGAAAAACCGATCTCGTCCATGCCGTTGGCGAAACATTTCCCCATAATGAACATGAAGATAGGGCCGATCATGCTTTCAATGCCGTATACCACATTTTTGAAAAACTGATCGGGGGACATGTATTGCTGAAAACAGTACAACAGAAAAGTACCGATCAGGGTGATAATCATCCCGTACAGTACGTTGATCTGAAACTCTCCCGCCTCAAGAGTCCCGGCGGCAATCGAGCTGACGATAAGAAGCAGAACCGGCAGCAACAGGTTTCTTACCCGTCCCCGCAGGGCGGAATTTTCTTCCTCTTCGGGATTATCCGTGCCCTCAGGCCACAGGTCCCCCCCTTCCTTCACCCGGATTGCCGCTTTTTTCAACGCGCCGACCAGCGGCAGCTTTTCAAAGGCGAGGAGCAGAATCACTACAATCATGATAATTGCGGCAAAGTTATAGCGAATGGCTTCGATAAAAAGCCCTTTCTGCCCGCTTGACATGACGATAAGGCCGGTAAGGTAAATGCCGGTAAGGGACATGGGGCTTAAAATACACAGCGCCCCCGGCGACATTCCCATAACCATGGCGGATTTTTCACGGGGAATCCGTTTTTCATCCGCCAGGTTGACAAAACAGGCGCCGTTTATAAGGAACAACAAATACTCGTCAATGGCGATGAAGACCATCGACACGAAGGCGGCCAGCATCGTCCCTTTGGCGCTTTTTATTTTTCTTTGGGCGATATACCTCAGGGCGTTGACGCTTCCCGACGCGGTAAAAAGTCTGGTCAGGGAACCCATCAGCATAACTATCACAAGAAGATCCGCCGTATCAATAATTGTGGTTACTATACGCGCGCAAAAGAGCCCGGCAAAATTGAGTTTTCCCAGAAGTATCATGATGTACATTGGCGCGAGCACCAGGGCCTCAAGCGCGCGTTTGGTGATAATCAAATAGGCCACCATGAACACCACCGGAGAGCAAAGCCAAAACGGATGCACTTGTTCCAGGGCGGGATTGGGGGCAAATAACAGGACGGCGAAAAAGATCGTAAAAACAACACTGTAATTCAAAAAAAGCGACGGCAGGGTCAGCTTCTTTCTGAAGCCCGTATATCCGATACCGCGCTTGGCGCTGAGCAGCCTGACCAGTTTCCGGTAGCGCTCCGACTCCTGTACATAAATGTTTTTGAGAAAGCGGCTGTAAATACCCGAATGACTCCGGGACAGGGAAAGCAGTGTTTCTTTATCAAGGGCGTATACCCGGACCGTTCCCCGCGCCTGTATATCGGCAAGGCGTTTGTCCCCGGTAAGGGCGGCGTACTCCCCAAAACAGCCGCCAGTCTGCAGTTCGTTGATTACTTCATTGCCCGCGCCCCTTACGGTAACGGTCCCCGAATCAATAAAGTACATGGAGTCCGCCTCGTCCCCGGCGCGGCAGATGTAAGTGTTATGCGCAAATTCTTTCAGGACCAACCGGGCCATGATAAAATCTATTACGGCTTTATCATTTTCCTCGGTCAGCCTGAAAAAATCCCGTATATAGTCACGGGTTATGCAGTCCGCCTTTTCCATAAGCTCAGGAGGACGTTCTCATTGTTTGCTTACCGCAGTCTCGAATTCGCTCCATATCCGCTGGTGCTCGTCCTCTGCCGCCTGACTTACAAAATTCTGAATCATCTCAAATGTGTTGAATCGGGGAAGAATAAGAAATTCCTTCATCTCCGGTTTGATATATTGCTCCGACCCGTTGTAGGTACAGTAATAGCCGAGATATTCAAAACACTGGGCGCCCCGCCTGGCGTCAAGGATATAGTTGAGGAACTTGTGGGCGGCGTCCGCGTTGGGCGCATTCCTGGGAATAAAGCCTGCCATGATGCCGAAGCCTATGCCTTCGCGGGGAAATACCGTTTTAAGATTGGGGTTTCTCTGTCTTGCCCGCATTGCCATATCGGTGTACATTACCGCCGCGGATAACCTGCCGGAGACCAGTTCCTTATCAAGACCGCTGTCGTCAATCAGGCGGACATTCGGAACCAGCTCTTTTAACTTGCTTCCCGCGTTCCTGATATCGGCAATGTCTTCGGTATTGTAACTCTTGCCGAGCGTCTTGAGGGCCATCCCGTTCATAACGCGGTAATTCCCCAGAACGCCCACGCTGTTCCTGAGAGACCTGTCCCATAAATCCGCGTAGCCCTTAATGTCCAGCCTTACCTTTGACGGATCGTACACAATGGTCTGTATCCCCGCGCCATAGGGAACGGTGTACTCGTCTTTGGGATCAAAAAACTGATGCTGGTAGAACGGATTAACATTGACGAGGTTGCCGAGCTTCCTCTTGTCAAGTTTTTGGGCCAGATCGTTTTCAATGACCAGCTGAATAATATAGTCGTCAGCTATGACCAAATCGTAATTACTGGCCTCGGTACTTTGCAGATCCAGAAACATGTTCTCGTTGTAGTCAAACGTCTCATACACGATTTCCAGGCCCGGGTTCGCCCTTTCAAAGCCGTCAAGAATCTCCCGGGGGAATATTTCCTCCCAGGTGTAGATGATGAGTTGCTGCTGGGCCTGGAGCCGCGGAAGCGCGCACAAGGCCAATGCCATTATAATAAACCGTATCTTTTTCATAGTGTTCTTCCTCTTAATTGCCCAAACGCTGCGCCTTTGGGTACGGACATTAACCGTCCGTTGTTTCGATCTGGACCTTGGAGGTGCGCTGTATGCCGAGCGCCCTGGCCGCAGCTTGTGACATATCAATAATCCGCTCTTTGGAAGCCCTGATGCGGTCGCTTATGGTAACGGTCACGCTCCTTGAGTTGGTGGGATTGGTCACTTTTACCTTTATCCCCATCGGCAGGGTGGTATGGGAAGCGGTCAAGCCTGTTCCGGAGGGCAGAATGGTGGCGTTCCCCGTCTGCCTGAAGACCCCGATCCGGGGCCGCATGACGTGTTTGGCCGTCGTGTCCGCCGCGGGTACCGGTTCGAGCCATACCCACGTGGGAATATCTTTGTATATCCCCAGCTTATCGGCTGCGGCCTGAGAAATTTCGATTGCGGTATCAAGCGCCGGGTTCGGGCGGCCGCCCACCTGGACGGTAATCTGTGATTTGTTTAGGAAGTGTATATAAATAACATTGACAAATATGAAATAAATATGCTATACTTCAAGCATGAAAGATGTAGATGTATTAGCGATACTAAATCGCATAGAAACAGTGCTGCCAACGCTG
>JAITIC010000004.1 GCA_031279635.1 Treponema sp. | reverse complement strand
CTGTTTTATCCGCCCAAAGACCTTGTCAGCGTTTCAAGCAAATCCGCCTTATCGGGCTTAATGGCGCTGTTGGCGATATGCGCCGCGTGAATCGCGGTTTCGGCGTATTGTTCGATTTCCGCGGCGGCGCATTTTTCCCGCTCGCCCAGCAGCCCGTCTATCGCCGCGTCAAATTCGTCAAGGCTTTTCATGCCCAGGGCGCCGAGTATGTCGCCGACGCGGTTCGTCCCGGCGGCTTGCTCCTTCCGCTGAACCAGCCTGAGATACGCGCCCAGGAGGAGGCCGTTAGCCCTGCCGTGATCCACCTTCTTGAAATAGGTGAGCAAATAGCCCATGGCGTGAACCGCAATGGTTCCCGTGTTGGCGATGACCATGCCGTCCAAACTTGCGGCAAAAAGCAGCTTCTCGCGGACCGCGGGATCGCTAATGTCGCCGGATTGGAGGGCGGGCAGACATTCGGCAAAGGCCCTGAGGCCGCTTTTCGCGGCGGCGTCGGTAAAGGCGGAAGCCCGCGCGCCCAGCATACCCTCCACCGCATGGGAGAGCGCGTCAATCGCCGTGTTGACAAGGGTGTTCCGGCTCAAACTGGCCAGGTACCGGGCGTCCAGGAAGGCAAGCCGGGGGAAAAGCAGGGGCGAAGAAAGGGAGGATTTTGATTGCACGGCGTCGTTGGTAAGGATGGCATACCGGGTTGCCTCCGAGCCGGTGCCGGCGGTGGTGGGGACGGCGGCCACCGGCAGGGCCTGGTCAAAGGGGGTGGAAAACAGGGCGTCCGCAGGCAGGGGGTTCACCGCAATGGCCGCGGCCGCCTTGCCCAGGTCCATGGGCGAACCGCCTCCCAGGGCAATGACAAAATCGCAGGCCTCGCGTTGGGCAAGCCCCGCGGCGTCGAAGGCGCAGGCTATCGTAGGGTTTGCCATCACCTGATCAAAAAGGGCATAGGCCTGGCCGTTGGCTTCCAGGGCCTTTTCCACATCGGCAAAGGAACCGTTTGCCTTGGCTGAATTCCGGCCCGTAACGATCAGGGCCTTCTTCCCCAGCTCTTTAAGCAGCGAAGCATTGTCAACAATGCAGTTTTCGCCTCCCACTATCCTGGTGGGCATATAATAATTGGTCATATCATTCCGTCCGCTATGCCAAGCGTTTCATCCAAAATCGCCATCTCCTCGGCCAACTGCTCTTTTGTGATGATAAGCGGCGGGGCAACAAGGATCATATTTTCATGAGTATAGGTCATAAAACCGCGTTTGGCAAGTTCACTGTTTATCTTCCCCATGATTCCTTCGGGATCCCTTCCATAGGGCACAAGGGCTTCCCTGGTCTCACGGTCCTTCACCAGCTCGACCGCGCCGAAGAGGCCTATGCTTCGCACATCCCCAACGCTCCGGTGTTTTTCCTTGAGGCTTTGGAAAATCGCCGCAAGCTCCGCTCCCCGGGCGTTTACGTTGTCCAGGATACGGTGTTCCCGGTAATAGTTGACCGCCGCGACTCCGGCGGCGCAGCCTAAGGGGTGGCCGCTGTAGGTGAGGCCGCAGGAGAGCAGCTTGTCGTCAAAGTATTCGGCGATTTTTGACGAAACCGCGCAGCCCCCAAGCTGGACATACCCGCAGGTAACGCCCTTGGCAAAGGAAACAATATCGGGCTTGATGTTGAAATGTTCAAAGGCGAACATTTTTCCTGTGCGGCCAAAGCCCATCATCACTTCGTCGCAGATCAGCATGACGCCGAATTCGTCGCAGACCCTGCGTAGGCCCTCAAAATACCCCCGGGGCGGAATGATCGCGCCGTTTGAGCCGGTCACCGTCTCGCAGATGACCGCGGCTATGCTCTCGGGGTTTTCGTAGAGCAGCTGCTCGCGGAAACGGCGCACATAATAGGCCGCGGCTTCCTCTTCGGAAGCAAATTTGAGATCATCCCGGTACAGGTAGGGGTCGAAGAATTTAACAAACCCGGGGATGCCCGGCTCAAGGGGATAGCGCCGGGGCTCGCCGGTCAGGTTGCCCGCCCCGAAGGTTGAGCCGTGATAGCTGCGGTACCGGGAAAAGACCTTGTAACGGCCGGTATACATCCGCGCCATCTTGATGGCGTTTTCATTGGCGTCCGCGCCGGCATTGGTAAAAAACACCTTGCCGAAGTTGTCCGGCAGCAGCCCGATGATCAGCTTTGCCAGTTCCCCCCGGGCCTCGTTTCCGTAGGAAGGCGAAATATAACAGTACTGATCCGCCTGCTTTTTAATCGCCTCAATGATTGCCCGGTTGCCGTGCCCAAGGTTCAGGTTGACAAGCTGGCTGGACATATCGGCATACCGTTTCCCCGAGGGGTCCCACATATAGATGCCCTCGGCCCTTTCAATGACGATGGGATCAAGCCCCCGCTGTTTTGACCAGGACTGTAAATTGTACTTGGAATGATTTGTTTTGACGGATTCTTCTGACATGGCGTGTGCTCCTTTGCAGCATTAGTATTTTTTGTCTATCGCAAGGATCGTGTTGAGCGCCACATTGACGCCCGCCCAGGCTTCGTCGAGGGAAGTAAAC
>JAITIC010000263.1 GCA_031279635.1 Treponema sp. | reverse complement strand
TTTCCCCTTGATTTTCAAATCCGGGGCCACCAGGGATACCTTGCCGTACTGACGGGCCACCACGGACGCGTGGGCGGAATAGCCCCCCTCGGCGGTCAGAACCCCGGTGGACACCTCGATGGCTTTGACATCCTCCGCAAAGGAGGAGATCAGGCAGAGGATAAACCGTTCATCCTCACCCTGCTGATGGGCGTTTTTCTTTGCCTCCAGAAGGGCGTCGGTACTGAAAAAGACCCTGCCGATGGCGGCGCCGGGAGCGCCGGCGATGCCCCCCTTCCAGTTTTTAAGGCCCTTTACGCTGGAGGCGTCAATAATGGGGTGAAGAATTTCATTCAGCCGGAGGGGCTCAATGGCCTTGACCACATAGTCGTTGCCTACGATTTTCCGGCCCGCCAGATCCAGGAGGAGTTTAATATCCGCCTGGGTAGATTTCTGATCCACCAGACGCTGTTCAATGAGCCAGAGTTTTCCCTTTTCCACGGTAAAACGGATCTGCCGGATTTCCTTGAATTTATCCTCCAGAGTCCAGGCGATTTTTTCCAGCTGTTTAAGGTGGGTTGGGTCAATCTTGCTGATATCCTGACCGCTGGCGCCGGTTTCGTTGAACCTGCCCCGGAAAAAACGGCCCTGCAATTTTTTGTTCCCCGTTACCACGTTACGGCTGAAATAATCCCCGGAACAGGAATCCTTACCGTAGTTGCCGTAAACCATGGGCTGAATCAAAAGCGCCGTATCCCGGTCATTCTGATCATCCATCTGGAGCATTTTGGAAATCTCGCTCAGGGTTATCATGAGCTGTTCCTCGGGGGCATCAAAAAAGCCCTTGGGGAAATATTCGGCATATTCGTCCATGTACTGGGCGGCGGTTTTGGTTATTTTCATTTCCCTGGCATCCGGTTTTTTACCAAGTTCATTGGAAGGTCCCGCGATACCGAGGGCCCGATCCAGGCTTGTTAAGCAGGAAGCAATCTCCTCCTGTTCCTTGGTTTTATCCTCCAGTTCCTTGATCCGTTCCTCAATCTTGAGCATGCCCCGGACCAGGAAAAGCACTTCGTGAGCGGCGAAGTCCTCGCCCACCCATTCGTCAAAGCCCCCGATGGTGGGTTTCACGAGGCCGAAGTTGTGCAGCGCCGGATAGGTGGTAATGGCCAGGTTTGAGGATATTACCACCTTGACGAGCATGGGATTTTTCGCGTCTCCGTATGTTTTTCCCACCATGCCGGCGCATTTTTCCAAAAGGACGCTGATGTCCTTTTTAATCGTTTTCGGGTCTATCTCCGAGGCAATTTCAGTATCCAGAATGAATCCGGGGAGAATAGGAAACCCAAGTTCGGCGAATTCATTGGCCTGCCGTCCCCGGACCCCCAGGCGCTCGGACGCGACTTTTTTTGAAATGACGTCTTTCTGGCTAAAAAAATGTATTCTACTGTCCATGGTTTTTCCTTTTTAGAAGAGCCTCAGCACGTTATTTACCGGCCCGTGAAGGAAGGCTTCAAACTGACTGCTGGCCCCCTGGGACAGATAGCGCTGCAATTTTGCCACGTCCTGGATATTATCACCCGCCACGGCAAACTCAATGGCACTGCCGTGCTTGACCTTGCCCCATTTGAAAAGAGAATTGATATCAAGAATTCGTTCACCCTCATAGTAGATGTACACTTCCAGCGTGGGATGTTTAGAATTGTAGCTGGCTACGATCCGTTTCCAGGCTTCCACGTTTCCGTTGTGGAACAGTTCGTTCTGCACCACCACCGCATAACGGGGCGTCATTTTCACCGAGCCCCTGGCCGTCACCGATGCGGTTACCACCGGCGCGGCAATACGCTCCGCATGAGGCGCGGAGGGATCCCGTTTTGCCTTGGGAGCAGTTTTGGCAGCCTTTTTTTTGACCGCCTTCCTGGAAACGGCTGTTTTCCCATCGTCCCCGGCGGGCGCCGAAACCTTGCGCGCGCTGAAATTCCCCTTCAGCAGCGCCGGCGGGATTTTTACCTTGGCTCCGGCGAACAGACTCAAGGCCAGTTCCGCCGCATGCTGGCAGTTTTCGTCGGCGCTCTTGCCCTGTTTTCCGGCGTACACCACCAGAAGTTCCCGTTTGCGCAGACCCCCGAAGCCGGACAACTCCTCGGCCACTTTGGGATTCGCGATCAAAAGTCCCAGTTCAGGATGGTGATAGGCGGCGATAAGATCGGCGCCTTTCCATTTGGCGAATTCCTTCGCCAGTTTGGCCGGATCATCAACCACCGTGGCAAGGTTGGAAGAAGCCGCCTTGTAACCCAGCTTGTCAACCAAGATCATCCGCAGCAACAGCCCTATTCGCTCACCGGAAAGTTCATTATCTCCCATTTCATACAAAATATCCGCCAAATTGTCCGATCCCGCGTCTCCGGAAATGCTGATGGTCTTCTGTATCTGCCGCACCGCGGCGTTAAAACCCGCCCGTGTGGAAAGTACTTCCAGATTGGCCAAATCTTTGCTCATAAAAGCATTGCCTCCTTTAGTAAAAAACCCCCAATATGCCAGAACGCTCAGGACAAAACCGCGCTATCGTATCAGGGGCCTTTAATCAGCGGCATCCCGCCCCGGCACAGGAGCGGGCGGGACGCTTTGCATTACAGTTCGGTTAATCCCGCTTCTTTGTTCGATCTCCGTCCCCGTCTGGGCTTGGTATCCACCACGCCGGCGGCTTTCCGTCCCCGTTTGGGAGCGGCGATTGCCTTGAGCTGCGTGTCGGCTACAGCGGGGGGAGCGTCCTGGTTGGAAACGGGATGGATAGCCTCGGCGCTGCCGAAAGACTGGGTGATATCTTCCCGAACAGTGGAACGGCGGCGGCTGAACGAGGCAAACGCCGCGTCCTGGAAGCCCTTGGACACGCCGTGGAGGAATTCGTTGAGCACGTTGGCCATGGAGTCCAGCGTTACTTTCTTCCGCTTGATCGAAGTGATATCCACATCCAGCAAGAGACCGGGCTGCAGGTGGTAGGGATTGATCATGTAGTCAAAGCGGAAGTATTCCTTTTCCAGCCAGGAGAGGCGGCTTTCCATAACCCGCCGCTCAATGGGATACAGATAATCGTACATCTGTTTCATCCGTTCCCTCATGCGGATGATCCTGGTGCGGAGCCGGTCCTTCTCGAAATAGTAGGTCCGGTTGGCCTTTTCCACCTCGGTCTCGGCGGAGGCGACAAAGGAAATCTCGTCCCACACCTTGGCGATATCTTCGTAGAGAGGCTCGCCGGTCTTGTCCTTGATGATCTTTTTGATGCGGTTCCTGTTCTTCTTGGCGAGGTCTTCAAAATCATTGATTTTGAATGACGATTTGGAATCCTGGTAGATCACTTCCAGCAGGTCCCACAAGTGCTGAATCTCGGTCTCAAAGCTCTTGATCTGCACGTCGTAGGCCTTGCGGTCTTCAATGAGCTGGGCGTTGTCGAAATAGCGCATCTTGATCTGATAACGCTCGTCCGGCAGGTTGGCCACATCGGTGTCCTCATATTCCCGGATGATCACTTCGCGGCAGTTTTTGAGGTTTTCGATGAACTGGTAGCCCATCTTGGATGTGTCGAGGATAGAGGTGATCGAGTTGATGGCGGTGTTGAAGCCGCGGTTGCGGATGTTCTCGATGTCGACGATCTTCTTGATGTTTTCGCGGACATTGAGGGCGTCAAAAGCCGAGGGGTCGATTTCCGCGCGGAGATCGGCGATCCGCTCCATAAGCGCCTTGGCGATATACCCGTAGCGCTTGGATTTGGCTTCCTCGGCGCTGTCGTCGGTGTAATTCTCCACCCGGTTGATCTTGCTGAAGATAACCTCGCTGTCGGAGAATTCCTCAAGGCCCTGGTCGATCCGCTGATCCTTAATCCGCTCAATTTCCTTGTCGATGCTGTCAATGATGTGTTTGGAAATGAGGTCTTTGATCAGGTATTCCACCGTGACCTGATAGTGGAAAATCGGGCTGATAAGCTCGGAATCCAGGATATTCACCGAGAGTTTCACATCGCTGACCGTCTTGGGCTTTATCAGGTTGTCTTTGAAGGCGCATTTGACGATGGAATAGGCGTTCTCGCCGCGGACAAAGGCGCCGGTATCGGTTTTTTGCCGCAGAATGCTGTTGGTGTGGGTTTCCAGCTCGTTGACGCCGCGCTGGATATGGCCCTGCAAGTGGCCATACATGTTCACCATGGATTTTTCGATTTCACCGGTGTTGAACTTGTCGGCGCCGCCTACCGCGTCAAGGAGGTCCGCTATTTCTTTGGGGGTATAGCGGGCAAGGACCTTGGTCTCTTCCTTGTCGATATAGTTCCGGACTTTCTTCACCATTTCATCTTCAGTCGTCACCATGTAACGGTTGAACATGTTCTGGTAATTCTGGTTAAAATAGTTGTACAGCTTTTCTTTCAAACCGCCCATTACATCAAGGCGTTCAAGCACGTCCTTGGGCAGTTTCGCGGTGAGGTGGTGGATAACCTTGTTGGTTTCCTCTTCCAACAATTGATTAACTTCAACCTGCTGATCACGATATTCCTGGGCCAACGAATTCCGGGAGCCTACGGCGCTCGGTTTCTCCGGATGGAATACATTAGGGCTTTTAGGCAAATCTACTGATCCCATGATTCACTCCTTAATAAAAGATTCAGACAAGACACTTGTTTACTATTATAACCATATTCTTATGAAAATGTAAAGCCCTAATGTTTAAAATTTGTCAATAGAGCCTGTCCCACCAATTCCGATTTCGAAATCCTGTTTTTTGACCATCCGCCGCGACAGGCGGACGGACCGCACGTACTTTTTGTTTATCCCATTGCCACCTGCATGGCGATTCCCGCTTCTTCGGTGAGACGCCCCGGATCATTCCGTACGGTGCTGATATCCTTAAAAATGAACTCCACCGGACAGCCGTACTGTTTACAGTATGTACCAGGGCCTGGGGATAAGCATAGATGAGGTTTTGGGTTTCCAGTTGATCCAGCATGGACATATAGGCTTCGACCATCCGGTTTATCAGGGCGTGCATCTTCTCCGGTTCGTCAATGATGCCGTATATCACATCCGTTATGCTCATCCACATGGCAATCGGGTCCCAGCATGAAAGATAGGCGTCATAGCCCCAGCCTTCTTCCCGCAGGGGCATAATGCCGTCAAAAAGCCACCGGGCCTTTTCCATACGGCGCTTTGTCTCGGCGGCGTCGCATCCGATTACGGGCATCTGTATTTTTTCCATTACGTCGTCAATCGTCTTGAACTGATTCTCATAACGGTGGCTGACCACATCGTTTGCCGCGTCGGTGGACAGCGTTTGCTCCCGGATTGTCATGCCGAACAGGGCGCCGGGTATATTGTTTACCGTTGTGGGCGCGCCGCTAATCGCCTTTGCCACGCGGATATAATCTTCCACCACCATGTCCGCGGGAAAATATTCCCACTGAAAAAGGGTTTTGCGGAAGCGGTCCTCATACACCCGGCACTCGGGATCTTCGCAGCGCAGGGTAAGTTTGCCCTCGATATTCAGTTCGTTCCAGCAAACCTGATCGAAGCTCACCATGGGGCGTTCCGGTTTGAGCCCGTTCAGTTTACGCCACAGCCGTTTCTTTTCTTCCTGTATGGGAAGCGCTGCTATTTCCACGGTTTTCTGCGCCAATTCCCGCAGAATGGTTCTGTCCTGTTCCAAGTTCTGCATTATTCGAAAGTCTGGTTTAATACCCCAAGGCAAGCTGCGCTTGCCAAGCTTGCTCCGGCTCAAATGCCGCAGCGTTTACAAAATTTTGGTATTAAACCAAGAACCCGCTTGCGCGGGGGAGGGTATTATAAACTTCCTATCGAACGAGCCTGCGATCCGGTACAACCCAACGCTAAAGATACCGCGGGGCTTGCTCCGCGGAGGCTCATCAGCAGTGTGTATCCCTTGGCCCATGAGGTAAATTTATCATTTTCCGGTGTTTTGGTATTTTGATAAGTGTTCCGGCAAAAAGTTTTTTGGAGGGCGTTTTCTGTAACACCTGTTAGTTGATCTTGCGGTCACTGCGGAATAAAATATGTTTTGTCACAAAAAAGGGTGTCATATACATGAAAGATTTATTTTCCACCATACAGAAAAAAACAACTGCCGGTGAAGATACGGTATTCGTCACGATTGTGGCGGAAACAGGTTCCAGCCCCCGGAGTGCGGGCGCTCATATGCTGGTAGATAAAAACGGCAGGGTCTGCGGTACTATCGGCGGCGGCACGGTAGAGTATAAAGCCATTCAGTACGCCCAGGGCCTGCTGGAGCGGGGCCGGTCGCAGCGCAAAACCTATCACCTCCACCGCAATGATGAAGAGGAACTTGGCATGGTTTGCGGCGGCGATATGGAGGTGTATTTCCAGTTTATCCACGGCGGCGATGAAAAAACCATCGCCTTCATGAAGGAATGTTTCCTGTGCCTGGAGCAGGATGCGGATATCTGGCTTTTTATCGATTTAACCAATCCCAATGACTGGACCATGTCCCTGTACGGCGCGGACATTCCGCTTAAGGGGATGGAATTGGACGCGAAAGCCATTAAAGCCTTGGCCCGGAACAACGGCGTGCTGGTGAAAATTGGGGATCGGCGCATTTACGGGGAACCCATTAATTTTGCGGGCAAGGTATTTATTTTCGGCGGCGGACATTGCGCCCAAGCATTGCAGCCGGTGCTGACCACCGTTGGTTTCCGCTGCATCGTCTTTGACAACCGCGAAGAATATGTAAGCCGGGAACTTTTTCCCGCCGCCTGCGATTTGATCGTTGGCGATTATGGGCAGGTGAACAAATACCTGAAAATCAATTCACGGGATTATATCGTCATTGTTACCCACGCATGGGATATTGTCGTACTGCGCCAGCTCATATCCAAAAAATGCGCGTATATCGGCGTTATCGGCAGTAAGACCAAAGCCGCCACGGTTAAACAACAGCTTCAGGTCGAAGGGGTAAGTGATGATTTTCTGAACCGGATCAACGCCCCCATCGGCCTGCGGATACGGGCTGAGACACCCGGGGAAATCGCGATCAGCATTGCCGGGGAGATGATCCTGCGCCGGGCGGAATTAAGGTCGACGGTTTCGGAGAAAACTTAGGTGCGGTTCGGCGCGGTAATCGCGGCGGCGGGGCTTTCCGCAGGATGGGCGCTTTCAAGCCTTTGCTGCCCCTGGGGAACAGTACCTTTATTCGAAAGTCTGGTTTAATACCCCAAGGCAAGCTGCGCTTGCCAAGCTTGCCGCGGCTCAAATAAAGCAGCGCTTACAAAAATTTGGTATTAAACCCAAGAACCCGCTTGCGCGGGGGAGGGTATTATAAACTTCCTCTCGAACGAGCCTCCGATCCAGTAATAGCTCTACGTTCCAGATACCGCGCGGCTTGCCGTACGGAGGCTCATTCCGACGGTGCAGGGCCGAGCAGTATAAGGGATTCAGGGGGATCAACAAGTCGGTAACGCCGTTATAATTGAAGTACCTGGGTATTCCCTTTTCAAAACCGCCAAAAAATCATATTATTAAATCATGGATGATCGAAAAAGACAGATTGAAGAACTGGAAAAAAACAAGCGGGAAAATGCGGCCGCCCTGGATTCCCTTTTGGAGCGTTTCGGCGAAAGCCTGTTAAGCCGCATCGGGGAACAGGAGCCGGACGTTGACAGGACCGCTTCAGGGGAAGAAACGGAATACCGCCGCCTGCGGAAAGAAATCGCCGATTCAGAAGCGGCGATACTAAACGCGGAGGAAATGATCCGGCGCTTGAAGGAACTGGAGGAACAAATAGAGCTGAAAGAGCGGGAGGACAGCGAGCGGGCGAGGAACTTGGCCGGCGTGTACGGCAGACTGGGTAAAGCGCTCTTCGGCCTCGCCGGGGACAGTGCGTCCGGCGCTTACGGGGAATATACCGCGCCCTCCCGCGAACAGGTGGAGGCCCTCGTTACCAAGGTCCGTTCTCTGGAGGAACGGCTGACGGAACTGGAACAAAAAGAGGGGAGCAGCGTGCTTGCATGGATCGGCAAAGGCGCCCAAGGCCTGGTAGTGCGCTCCTTTCTGATCAAGGCCCAGGACAACCTTGAGCAGCTCTACCGCTCCACCGGCGAGCGCTACAGCCGCCGGGACAATCCGGCGCACGGGGCTGCCCCGCCTGAAATTACCGGCCTGCTTACCGAGATAGAACGGTCGAGGGAAACGGCCTGCTCCCTGTCCGGGGATTTGGCGAAACTCAGGGAGGAGCGGCGCGGAATCTTAGAACGCTTCAGCGAGGACGGCAGCCCCCTGAAGCAGATCCAAACACTGAAAAACCGCATCGCCTCCGCGCGGGAGGAACTGCGGGTCCTGTACCGCCTCTTCGGCGCGCGCGCCGCTTCGCTCAAAGAAGCGGAAGGCGCGGACAGAAGCCTTGTCGATGCCCTTATCACCGACGACGACAGTTCCTTCCTTGATGATGCCGGACGCATCAACCGGGCGATAGAGGAGGCTGTTGTGACGATTGAAAAACTCCGCGCCTCCATTGCCATTGACGATGAACAGGCGAAGATCGAGAAATACCGCAAGCTGATTGCGCATAAAAGGGATCGAATCGCCGAGGCTGAAAAAGACATCGCGGAATTTAACGGCAGTATTCATGAAGCCGAAAAGTATATAGTGGAATTGCGGAAACTATTATAGGGGAGGGTCGTTTCCAGGCTCTGATATTGGGAACAGCTTACGATTTGTATGGCAGGGAAAACAGAAGGGGAAAAAACGTCTAAGGCCAAAAGCGCGGCCGCCGGGAACGCCGCCAAAAACGCGCCGGTAACAGGGAAAGGGGTGCCCGCCAAAGCGCAGACGGCAAAGGCAAAGCCTGAAAGCGGTAAAACAGTGCGGCCACAGGCGGCAGTAAAGGCAAAGCCGGAGAGCGGCAAAGCCGTGCAGGTCCCGGCGGCAAAAGCCGCTGACGCCGGAGGACGCGCGGGAACCGGGGTGTACGACGAATCAAAAATCAAAACCCTTTCCTCGCTGGAACACATCCGCCTGCGGACCGGTATGTACATCGGCAGGCTCGGCGACGGTTCAAACCCCGACGACGGAATTTACGTGCTCCTCAAGGAAGTGATTGACAACGGCATCGACGAATTCATCATGGGTAACGGCAAGATTATCGACGTGTCGGTAAAAGACGGGACCGCCAAGGTCCGCGACTACGGCCGGGGTATTCCTTTAGGAAAACTCGTCGAGTGTGTTTCGGTGATCAACACCGGCGCGAAATATAACGACGACGTGTTTCAGTTTTCCGTGGGACTCAACGGCGTGGGCACTAAGGCGGTGAACGCCCTGTCGGTCTACTTCCGGGCGGTCGCCATCCGGGGCGGCGAATACGCCGAGGCGGTTTTTGAGCGGGGCAAACTCAAGAGCGAGCGCAAGGGAAAACTGAAAGACAAACAGAAAGACGGCACTTACGTTGAGTTCACCCCCGATCCGGAAATATTCACCGATTACCAGTTCAATCTTGAATTCATCGAAAAGAGGATTCAGAATTACGCGTATCTTAACGCGGGCCTTACCCTTTCGCTGAACGGCAAGCAGTATGTGTCAAAGCGGGGGCTGTACGATCTGTTATACGAAGAAACCGGCGAGGACTGCCTGTACCCCATGGGTTATTACAAAGGCGAGCATATTGAATTCGCCTTTACCCATACCAACAATTACGGCGAGGAATATTTTTCCTTTGTGAACGGCCAGTTTACCAGCGACGGCGGCACGCACCTTTCCGCTTTCAAGGAAGGTTTTCTTAAAGGTATTCAGACCTACTTCAAAAAAGACTACCGCAGCGAGGACATCCGTGAAGGGGCCACCGCGGTGGTGGCGATAAAACTCAAGAACCCGGTATTTGAAAGCCAGACCAAAAACAAACTGGGCAATTCCGACATCCGCACGTGGATTGTGCAGGAAGTGCGGAACGCCGTTGAGGACTGGCTTCACAAAAACCAGGAAGCGGGGAAAAAACTCGAACAGAAGATTCTCTCCAACGAGAGCCTGCGCACCGAGCTTAACGCGGTTAAAAAAGAAGCGCGGGAGGCCGCCAAAAAAATCACCCTCAAAATACCTAAACTGAAAGACTGTAAGTACCACCTTGAAGACGGCCTCCTGGGGGCCGAGTCCACGATTTTTATCACCGAGGGCGATTCCGCCGCCGGTTCGCTTGTCTCAAGCCGCAACGTAATGACCCACGCGATCTTCGCCCTGCGGGGCAAGGTGGAGAACATGTACGGCAAAAAGCGCGCCTCGATCTACAAGAACGAGGAACTCTACAATATGATGATGGCTTTAGGGATAGAGAACGATGTCGAAGGCCTCCGTTACGCGAGGATTGTTATTGCCACTGACGCCGATTTTGACGGCTTCCACATCCGCAACCTGCTTCTCACTTTCTTCCTTTCCTTTTTTGAGGAACTGGTAACCGCGGGCCGGGTTTTCATTCTGGAAACGCCCCTGTTCCGGGTGCGTACCAAAAAGGAAACCCGCTACTGCTACACCGAAAAAGAGCGGGACGAGGCCATGGCCAGCCTGGGCGGCCAGAGCGAAGTGACCCGCTTCAAAGGTCTGGGTGAAATCAGCCCCAAGGAATTCGGCCAGTTTATCGGCGCGGACATGCGCCTGGTACCGGTGTCGGTTAACACCCTCAAGGCCGTTCCCCAGGTACTCACCTTCTACATGGGCAAGAACACGCCTGAGCGCCGGGATTATATTATGAAGAATTTAATTGAAGACGCGGGATGATGAAAATAAGGAGGTTTCTATGACCAGCGATGTTTTTACCCTTTTGGCGAAGTACAACCGGGGAGTCAATGAAAAAATGAACGGCTATATACAAAGCCTGAGCGATGGAGAATGGAACCAGGAATTCCAGGGCTATTTCTCTTCGGTTCGTTCCCTCTGTTCTCACCTGTATATCAGTGACTTCAACTGGCTCAAGCGCTTTGGCGGCGTTAAAGCATTCAGCGCCTTGAAGGATCCCCTTTTTGAAAAGACCTTCAACTTTACCGACAGCCTTTTCTCCAACAAAGAAGAATACCTCTCGAAGCGGCCTGAACTGGACGGGAAACTTACCGCTCTTGCGGGGGAAATAACAGACGGAGACCTTTCCAAAATAGTGAAATACTCCAATTACCGGGGGGAGGTGATTGAAAAAAAATTCGAGATGCTCCTGATCCAGATGTTTAATCACGAGACCCACCACCGCGGCATGATTTCCCTCTACCTCGAATTCCTGGGCCGGGAAAACGACTTCAGCGCGGTCATGCCGATTGTTTGTGAGTAAGCGGCGGCCAGCATCCGAACAGTTTTGTATAAGGGACGGCATCTGTGGCATACATAAAACACCTCTTTGATCGCAACTTCCTTGAATACGCATCCTATGTAATCAAGGACCGGGCAATTCCCGATCTGGAAGACGGCCTCAAGCCGGTACAGCGGCGCATTCTCCATACGCTCTTTGAGAAAGACGACGGTAAATTCCACAAGGTCGCCAATGTCGTGGGGGAGTGCATGAAGTACCATCCCCACGGTGACGCTTCCATTTATTCCGCCCTCGTGGTGATTGCCAACAAGGACCTCTTCATCGACCGGCAGGGGAATTTCGGCAACATCTACACCGGCGACGAAGCGTCCGCGTCCCGCTACATTGAGTGCAAGGTCACGTCCCTTTCAAAAGATATTTTCTACAATCCCAAACTGACCGACATGGAGGACTCCTACGACGGCCGCAACAAGGAGCCGGTCCTTTTTCCGGCGAAAATTCCGGTGGTGCTGGTTATGGGCGCCGAAGGGATCGCCGTCGGCATGTCCACCAAAATTCTGCCCCACAATGTCGTCGAGGTGCTGGAAGCGGAAATCGCCTGCCTTTCCGGCAGAAAGTTTGAACTCTATCCCGATTTTCCCACCGGAGGCTTTGTCGACGTGTCGGACTACCGGGACGGGAACGGCAAGGTGCTGGTCCGGGCGAAGCTTGACACATCAGACCCCAAGCGGATTCTCATCACCGAACTGCCCTTCGGTTCCACCACCGAAAGCCTCATCAACAGCGTCGAGGCGGCGGCCAGGGCGGGCCGGCTCAAGATACAGGGGATCAGCGATTTTACCACGGACAAGGTTGAGATCGAGGTAAAGCTGGCCCGCGGCGTGTATGCCCAGGAAACCGTTGACGCGCTCTTTGCCTTTACCGAATGTGAGCAGTCTATTTCGGTGAATCTTTTGGTGATCAAAGACGGCCTTCCCGAAGTGATGACCGTTACCGATGTGGTGAAACATCACGCAAAACAATTGGTGAAAATCCTCACGCGGGAACTTGAGCTTGAGAAAAAAGAACTTGGTGAAAAACTTCACCTGCGCAACCTGGAGCGGATTTTTATTGAAGAGCGGATATACAAGAACATCGAAAAAATGAAGACCGCGAAGGGCGTGGAAGACGCGGTCATTGCGGGCTTCAAGCCCTTTATGAAAGAGATCGGCCCCCGCGGCGTAACACACGAAGACGTTGAACATCTTCTGCGGATTCCCATCCGGCGGATTTCGTTATACGACATCAATAGGGCCCGTGAGGAGATGCAGCAGATCCACGCGCGGATAAAAGAGATCAACGGCCACCTGAAAAACATCATCGCCTATTCAATCGGCTTCCTTGACGGGATCATCACCAAGATCAAGACCAATGAGGAAATAGGCAGGGGAGAGCGGAAAACCAGGGTCGGCGCGTTTGACAAGATCGACGTAAAGGAAGTGGTGAAGCGGGATGTTGATCTCAAGTATGACCGGAAAACCGGCTATTTGGGAACGAATGTCTCCGGGCAGAAACTGGCGGAAGTTTCGCCCTTTGACCGGATTCTTGTGATCCGCAAGAACGGCATGTACTCGGTGACCGACCTTCCCGACAAGGCCTTTGTGGGCGACGAAGCCTGGTGGATCGGCGTGGCGGACAAGGAAGCGCTTTCAAAAACGATTTTCACCATTATCTATAAGGAAAAAGAATCGGGCTTTCCCTGCATCAAAAGATGCGTTATCGAAGGCTGGATAATGAATAAAGATTATTTTCTGGTTCCCGACGGCGCGGTGATTCTGCATGTTGATACCCGCTCCAAATTCATCTTTACCGTCAAGTATGTACCCAAGCCCCGCCTCAAGGTGCTCTCCGGGGACTTTAAGGCCCAGAGCTACAATGTGCGGGGACTCAAGGCCGGCGGAGTTCGGCTTGCCAGCAAGGAGGCCGCCAGGGTAATTACCGGAAAGAAGAAAGAGGACGAAACATGACAGATAACGGACAGTTAGCTGAAATTGACGCGGGCGTTCCGCCGGACGGTATTGTTTTTGACCGGAGCGCAGGCATATCCGAAGAAGAACAGCGGGAAATTATGCTGCGGATAAACGGTATTGCCGAAAAAAACCGCCGCTCCTTTTCAGAAGCTGCGGGCCCTGAAGGCGGCGCCGTTGCGGGAAGCAAAAGCCGCTTCACGGCGAAGAAAAGCGGCAGCCTTTTCCCCATACTGGTAAACGCGGCCGCCGTGGCGTTTTTCATCGGAGGCTTCCTGCTCCTGTCTTCTTTTCAGGAAAAGACCGGCATGCGTGTCCGTGAAGGGCCTGTGGTATACAACAGCGCCGAGCGCGCGCTGATTGAGGAAATACGCAGGGAAACAGCGTCGCGTATCGCGGCAAAGGAACAGGAGATCGCCTCTATTGTTTCCAAACTGGCGGATGTGGACACGGAACTGCAAAAGCTCCATTCCAGCAATGAGGAATTGAGCGCGGAACAGCTCGCCGCGGAGGAACAACTGACGGCCCTGCAAGCGGAATACCATTCCAGCCTCGCCACCCTGCAGGACGAGCGCTCTCTTATTCTTGAGGACGCGCGGGCGAGGGAGGCAAATCTCCGCGCTCAGCTTGAGGCCCGTATTCGGGAGCTCGCCGCCGCTTCGGAACAGAACGAGGCCGCCCTGAGCTCCGCCCAAAGCGAACTGGAACGGCTGGCCGCCGAACAGCAAACGGCCGTCTCCATTGAGGCCCAGATGGCCGGTTGCTTCGCCCTGGTAAACGACCGCATCCGCGAAAGCGAGTTTACCGCCGCCGCCGAAACCCTCGGTTCCATGCGGGGCTTTCTCAACACCCCCGCTTTTCAGGGCATCCGTTCAATACAGGCCCGAAAGGACCTCTACGCCCAGGCGATTAACGCAATGGAAGCGATAGTTGAAGAGGCCATAAGAAGCCAGAGCGCGCTTTCTCTCTCAGGCGCGGAAGCGGCGGAAGCGGTCCTCGCGGAATTGCGGGAAAAAAACGCCATGCTTGAGGAAAGCGTCGCCGCCCTTAGCCGGGCCGTTGAGGCCGCAAGCTCTCAGGGTTCCAGCCAGACCCGGCGTCTCAGCGAACTTGAGAGCCAAGCCGCCGCTCTCCGCTCAGCGAACGCCGATCTGGAAAAGCGCGCCGCTTCCCTTGAAGGCGAAAAAACAACCCTCAGCCAGACAGTCGCCGCCCGTGAAACCGCCATCAACGACCTGCGCTCCCAGAACGCCGCGCGGGACAATACCATTAACGAATTGCGTTCCGAGAACGCCGCCCAGGCGGAACAAGTCACGAGTCTCAGTAACCAGCTTACTTCACTCCGCCAGGCTTTGCAGGCGTTGAGCCAGTAGCGGGAACCGCTAGACAGGACAAAAGTATTTACTTCCGATTTCAACCACGGACCTTCACGGACAGAACGGACAGAACCGATATGATAGCATGTAGGGCGAAAAAACTGTTCCTTCAATTCGTCCGTGGCTGTCCTAAGGAGCCAAAGGTTCCAGTGGCCGGTGCTTATCTTGAATTCGGAATTGCCGGTTTATCCTGCCTGTCCCTTGTCTACTCCACGCTAAATTCTGTATAATTGAGCCTGTTCCAAAACTAATTGGCTGTACGCTCACGCGCACGGTTTTGGACCATGCTCTTGCAGTTTCTCAGGCTTTCAGCCTTGCGAAACTGCGGATTTTAAGGTTGCTGTTCCAAAACTGAAGTTTTGGAACAGCCTCTAATTAGAGTCTGTCCATAATGTAGACACATTATGGACAGACTACCTTAAAACAGGCATTTTGCGCACCGTTTTGGTACAAAACGGGAGCAAATGCAAGGTCTGTCCGCAAAGTAAC
>JAITIC010000247.1 GCA_031279635.1 Treponema sp. | reverse complement strand
CAGCAACAGATGCGGAAACGCCTCGCTGTAGTTCGACTTTTGTTCCCATACTTCCGAATTCTCCCGCCAGAATTGCTGAAACTCCCTCAGCAGCGCCTCCATGTCCAGCGTCCCGTCAGCGGTTTCCCGGCGCCACTCCGGCTCGGGAATCGCCGCCTGCGTTCCGTACGTCATCTGCCGCGCCAGCACTTCCCGGTACATGGGGTTCGCTGCTTTCGGCGTTCCCCGCTCCCGGATTACCAAGCCTAAATCCTCACACAATCTAAATCCTTCGCTGTCCGCCATGCCGGGATCAGGCTCGCCGGTCATAAGGGTTTCCAGTACTTTTCGAACCTGCGGGTCTTCCAGGCGGTAAGCCAGGGCGTCAAGGTGGGTTTCCCGCGCGAGGATCATCTGTTGCCGCGCTTCCTGGATGTGTTCCAGCGTTACGGTTTCGCGGCTGTCCTCGTCCAGTACCCGCATGGTGGCCCGCTTGAACAGTGAGTTGACTATCCAAGGCTGGCCCCGGCTCTGCTCCCACACATACTCAAGGGCCTCGCCGCTTATTTCCTGTCCGGTTTCGTCTGTCCGCTGGGCAAACAGACGGGCCACATCTTCCTTCGTGAAATTACCGATAGCAGCGGAATCGCTTTTAATGTTGAACGGCGAGTCGGGATTAACTGGAACCCCGCCTTTCGCCGCGGTGATGTAGTCTTTCGGGTCTCTCATGCCCACCAGGGCGATACTTACCGGAAACTTCCCTACCCCGCGCCCCGCAAATCCGTCCCGTAGCTGCCGTAAAAAGCTGATAAGCGGGTCTCCAGTCAATACGTCCGTCTCGTCAAAAAGCACAATAAGGGGCTTGGGCGCGGTTATCTCGGCCCAATGGATGAGCGTATCGTTCAGCATGCTGGCGGGATTTTGGGTGCGTGTCTGCGGAACCGGCAGGCCGTATTCCCTTGCGTGTTTGTATATCGATTCGCAGATTGCCGGCATGGCCTTTTCCACTTCGTAGATACCCTGGCAGCGTTCAAGGCTGACATAGCAGGCTATAGCCCCTGCGGTGTTTTCCGGGGCGTTAATTTCGCGCATCCAGCTTTGTAGGAAGGTAGTTTTACCGGTTTGGCGGGGGGCGTGGAGGACCCAGTAGAGGCTGTCGCGGATATAGCGGTGCAGTTGTGCGCCCAGGAGGCGGTTTTCCGGGGGCAGCATGTAGTGGTCCCAGGGGTTACAGGGGCCGGTGGTATTGAAAAAGCGCACGGGACGCATGGTTTTTTCCCGCATGGGGTAAGTATATCATCCTGCCGGCCCTCTAGCAAGGATACACGGTACCACGAAGCTGAGGCTGTTGCATTTACCTTTATTTACTACAGGAAGAAATCATCGAAGTATGCGTACCCATGTAGCCGCTCTTTGCCAATCTTCCTTTGTCCGTTATACTGTTAATGTATGTGCTTCGGAAAAAACGGCCGGCTGTTGGTCTTTTCCCTTCTATTGTTGTATACGCTTGCCTTTACCTCCTGTTCGCGGCTGGGTTGGGGGGTGTTGCTCTGGGCCGTTGAGGAGCCGCCTATTCCTTCGGGCACGGTGCTGCCAGTGTATATCAGGTCCAATATCGACAAGGTCTGGGTGGTGGGCGTGCCTAAAGCTTTCCGCAACGCGGGGGGGCCGGACAAGGTCGAGGTACCGCTGGCCCGGCTTGAATTGGCGGGCGGCAAAAGGAAGGCCGCGCGGCGCGCGGAGGCCTTTGCCGGTTATGCCCGGACCTACGCCGAAAATCTGCAGGACGGGCTGCCGATCAGGAACGATCCCGACAACAGCGGAAGGCGGGTGTACCGGCTGCGGACCGGGGAGATTATCAAGATTCTTGAACAGGTGGAAGGTAATCCGGCTATCAGCGCCAGCGGGGAGCCGCTGCCCGGCGACTGGTACCGGGTGCTGACCGCCGACGGCAGCACGGGCTACTGCTTTTCCTACCGCCTGAAACTGTTTGAACACCGCGGGGGGCCGCTGGTCGCCGCGCCGCCGGAGCGGGATGCCCCTCCCAGCCCGGAACTGGACGCGCTCATGGCGAAGGTGTGGTCCCCCGAATCTTACGGGCAGATGCTGGCAAACAGGCGGGTCAATATCGAAGCGTTTGAGCGGCGCTGGGGCTTTTATATCGGCCAGGACACGGGGATTGCCCATATCTACCTTCCCAACCTGGATCGGAGTTTTGCCTACAGCGGCATCCGCGCCGACGGGGAGCGGGCCTGGCGTTTTGAGGGGACCAATCTGCGGATGGACCTCCGCTCCGACACCACCCTGGCGGTGCAGTTCACCGATGATGACGGCGCTACCCGCACGCTGCTGTTCATCGCGCTGCCCGCCGCTGTTGACGACCTTATCATGCAGGAAAACGCCCGCAGGGAAACGCTCTTTTATTCGATTTACAACCAGGGGCCGGTCTTTACCAGCAACAATTACGGGACCATCGTTTTTTCCCCGGACGGTGAATTCGGCTGGATCGGCTTTGACCTGCTGGTTCCCCGGGTGATCCCCGAAGGGGTCGGCGGGGGAAGGGTCGCCATGGATCTTTTCCTCACGCCTTCTTTTGAGGGGCGCTACAACGGAGCCTGTACTTTCTATTTTTCCGCTCCCGGCAGGGAAACGCCGGTGCATTTTATGTATATTATGGACAGCCAGGGTCTCCGGCTTGAATGGGCTCCCGATTACTGTATTGAGGACGCCACCGTTACGCGGCGCGACAGTTCCCCCGTGGTACTGTACTTTTTCAGGGATGAATTCAGCATCCCCGTCCCCTAAGCTATGGCATTTGTCCGGTTCTCCCACATTTCCCTTGCCTTTGGCGATCGGGACATTCTGAAAGATGTGAGCCTGCACCTTGCCGCGGGATCGCGCGCCTGCCTGACCGGGGCCAACGGTTCGGGCAAATCCACGCTGATGAAGATCATGGCCGGGGCGCTGGCCGCGGACTCCGGAGACCGGGCCGTTCAGAAAGGGACGCGCGTTTCGTACCTTCCCCAATCGGGAATTGTCCACAGGGGAAGAAGCCTGCGGGATGAGGCCGAAACCGCCTTTGCCCCAATCAGGGAACTGCTGGCCCGCTCCGAGGCAATCGGCAAAACGCTGGAACAGGCTAAAAGCGACGAAGGCCCGGTGGCGGCCCTGCTTGAGGAACACCACCGCTTGCAGGAACAGGTTGAGCAGTCCGGTTACTACCGCCGCGAGGCGGAAATCTCCATGGTGCTCGGCGGCCTTGGTTTTGCGCCTGACGACATTGACCGCGACGCCGGTGAATTTTCGGGCGGCTGGCAGATGCGGATCGCCCTGGCAAAGGCCCTCCTGGAACAGCCGGACATTCTCCTCCTTGACGAACCGACCAACTACCTTGATATTGAAGCCCGTACCTGGCTCGAAAACCGGCTGTGCAATTTTCCCGGCGGCTGCCTGCTGGTCTCGCATGACCGCTATTTTCTCGATATTACCGTCAACGAGGTGTACGAACTTTTTCAGGGAAACCTGAAGCGCTATGCCGGCAACTACAGCGCCTACGAAAAAGTGCGGGAAGTTGAGCTTGCCGGTTTAATAAAGCGTTATGAAGAACAGCAGGAAGAGATAGCGAAGACCGAAGCCCTGATCCGCCGTTTCCGTTACAAAGCGAGCAAGGCAGCCTTTGCCCAGGAGCTGATCAAGCGGCTGGAGAAAATTGAACGGATTGAAATTCCTGAAAGTCTGAAAAAGATCAACATTACCCTTCCGCCGCCGCCTCACTGCGGGCGGATCGTCCTTACCCTTGAGGGAATCGGCAAAAACTACGGCGAGCGGCGGGTGCTTTCCGGCCTTGACCTGCTCGTTGAAGCCGGCGAGCGCCTCGTGGTGGCGGGCCGCAACGGCGCGGGCAAGAGCACGCTGCTCCGCGTCATCGCCGGCTCGGACCGCGATTACGAAGGAACGGTGAAGTACGGCGCGGGCGTCAGCGCGGGCTATTTTTCACAGGACGCCGCCGAAGCGATGACGGGTAACGAGCAAATCATTGAGTTTCTTGAGGCCGAAGCGTCCGCCGCGCTGATCCCTAAACTGCGCGATATGCTGGGAGCCTTTCTCTTCCGCGGCGACGACGTGTACAAGCCCATCTCCGTCCTTTCAGGCGGCGAGAAAAACCGTCTTGCCCTGCTGCGCATGCTGCTCAAACCCATGAACCTGCTCATTTTGGACGAGCCTACCAATCACCTTGATCTCCACTCAAAAGACATTCTCCTCGACGCGCTGCGCACATTTAAGGGCGCGGTTATCTTTGTTTCCCATGACCGCGCTTTTATGGAGGCCCTTTCCACGAAGACTCTGGAACTGTCGCCTGCGGCGGAAATCTCCGCCCCGGCAGCGGCGCGGCTTTTCTTCGGCAATTACGCCTATTATTTGGATCGGCTGGAAAGAGAGGCGGCGGACGGGGACACAGCGCGTCCGGCAGGGGCGGCGGCTGTGAACGGCCGTAATGTCATTACGCGCAATTCAGCCGCCGAAACACGGGAACTGGACAAGCAGAGGCAAGCCCTCATCCGGCGGCTTCAGCGGCGGGAGGAGGAAACGCTCAAAGCCCTGGAGAATCTTGAAAGCGAAAAGACCCTCCTGGAAACGGAACTTGCGCGGCCTGAGGTATACTCCAGCGGAGATAAAGTTAAAACGATAAAATTCAAACTTGACGAGTGTACTGCCGCCATAGAGAGCAAAACCGGCGAATGGGAAAAGCTGGCGGCGGAACTGAAAGCGGCGAAGCGCGCCCCTGCGTGATGTCTAAAAAACCCGGCCGAAAACAGGAATTCCGAATTCAACCACGGACCATCCGTGTCTGTCTGTGTAGTGTCCACGCAAGCGTGGGCTTGTGGTTGTTTTGAATTCGGAATTGCCGGTTGAAAAAGCGGTTCCCCTATGGTTAGATTTAACGTGGCGCAATGCGGTATCTTGACAGCACAGAAAAGAACAGATAAGGTTGTACGCAAGATTAATGCAACGCCGATGAGGTGTTTAGGTTTTAAAACCTCCGCTGAGGTTTTTGCCAAATGCTGCGGTGTTGTACGTGCCGGTTGAATCCGGGGCTTTTAGACGCCCTTATGCGTCGCGGTATAAGGTATGTCTGTTTTTGTTTCTGCCGTTCCGTAGGAAACGGTTACGTAATTTGTTTGTTTGGCAGTAAGGAGGATCTATGAGTACCGCAAAGAAAAACAAAATCATCAAACTTATCACGCCGGGGCTTATCTTTCAGTCAATCCTCATCGCCGGCGGGTACGGTACCGGCGCGGAGCTTTCGGAATTCTTTTTTCCCTATGGTTCATTGGGAGGCTTGATCTCAATAAGCGTAACCCTGGTGTGTTTCGCGGTGGTGGCCGCGGTAACCTTCGAATTCTCCCGTGTTTTTAAGGTCTACAATTACCGGGATTTTTTTAAAAAATTGATAGGTCCTTTTTGGATTGCTTATGAAATCTGTTATCTGATTCTGCTTCTTCTGGTTCTTTCGGTGGTGGTGGCCGCGGCGGGAGCGATGCTCAACGATATTTTCGGCTTCACCCGGTGGATCGGCATGATTATCCTGGTGGCGGGTGTGGCGTACCTGGTAATCGCGGGTACAAAAATCCTGGTAAAGGTGCTGTCCGTGTGGTCTTATATTTTGTATACCATTTATATCGTGTTTATGGTTTTGTGTATTGTCAAATTCGGCGGCGCTATCGCCGAACAGCTTACGGTGGTCAAAGAGATCAAACCGGGCTGGGTTATCGGCGGCGGGAAATACGCCTTCTACAACCTGGCCTGTGTCGTGTTCATCCTGTATACCGTCACGGAAATGGACAGCAGAAAAGAAGCAATTGCCTCGGGGATTATTGCCGGCGCCATCGGCATTATTCCGGGGGTGATGCTTTTTATTACCATGACCGGCCAGTATCCTGATATACTGAGTTCCTCCGTACCCATGAACGTGATTTTTCAGAAACTGGATATGCGCTGGTTCCATGTTCTATTTTTGCTGGTGTTATTCGGCACCTTTATTGAAACCGGGGCCGGCTTTATCAAGGCGGTTACGGAGCGCCTGGAAGCGCAGTTTCATACGGCTCAAAATCCGCGGAAGTGGTTAACTCCGCTCGTTACCGTTATCTGTCTGATTTTTGGGGTGGCCATATCCAACTTTGGACTTACGGGCCTTATCGCGCGGGGTTACGGGACCATAACCTGGGGCTTCTTCATTATTTATATAGTCCCCCTGCTTACCTTGGGGATCTATAAAATTTACAAGCAGGGCAAGGCGGTTTAGGCCCTGACAGCCGGGGCGCGTTACGGCCCCCGGCTTTCCGGGGCGGCGTACAGGAGGAACCCATGGAAAAGAACGCGGTTTATGTAAACGACTATATCAGAACCTATACCCTCAAGGATTACGCTGCCGGCGGAATACCCCAGCCGATAGCCCTTGATTGTTCTTTGGGGGTAAATCCCGAGGGCCTTCCGCCCGCGGTTACCGCAAAACTTAAAACCATAGACCAGGATGCCATAAAACAGTATCCCCATGATGAAACGGTGCTTGACGCCATCGCCGCTTATTACAAAAACCAAAGCCCGGATCTTGCCTGGCTTAACCGGGATTATATGTTTTTGGGGAACGGCTCTACCGATGTTTTGCATAATTTAAACGTGCTGTGCCTGACCCGGGGGAAAAAGGTGCTGGGCCACGGCCCGCAGTTTACCGCGTATATCGATCAGGCTGCCTGTTTGGGGGCGGTTTATGAATACTACGCCATGGAAAGGTCGAATAACTATAAATTCGAAGCGGACCAGTACCTCGCCCACATGAACGATACCTATAGCCTGTTTATCGTGGAAAATCCCAATAACCCCACCGGTCAGGTAATCGAATTGGCGGACATCGAAAAAATAGCCGCGAAAGCCGCTTCCCTGCATACAATCCTGATCGTCGACGAGGCCTATGGGGATTATATGCCCCTGGCCAATTCCGCGATAAACCTGGTTCCACAATATCCCAATATAGTGGTTACCAGAACCTTTTCAAAAGGTTTCGGCTTGGCGGGCATACGCCTGGGCTATATGATTACTTCCTCCGGCGCGGTAAACGATACGATAAAACAGTTTAAAAAGGTGGAAATTCAATTTAACGGCAACGGCCTTGCCCGGCTGCTGGCCATAGCGTTTCTTGAAAATCATTCAAACATCCCCAATCTTCAGCAAATTAAAGCGGACAAAAGCGCGTTTACCGCCGTTATTACCCAATTTAAACTCGCGTTTACCGCTGCCACCGTTCCCATTATGACCGTATATTATGAGGGACCGGATCGGGATTTTGATTTGCAAACCTGGCTGTACGATACGGCTGGTCTTTGGACGGTGAGCTGCGCCAGTTATGACGGACTGGATAAAAACGCCGTCCGGATCATGCTTCCCAGGACATCGCAGATAGAAACGTTGAAGGCGATGCTGGTGAAGTCCCAAAGTTTGCTTTAATGAGCCTCCGCGGTATCTTAAGCGTTGCA
>JAITIC010000202.1 GCA_031279635.1 Treponema sp. | reverse complement strand
TACCGCCGCTTAAGTATTTTTGTACCCTTAAACTGGCCCGCGCCGTCTGGCCGGAACTGGAATCCCACGCCCTCACCAGTCTGGCGGGAAATTTCGCTATCAGCTACAACGCCCACAATGCCCTGGAAGACGCCCAAACCTGTGGCATCATCGCGTGTAAAGCGGCGGAGAAATACGGCTGTACTCATTTGGGGGAGCTGCTGGGAACGGCTGGAATGGAACTGGGGGAGTTATAGGGCAAAACAAACCAACGGCGCGATTCAAAGGACCGTAATGAATTCTTTAAAGGAAACAGGCTTGACGACGAAAGGACTTGAGGCATTGAAAGAAAGATTAACAATCTGGGGCTGCATAAGGATTTGGAAAAGAATTTTAAAAATTTATACCGATCTATCGTTATATGACGGATTGGGGGTATTATTATAGGGCAATAAACATTAAACAGGAGGACTTGCATGAGTCAAATGATCAAGACAGGCAAAGAGTTATTACGAATTTCTCCCAAGAACCCGTCCCAAATCGAATACTCGACTAATGACGGTCGAAACTGGCAGAAACGGGGGTAGATTTTTTGGTTGTTGAAATCAATATAGAAGCGTTCCTAAGATCGGAGAAATAATCGCACAACTATAAATAATTTTTATTGAAATCACTAATTGTATTCCTGGACAATAATTTACATTGGGCTCTACCAATTGGAAATTTCATCTGCTATCTGCAAAATTTTTCAATCCTGTCATCAGAATGCCGGAAATTTAAATCTTATATAGGGATAAGAGGAGCATACACAAAATTAATTACGTTCCTCAATGATTTTGAGTTTATTGATATAGACGGTGCGGACAAACTCATTGATTGGGAAAATGCGCGTGTGATTACGGTATAGGTTAATTGGTAAAAAAAATGCAAGGTGGTGGTAGGGCGGCAAAGCTGCCTCTCCGCCTCCGTTTTTTGTTTTTTTGTCAACTTACGCTATCGGTGTATAGTATTATATTATTTTCTTTGGTCGAAACGGATAAATTTCGGGCGGCAGGGACGCCGTCCGCGTAGACTGTTTTGGGGCAATAAATTTTGTTTGTGGTATAATTTTTTACGATTATTTACATCATTATTTATCTGTGCTTGAATTCGGAATTGCGTACCGCGGTTACTTATACAGGGCATTCCGGACGCGCCCGCCCTGTGTCAAATAATGGCAAATCCTAGTAAAGTATTGTAAAATCGCTTGAGTTTTTTTTGCGCAAACCACAAATATCATGTCAACTCTTGTAAGCTTTTTTATTTTTTCCCTTGACAGGGCGCGCTACGGCTGATACAATGATTTCCTACAGGGGCCGCCGGGATGAATGAGTTTCTTGAAATCCGTGGCATTTCGAAAAGCTACGGTATGGTGCAGGCGCTTAAAGATGTCAGTTTTTCCGTTTCCAGGGGGGAGGTGCACGCCTTGCTGGGCGAAAACGGCGCGGGTAAATCCACGCTGATCAAGATCATTTCCGGCGAGGAGGTTCCCAACGCCGGTTCGATTGTTATCAACGGCGAGGAAGTCAGGGATTTTAACCCCGCCCGCGCCACCGCATCGGGAATTGCCATGGTGCATCAGGAATTGGCGATTTTTGAAAACATGAGCGTGGGGGACAATATATTCCCCAATGCCAATTTCCTTAAAGGCGGGGGCTTTATTAACCAGCGCAAGGCCGACCGGGAGGCCAAGTCCCTCATCGACCTGTTCGGGATGAACATTTCCCCCCGGCAAAAGATGGATTCCCTTACCATGGGCCAGCAGCAAATCGTGGAAATACTCCGCTGCGTCAGCGCGGGCCGGGAAATTATCCTGCTTGACGAACCTACATCGGGGCTGAACCAGGAAGAAGTCAACAAGCTCATGGGCATCATCCGCCGCCTGAAAGGACAGGGAATAACCGTGGTGTATATTTCCCACCGGATCGGCGAAATAATGGAAATAAGCGACCGGGTGACGGTGCTGCGGGACGGCGCGTATGTGGGGACTTACGTCAATGACGCATCTTTAAGCGAGATGGAGCTTATCGGCCGCATGGTGGGCCGGGAGCTTTCGGGGACGCTGTACTCGGCGAGAACCGAGGACGGCATAGCCACGGAAGAAGTGGTTTTTGAGGCGCGGGATTTTTCCAAGAAAAATTCGGTCTCCGGCGTCAGTTTCGCGCTCCACCGGGGAGAGGTGCTCGGTTTCTTCGGGCTTGAGGGCAGCGGCGCCAACACGGTAAGCCGGATGATCTACGGCCTTGAGGCCGCCGACGCCGGAGAGCTGTACATTAAGGGGAAACGGATAAAAAAGCCCGGGCCGGATGTGCTGGTCCCCGCCGGCGTGATGTACCTTAACAATAACCGGAAAAACGCCGGGCTGCTGCTCAGATCCCCGGCCCTTGATAACCTTGCCATGCCGCTTCTTAAGCGGCTTTCCGACGGTCTTTTTATCAACCGGGGCAAAATGGTAAGCCACGCGGAAAAATACATCGGCGAGTTTAACATTGTCATTCCTTCGGTGTATCAGCAGCCCCGCAACCTTTCCGGCGGAAACCAGCAAAAACTGATGTTCTCTATCTGCATGGGCAATATGCCGGAAATCATCATTATGAACGAGCCGACCAGGGGCATAGACGTCGGGGCAAAGGGCGAGATTCACCGCTTCATTCTGGAGCTTATCAGGAAGGGGCTTTCGGTGATTGTGTTTTCCAGCGAGATGCCGGAGCTTATAAGCCTGTGCGACCGGGTTATGGTGATGGCCAAAAACCGTATCGCTGGCGAGGTGCGAAAAGGCGATATGAGCCAGGAAAAGATTATGGCGCGGGCATCTGGTTTCGCGGCGGGGGAGGTATAAGTGAAAAACAGGCGCGGGCCGGAGCTTGCGGGGCGGATCAATTTTTCCTCGTTTACCATCATTATTCTTACCCTTGTTTTGGGCGCGGGCCTTACCGTTACCAGCGAAACCTTTCTTTCGACGGGGAATATTGTCTCGATTTTGTACGGAGTGTCGATTAACTTTTGGGGCGCAATCGGCTTTGTATACCTGATGATTATGGGCGAGCTGGACCTTTCCGTCGGCTCGGTGTATGCCTTTAGCGGTATGATGGTCGGCATTTTGATGCGGAACCACTGGCCCCTCGTGCCCGCCTTGGCTATAGCACTGACGCTGTCGGCGGGCATAGGCTTCATCAACGGCTTCCTCGTGGTCCGTTTCAAGGTTCCCTCGATGATGATCACGCTGGGTACTATGGCCGCCGTGCGGGGCCTGGCAAATCTCCTCTGCACCTGGCTCTACGGCTATCCGTACCCGCCGTCATACGAGGCCCTTGCCCGCCAGCGTATCGGCGGCCTCCAGCTTACGACGCTGGTAATGATCGTAGCGGTTATCATTCTGGAGATTTTACTCAAACGAATGGCGGTTTTCAGGCAGATGTACTATGTAGGAGAGAACATCGAGACCGCCAGAATCTACGGCATCAGGGCGGGCAGGCAAAAAATAGCGGTTTTTACGGTTATGTCGTTCCTTGCCGGAATAGGGGGCATTCTGGTCGGTTCAAGGCTCCGTTTTGCCGATTCCACCATTGGGAACGGTCTTGAATTTACCATACTGACCGCGGCGGTTCTGGGAGGGGCAAGTCTTTCCGGGGGCAAGGGCAGCCTGCTCAGGACCGTGGTGGGCCTTATTTTCCTCGCGACAATTACCACGGGCATGATAGTCCACAATATAGAGCCGCTCATTCAGCAGCTTATTGTGGGGATAATTCTTATTATTACCGTTTTTATCGATACCAGAATGGGCAAAATGGGGGAAGGCTTCGGCAGGCGCTCTTTCCGTATATCGCGCGATAAACTTGGGGCGGAGGTCTGATATGGATATATCGAGGCTTGCCGCCGTCTGCGGCCGCTGGATCAAAAGCGCGGTGAAAAGCCTGCGGGACATAGCCGCCAGAAGGCCCGAATCGATTTCCCTTGCCCTCTGTATTATCATGGTGCTGATGCTGGGGATCACCGTTCCCAAGTACTTTTTTTCAAGCCACAATCTCAACTCACTGGCGACCGCCACCGCGCCGGAAGGCATAGTCGCCCTGGGCATGATGATGCTCCTTATTTCCGGCGTGTTCGATCTTTCAGTCGGCTCGGTAATGTGTCTCGGCGGCCTCGTGGCGGCCATCGGCCTGAGCGCGGGTTTTTCCACTCCCATAGCGCTTGCCCTGGGCCTTGGTTCCGGCCTGGTTATCGGCCTCTGTAACGGGCTTATCACCGAAGTCGCCGGGGTGAATCCCCTTATCACCACTATCGGCATGATGTACATAGTCCGGGGTATTACCGAAATTACCCTGGTCAAGCGGGGCAAGGCCGGATACGGCAACTTTCCCGCCGATTTCAGAATCATCGGGCAGGGAAAAATTTTCGGCGTACCGTTTATGTTCTGGCTGTTGCTGCTGTTTGCCGTCCTTTTCGCGGTGTTCCTGATCCGGCGGCGCGGCGGCAGGAGAATCTACCTTATCGGGGGCAACGAGGCGGCGGCCTCCGCCCTGGGGGTTAAAAAGCGGAAGATACGGATAATTCTTTTTATGCTTGCCGGAATCCTCGCCGCCCTTGCGGGAATTCTTATCAACGCCAGGGCGGGCGCCGCCAACCGCTATACCGGGCAGAATTCCCACCTCAACGTGATCATAGCCTGTATAATAGGGGGCGGCAGTCTTGCCGGGGGAAAGGGCAATATGGGCGGCGCTGTGTTCGGCACGCTGTTCCTCGTGCTGCTCAACAACGCCTTTAATCTTTATCAGGTAAATCAGCACGTACAGAGTCTGGTAAACGGAATGGTTTTGCTCGCCGTGGTGGTGGTTGACGGATACATGAACATCATCAAACGGCGGGAGCTTGGAAAAGAATGACGAAGCGGCGTGCGGCATTGTGCCCGTCGGCGTCCTGCTAAACGGGTCTTACGCGCGGAGTTTCCGCGCAGGATAAATATTTTTTCCCACGGAGGAATAGAATGAGAAAATTCGGAATTTTAGGGATCGCGCTGCTTATCGCCGTTGTGATCCTCGCTTTCGGCTGCGGAGCCCAGGGCGGCGGCGGTGGTGGGGCAAGCGCAAGCGTGAGCAATGCTCCCGTAAAGGGCGTGTACACCAATCTGCCCGCGGGCCGTACCTACTACCTTTGCTCTTCGCATCAGGCCCACACCTACTTCACTGATTCGCACATCGCCCTGCGCTATGCCGCTGAATACTTCAATGTAAACATTGTGGCATCCGGCCCCGACGCGTGGGACACCCAGGCCCAGGCCCAGGCCATTGAGCAGGCCATCAGCCGGCAGCCCGCGGGGATCATCACCCGCATGTGGGACAACAGCCCTCTTGACGCGATCCGCCAGGCTACCGCCGCCGGAATTCCGGTAGTGGTTACCGAAACCAGAATGGGCGAAACCCAGGACGACATCGGCGGCGCACTTACCTACATCGGCCTCAACAACTACGACTGCGGACGGGATACCGCCCGCGAACTGGTTAAGCATGCCGGCGCCAGCGGCAGAGTGGTCCTTATGGGCAACTGGGGCGCTTCCAATACCGACTCAAAGCGCCAGGGCGTGGAAGATTATCTCAGGGAAAACGCTCCCGGCTGGCAGATTATCGCCACCGTTGACGACAAGGCCACCACCCAAGACGCCATTGAGGCGGGCAAATCGATCATCAACAACTACGGCAGCCAGGAAGGTTTAGGCATAATCGGCCTCGATTCTTCTTCCGGCACCGGCATTTCCCAGGCCATGGAAGAGCTGAACATCCCCGCAGGCCGGTATACCATCGTTGTCCACGACCGCGAGCCTTCCACCCTTGATTACATCGAGAAGGGTTACATCGCCGCGACACTCATCAACAAGACCGCCACCGATGAATACATGGCGATCCTCGTTATGGAAGACTGGAACAACGGCGGACTCAAGAACGTGCCGCTTTCCAGCAACAACGGCGCCGCCGGAATTACCGCTGTTCCTGACAACATGTACAACACCGCTTTCGCCATTACCAAAGATAATGTGCAGTACTTCAAAGCGGCCGTCATGCCCGATATCAGGACCAGCCTTTACAACCGCTAACCCTTCGGCAAGCCCGCCCCGCGGCGGGCGGCTCAGGGAAAAAGGAGGGGGAAGCTCGTTCTTTTTTTATTCCCTTCATGCCTTTTGTGGTTACTATCGGGGCTTTCCCAAAACTTCAGTTTCGGGAAAGCCTCTATCTTTATATTTGAGGCTGTTTCAAAACTAATTGACTGCACGGCCTAACGTTCCCGGCATAGCCGGGGGCGCGGTTTTGAAACAGCCTCATTTAACAGAGCGTCCGCGTTTTTCGCAAAACATCAATACCGGCCCTGACCTCTTCCCATGAAAACACTTCCGTATTTATCAGTCTCCGGTAATTTTTAAGCAGGGGGAGCAATTCGGCTAACCATGCTTCATCCTCCCGCAGCCTTCGGTGGTCCGGAAGCCTTCCGTCCTGCAAGGCCGCTTTACGATCAATGCTGTGGAGATGAATTTCTCCGATACGCTCACGGTAGGCAATAAAAAAATCCGCGGGATTTTTCCCTTCAATTAACAGGTGGCCGGTGTCCATGCACAGACCGGCCGCCGCGCCCAGGTGGGGAAGCAGGCCCTCAAGCAGGCCGGGGAAGGTGTTTTCCGCGAGAAACAGCGGCCCTCGCCCGCTCCCGTCCTTTGCGCGGGTGCCGCCGCAGCGCCCGTCCCATTCCGCGAGGAGTTTTGCCTGGGCCGCGGGGTTTTCGGCGGCGGGATGAACGATAAAATGCCGTACCAGCGGGGCAAGGCGGGCAACCAGTTCCTCATGTTCAGCCCGCAAATTTTCCGGCAGATGAGCGGTAAAAATAAAACGTTCCCGATAGCGGCAAATTTCCTCCCAGTCGGAATCAAGCTGCGCCTTCGCTTCATCGTTATAGATAAAAAACAGCAGCTCCACTCCCGCGATTTCCTTTTTGTCCGCCAGAAAACGGAGATTCTCCGCGTAGGTTCCGGGAATGACCCAGGAAGGGGCAATGAGCAGGGGCGATTCGTTATGCGTCATTTTATTCTGACGGGGATTCCGGAGACCATGAGTTCCACCCGTGCGGCGGCGGCGGCTATTCTCCGGTTGGCCCCGGCAAGCAGCAGATTGTAGCGGCGGGTTTTCTCATCAAAGGGGACGTTTCCCATGCCGGTTTCATTGCTTACCACAATACAATCCTTCATGCCCTGAATAAAAGATTCGAGAATCCGCTCAAAATCATTTTCCCGTTTGTAGTACATAAGGTTGTTCACCCACATGGGAATACAGTCCACCAGCGCCCGCCTGCCGGCGGAGGCAATGGCCCGGTCAACTTCCAGCGGTTCCTCAATGGTGATAAAGCCGGCGGCCGCGTCAGGCGCCATTTCCAGCCGCTCTTTCCGGTGTTTTTCAATGCGGCGGCGCATTTCTTCATCCAGGGCCTCGGCGGTGGCTATAAACGAGACAGGAAAGGCCCATTCGTTTTTTACGATGTCCAAAGCCCGCCTGGATTTCCCCGATTTTATTCCGCCGGTGATAAATATGATCAAAGCGCGGTTCCTTTGGGAGATACTGAACCTCCCTTATTCCAGACATTACAATATAAAGCTTCGTGTGTCGATTCATCCCCTATGGTTAGATTTAACGCGGCGCAATTCGCCTCATTGCGCGGCGGACAATGGTCCACATTTATGAAGACGGGCATTACCTCAGCTACAGTTATAAAGGGAACGCCGTTATTCCGGTGACCATTCTGCCGGGCCTGAGCGTTGCCCTTGAATCCATTTTTTCAGGGACTCCAGCATAAAGCCCCGAATGTCTATGCCGTACACGGCCTGCATAATTTCACCGTTCAGCGCTTCCTTAATTCCGCCCCAGGCGGCAAGCCTTCCCTCATTCATCAACAGGGCGGTGTCGCCGAAGTGATGCACAAGGTTGAGATCGTGAAACACGCCGATAAGTGTTTTATTGTTTTCCGTCACCCATAATTTCAGATAACGCAGCAGCTCTATCTGATTTTTGAGATCAAGGTGATTCGTCGGCTCGTCCAGCAGAATCACTTCAGGATTCTGGGCCAGGGCCTTCGCCAAAAAAACACGCTGCAACTGGCCGCCCGAAAGTTCGTCAATCATCCGGTCTTTGATGTCCCATATATCCAGCTTTTTGAGTGTGTCTTCGACAACCGCATTATCTTCGGCGGACAGATTTTTCAGGAAACCTTCGGCGTAGGCGTATCTTCCCAGCGAGACCGCTTCCCGTATCGTGTAGGGAAAATACACTTGCGCGCTCTGCCCAAGGAGGGCGACTTTTTTTGCCAGCTCTTTTCTGGAAAAAGAAGACAGTTCCCGGCCTTCAAGCGTGACTTCCCCGCGGTAAGCGATGACGCGGGCAATCGACTTTAACAGGGTGCTTTTTCCGCAGCCGTTCGGCCCCAGGATGCAGAGGCTCTCCCCCCTTTGCGCGCCGAAGCTGATCCCGTGTATCACATCGCCCGCGCCGTATCCCGCGGATAAATCCCTTACTTCAATCACGGCCCGCCCTCACGAAATCTTCCGCCGCTTAAAATAGATCCACGCGAAAAAAGGAGCGCCGATAAGGGCGGTTATCGCGCCTACCGGCAGTTCCGAGGGGGAGATAATGGTCCGGGCAACCAGGTCGGCGACCACCATCAGAGAACCGCCGATGATGAAGGACATGGGCGCCAGATACCGGTGCCCCGAACCGACTATTTTCCGCGCCGCGTGCGGGGCGATAAGGTCCACAAAGCCGATAACGCCGCTTAACGAAACCGCCGCTCCGGACAGCACGGCGGCAAAAACCAGCAGGATTTTCCGCACGGTTCCGGCCTCCACCCCGGCGGATTTTGCCTCTTCATCCCCAAAGGTGAGGAGGTCCATTTCCCTGGTGTAGTACATAACGCCCGCCGCGCCGAAGACAAAAAAAGGCAGGATCAGGCGGATGTAGAGCCAGCCCCGCATGGCGAAACTGCCCATCTGCCAGAGCGCTATCCGCTTGAGGTCTTCCGAAAAGAGCGCGCTCAGGGTGGTAAGCAAAGCGCCCACAAACAGGGAAAACACCATGCCGCAGATAATGACCGTGTTATTCGACATGGACCTGTCTATTTTTGAGGAAAAGGCAACCACAGCGAAAACCGTGATAAGGCCGAACACAAAACCCGTCAGGGGCAGGGTAAAGGCGCTTACCAGCGGAAGCGAAAGCCCGCTTATGATGATTATCCCCGCGCCAAGGGATGCCCCGGAGGAAACCCCCAGAATGTAGGGCGAGGCCAGCGGGTTCCGCAAAATCGACTGGGTTACCGCCCCGCCCATGGAAAGACAGCCCCCGGCGAGAAAGGCCAGCAGAACCCTCGGCAGCCGCAGCAGCCAGACTATCGAAACATTTTTCGGATCAATGCCGCCGGCCGGTGGTATGCGAAACACTTTGTGCAGGATGATTACCAGCGTGTCGGCGGCGCTGATACCGGAACTCCCCAGGGAAGAAGCCGCGCCGATGAGCGCCAGAGAAACCGCCAATCCCAAAAGAAGCCGCTTATTGTTCCCCATAAATCTCCGGATATACGGCGCGGGCCATCTGCCGCAGGGCGAGGATTATGCGGGACGAGGGCCGCACCGACGAATTGGTGTCTATCTGATAAATACGGTTATTGATAACCGCGTTAATATGATCAAAGCCGGGGCGGCTTTTCAATTCCCCAATGGGATCGTCAATATAATTAACATTGGTAAGGATCACATCGGGATTGCGGTCTATGATCGCCTCGGCGCCGGGGGTGACGATCCAGTTGTCGTTTCCAAAGATATTCTCTGCCCCGATAACGGAGATCATATCGTTGAGATAACTGTCCTTCCCAAAGGTAAATATTTCCGGCGCGGGGGATATTTCAAAATAAACGCTTTTCCGGTGTTCAAGGGCCCGCGCTGCCCGCGCTATTTCGTCAATCTGCGCCCGCATGGAATCGATCAGCGCCCGGCCTTTTTCCGGCGACTGCAGCAGGTCCGCCACAAACGCAATGTCCTCGTAAATGTCGTTGATGCTTTTGCTCATGGAGATATACGCCACGGGAACGCCCATTTCCCGCAGCAGGCGGAAAGGGTCCTCGCCCGTACCGGTGGCGTTGTGGCCGTTGGCAAGGATCAGGTCAGGCTCCAGGCCCACAATCACCTCGGCGTCGGGATAGAAAAAGTCGAGGGTGGGAAGGCCGCCGGGCAGTCCCGCCACGTCAACGGACCAGCGGTCCACGGCGACAAGTTTATCCGCCATACCCAGGTCGACGATTATCTCGGTGTTGGAGGGCGCGGTCGATATGATCCGGTTGACGGGGCCCACCGTCACCTTTGCGCCGGTTCGGTCAAGCAGTTCCCTGTCCGCGCTTTTCGTGCAGGCGGCGGCCATAAGCAGGGCCGCAATCAGCAATAATCGTGTTTTCATGTAATACTCCTAATACACCCTGCTTATAAAGACGCGCTCTTCCACACCGTGGATTTTGTTCAGCCACAGGGCCAGTGCATAAAAATAACCCGCGTACAGGTTGGTAAAATCAAAAAGTATTTCATCAACGGCATTACCCTGCTGCCGGTAACGGCTCAAAAGCCGCACGAGGATTTTGCATTTGCAGCGTATCAGGTGACTGTACGCCGCCTGCGCGCAGCCCTGGGGAACGAAAAAAGCAAGCCCCCTGCCTTTAGGCAGCCCTTCCCGCGCGGCCTCCTCCAACTGCGCTGTTTTTACCCTAAGCCATTCCAGCTCTTCGGCGCTCACCATAACCCTGGTCCGCAGCGAAGGGTTAATGTGGTACATCAGCTCGTTTATCCCGCTTAAATCTTCCGCAAGATACGGGTCCGCGGCGCGGTCCTTATCGTCCAGCAGGGAACAGAGCATGCCGATCATGCTGGCGATTTCGTCGGTGAACAGCTCAAAATCGCATTTCAAGTCCCCGGCGTCGTCATACAAAAACGAATAAGCCAGATATTTACTCATATAATCCTCCCTTACCCCTTTGAACCGGTTCCAAAACGCGTCCCCTTCGAAGACCCCGTTTGCGGGGCCTTTGGGGGCGGCTGCGCGGCGCGGACGCCAACCCGCACCGGGCTATATATCGTCATCCGCGAACAACACCCGCATTCCCAGCGTGAAGGTAGTCCCCGGCATGGGATAGTCCGCGTATGATTCATACGACTTATTGAGAATATTCCGCAGCGAACCGTAGGCGGAAAGGTATTTCCCGAACCGCTGGTTGACGGCGGCATTGAGCAGGAACTGCGGCGGCAGCTCGCCGATGTTGGCCGTGTCGGAGTAGCGGAGGCTTTCATAGTGGCCGGAGATTAACAGGGAACCGGTACTCCAGGGAATGTCCAGCGAGCCGCCGACGGCGTGGACGGGCATGTAGGGAATACGCTTGCCCGAGGCCCAGGTGTATCCGTAGCTCAAGAGATAACTCAGCATGTATTGATAGGAAAGCGAAGGGATGATCTTTCGCACCGGCCCGATGGGCACGGGGATCTCAAAACGGAGCCTGCTGTCCGAACCGAAAAACACCGCCTCCCCCACGTTCCGGGGCTGCCAGCTGCCGCTGGCGTCCGCGGCCCAGTGGATCGAGTCGGCGGTCCACTGGGTAAAGAAAGTGCTTTCCAGGCGCATCAGCTCCTTTACGCGGAGGACCACGCCGATGTCGCCGCCCCAGCCGTCTTCGGGTTTGAGGTCCGGGTTGCCGGAAAAGCCGCCCCCGGTCCAGAACAAGTCCTCAAAATCGGGGAACTTGAAGCTGCGGTAATAGTTGTTTTTAAGAGTGAAGAAATCGGCGGGACTCCACGCAAAGCCGAGCTTGGGTATCGGCACCAGCGAGTTGGAATCCGTAACGAACTTTACCGAGGGGATGAACAGCAGCGCCTTGTGCGGAGTGTATTCGGCGGTCAGGTACAGGCCGCCGTCGCCGCGGCTGCGGATTCCCATGTCGGTGGAATCAAGATAGAAGAAACGGTAGTCAAAGCCGCTCCGCAGGGTAAGGCGCCCGCCGCCGAACCAGGTCCAGCGGTTTATCGCCGAAACACTCTGCTGGTCGTGCCGGGAAGACGCCCCGCTGGCCGGCTCGTAAGTCCGTTTGTTCAGGTACCATGTAAGGGAAGCCTCGGCAGCGAGGCTGTCGTGAAAGGCCCGCGGCATATCAAGCATAAGGTTTTGGCGGAAGGAGCTGTCACCCTGTTTGCCGAAGTTGCTTGAAAAACCGGATGTGGGGATATTCTTGTCCCCGTAGTACAGAGTGGTAGTGGAAAGCAGCCTGGTCAGGCCCTGCGTCTCTCCCGCAAGGGAAAGGGAAGCGCCGGCGTCCCAGATCTCGTTGTTGTCTTTGCGGCGGATGTAGTCAAGGTAGTCGATAAAGAGGAAATGGTTCCCGGCGCGGTTAAAAAAGGCGTTGGCCGAAACTGAAACGCGCCCTCCCCAGGCGGCGGAAAAGGTAGTATTCTGCGTATCCGCCAGGTCCTCCCAGTTGGGGCCGGAGGTTTTGCCGTTCCGGCTGCGGTATGTGCCCGGCATGGCGGAGGTGTTGGAAAAGCCGGCGGTGACGCGCAGTCCCCGCCGCTGTTTCTTTACGGTAACAATGTTGATGACCCCGCCCAGCGCGCCTGACACATTGTACTTGCTGTCCGAGCCGCCGTAGATGACCTCGATCTTCTCAATCTCATTCAGGCCGATCTGGTTAATATCGAACTCCCCGTCCGTGGCGGAATTCACCGGCACGCCGTCCACCAGAAAGGCGATGCGCTCGGAGTCAAAGCCCCGCAGGTTGACGCTGGCCTGGTTGCCGTAGCCGCCGTAGCGGGTCACACCCAGGTCAAGCGCCTCCTGCAAAAGGCTTGCCAAATCCGCCGCGTTGTGCCGCTCAATCGCCGCCCGGTCAATAACCGCCATCTGCTGGCTGCGCTCCTCCGTTCCCACCACCGTGATCCCCTCTTCCTCGACAAAAAGCGGCCCGTCGTCTTCGGGATAGGCGTCCTCCGCCGCGTCTTGCGCAAACATGGGGAGGATGATGAGGGAAGCCAGGGCAAAGGCGCAGGCCCCCGCACGGGGAGGGAGGGGATGAGGCATTAGTTATT
>JAITIC010000169.1 GCA_031279635.1 Treponema sp. | reverse complement strand
ATTCTCTACTTCTTTGATTATATAATCACATAACACCAGTGTATTATTATCAAGAATATGGTTAAATACTTTTGACACGATTGAATTGGGAAATAATATTGCCGATACAATAATATTTGAATCTGTCATTATTTCCATGGTTATTATTTTTTCTGCCTTTTTCTCATGTCTTTTATATATTTTACCACATCGTCCGGGTCTTTAAATCCAGCTTTTTCCGCTTCTCCTGCCATTTCATTTTGTATGATTTTTAATGCCACGGAATTTGAATTTTGGAGATAATATTTTCCATTTTCTTCAAAAAAAATTATTTTATCCCCCTTTTTTATGTCCATTTTTTGCCTAATATCCTGCGGAATAGTTATTTGGCCTTTTGAGGTTACTTTTGCAATTTCCATAATATTTGTCTCCTTACATTCCTTACGTATATAATATATTATGATCTTTAATGAGTGTCAATACTTTTTCAAAATTTTTAGGTAATTGCAGGTAAAATTTCGCATAACTGATCTTTATCTGCTCATGCTCCTCCAGCAGTTCCCGAAAGTGCATGAAAGAGAGCTTTCCGGTAGACATCGCTTTTTTTCAAGGCAGTGATCTTTTACCGTATCCCTTCATCGGCATCGTTGACCGGATGCCGCCCCGCCGCTCTGTTCCCGCACCGCTTTTTTCAGGTGTTTTATCCACGTGTGCTTATCCTAAGTTTCCGGGTTGCCTGCTTTACCGTGTAGACCCCCTCTATAGCGCCCTTAATTACCGTCAGCCGGGCTAACTCTTTCGTACTCATCGTATACGGTGTTAAAGGCGTTGATTTCAAATTCGTAGTAACAGTCCCCGCCCTCAAAAAAACTTCCACATCGTTGTCAAACCAGATGAGGGAATCCCGCTCGGTAAAAGACGCCCGGACATCGGGTTCCTCGATCCAGTACGCGGCATACAAATTCACGACTCACTCATTCCGCAACCTCATAATTCAATCGGTGTCAAAAAATTATCTTGACACAATCAGGAAATACATGATATGAGGAGTATGACAAATTTGTGAAATTTGTCATCAAAAGAAGTGTTATGGCGATTGAGATTATAGGGACCGGAAAGGCCGTACCGCCCAGGAAAGTTACGAATGAAGACCTGGCGGCACGAATCGATACAAGTGACGAGTGGATCAGGTCCCACACGGGGATTGGGGCCAGGCATCTGGCGGATGAAGATACGGCGTGCAGCGATCTTGCCCTGGAAGCGGCCAAAAATGCCCTGGCTATGACGGCTGGTCTCACCGATGCCCGGAGGGAAGAGCGGGACCGGGCTGCGGCTGAGGCGGCGCAGAGTATCGACATGATCATTCTGGGGACCGCTACAGGAGATTTTTACGGCTGTCCTTCCACGGCCTGCATTGTGCAGGATAAGCTGGGCGCGCGCCGGGCGGGGGCCATGGATATTGCCGCCGGCTGTACCGGTTTTATTTACGGTTTTGAAACCGCGGCGGCTCTCCTCGGTATCAGCGGGGAGCGGAAGCGGGCTTTGGTAATCGGCGCGGAGGTGTTAAGCAGGGTGATCGACTGGAGCGATCGGGGAACCTGCGTGCTTCTGGGAGACGGCGCGGGGGCGGTGGTGATTGAAAAAACCGGCGCGTCTTCCGAGGGGCCTGACGGACGCGGCCTTTTGCGGACCATTCTGGGCGCGGATGGTTCCGGCGGGGAGAGCCTTATCATCCGGCGGGGCGGTTCGCGCTGCCCGTTCAAAGATGGGGAAACCATTGACAAAGCCGCCCATCTTGAGATGAATGGGCAGGAAGTGTACAACTTCGCCGTCAGGGCGGTAACGGAGACCATTGAGGCCCTGATGAAAGCGGAAGGGATCGGCGTGGACGATATCGCGAGGATAGTCCCCCATCAGGCCAATGCCCGGATAGTACAGGCTGCGGGAAAGCGGCTGAAAATACCTATTGAAAAGTTCTTTCTCAATATGGAAGAATATGCCAACACTTCGGCGGCTTCAATTCCAATAGCCCTGGATGAAATGAACCGTTCAAGGCAGCTTAAAAAGGGAGATTTGATTATGACCATTGGCTTTGGCGGCGGTCTTACTTACGGGGGAAATCTGATTGTCTGGTAAACTTGTGAAAAAAGACAGGATTGTGTATCTGTTTCCCGGCCAGGGCGCGCAGTACACGGGAATGGCCCTGGATTTTCTCTCCGTCGGGGGCGTTAAAGCGCTTTTTGACATGGCTTCCGATATATGCGAAAGGGACATGCGCTCGCTGCTGGAATCCGGCGCGGAAACCTTAAAGCGGACCGACGTTTCCCAGCCCGCGCTTACACTGGCCAATCTCGCGGCGGCGGCGGCTCTGGCCGAACAGGGCTACAGTCCCGTAGCCTGCGCGGGTTTCAGCCTTGGCGAATACGCGGCCCTGGTCTGCGCCGGAGTCATCAGCGCCGCCGATTGTTTTCGCATGGTCAGGGCAAGAGGCGAAGCCATGCAAAAATCCGCCGACCGCCTGAGCGAAGAAAGCGGCGACTCGCCAGGTATGGCGAAGCCGCCAGGTATGGCGGCAGTTATCGGACTCCCCCCTGAGCGGGTGGAAGCGCTCATTGCCGAATGGAGCGCCGCCGGCCTAAAGGACCTGTACGCCGCCAACATCAATTCGCCCAGGCAGTTGGTGATAAGCGGAACCGCCGCCGTGTTGGCTGAAGCGGAAACCCGCTTTAAGGAAGCGGGCGCGCGCCGTGTTATACGATTGCAGGTTGCCGGCCCTTTTCATTCCCCCCTTATTGCCGATGCCGCCGAAGCTTTCCGGCCTGTTCTTGAAGGGGTTGCGTTCAACGATCCTTCGATTCCGTTTTACTCCAACGTTACGGGCAAACGGGTCTCTTCCGGCGTGGAAGCGAAAAGGCTGGCCCTTGCCCAGATCACCGGCCCCGTGCGCTGGGTTGACGAAGAGGCCGCCATCGCTGCGGATAACGGCGGCATTGAAGCCTGCCTTGAGGCCGGCCCCGGCAAGGTACTCCAGGGCCTCTGGCGGGATTCGGGCAGCGGGATTCCCTGCTACGCCGCGGGTACAGTTGAAGATATAGCGAAAATTGGCGAGGATTAGATCCCGCCGCGAATAACGCATAACGAGGTAATATGTATGGTATTAGACAGGAAAAAAGCATTGGTAACCGGGGCCACCAGGGGCATAGGCAGAGCCATTGCGGAAAAGTTTATCGCCGAAGGGGCTGATGTCTGGGGCCTTGGCACCAAAGAGCCTGAGGATCTGCAAACGCGGATTGAAAAGAGCGGAGGCAAATTCCACTGGATCAGCGCGGACCTGGGCAAGACCGGCGAAGTGGAAGGGATCATCGAAAACGCACTCAAGGAAGCGGGCGGCTTTGACATACTGGTAAATAACGCCGGTATTACCAGAGACAATCTCTCGTTCAGAATGTCGATTGAGGAATGGCAGCAAGTGCTGGACGTTAATCTTACCGCGGCCTTTCTTGTCGCCCGCACGGTGGGCAGGGATATGATCCGCAGGCGGAGCGGTTCCATTATCAACATGTCCAGCGTGGTCGGCGTACATGGAAACGGCGGGCAGGCGAATTACGCGGCAAGCAAGGCCGCCCTTATCGGCCTTACAAAGAGTCTTGCGCGGGAAGCGGCGGGCCGCGGCGTGCGGGTGAACGCCATCGCGCCGGGCTTTATCGAGTCCGACATGACCGCCGCACTGCCGGAGGCGGTCAGGGAAAAAATGACTGAGATTATCCCTCTCAAGCGGAAAGGTAAACCTGAAGACATCGCGGCGGCGGCGCTGTTTTTCGCGTCAGGCGATTCTTCGTATATCACCGGACAGATACTGCCGGTAGATGGCGGGATGTTTATATAGAGTCTGTCCATAATGTAGACACATTATGGACAGACTACCTTAAAACAGGCATTTTGCGCACCGTTTTGGTACAAAACGGGAGCAAATGCAAGGTCTGTCCGCAAAGTAACC
>JAITIC010000141.1 GCA_031279635.1 Treponema sp. | reverse complement strand
TTGAAAAACTTATTCGGACAGCTTCTTTAGTGCGGCATTTGCGTACCGTTTCAACGAAACGGGAGCAAATGCGAGGGATGTCCATGAAGTAACAAACTTCCTGGACATCCCCTATCTTAAGCGTTGCATTAGTTCGATCGGAGGCTCGTTCGACAGGAAGTTTATTATACCCTCCCCCGCGTAAGCGGGTTCTTGGTTTAACACCAAAATTTTGTAAACGTTACGTCATTTGAGCCGGAGCAGAGCTTGGCAAGCGCAGCTTGTCTTAGGGTATTAAACCAGACTTTCGAATAATTTAACGGCCGGCCCTGCCTTTCCATAAAAGCCCCGCGCCGACGGCGGTGGTATACTCCGCGTTTTCGGGATACACAAATTCGATGCCGTACATATCGCTAACGGCCGCGAGAATCTTCTGGCCTATGCGGTTGTCGCTGCCGTTGCCGGTAACAATCACCCGGCCGGTATTCCTCGCCCTTGCGGCAAATACCGAAAGCATCCCGATAACCTGGTACACCATATTCAGAATAGCCAGGGCAATATCCCCGCTGCCGGCATTATCTGACATTTTCCCGAAATTGGCGGCGGTAGACTCCTTGTTGAGAAAACTAATATCCGTATCCATAATATCCTCAAGGAGCAGATCCACCTCGCTCAAATTTCCCGTTTTGGCAAGTTCCATAATGCCGCCGAATTCCGCCGTGGGAAGCAGTTTTTTCGCCAGCCCCAGAATCGTGCCCCCCCCCACTCCCGAACCGCCGAAGTGGGAAATGCCCCGCTCATTCGCTTCCACTATCGCGGTTCCCGTTCCAATATTGGTGATGATAATATTGTTCATTCCCGAAAGAAACATCCCGCCGGTACCGACGGCGTTAATCTCGTCAACGCGCCTGGTAGAAATTCCGAAAATATCGTTTTTGATTTTGGAGGCCCCCACGCCGGTGATCATAATCCCCTCTACAATGTCCATCTTGACATCATTTTCAAGAAGCATCTTGCCAAACGCACCGGTAGCGGCGGTCACCGCATCGGAAGCCCTTGTCTTGATCTTCCTGACAAATTTCCCATTCTCAATGGAAACCGCTTTAGTGGTAGTACTGCCAATGTCTATGCCTATGATCAAAATGGAACCCCCTCTAAAGAATAAAGGATTTTAACCGCAAAGAGGAAGAGGGACATTCACTTGCTTACTTTTTTTCTCCGGATTGTGTATATTGTTTCCATGGGTAAGACCTATGTGTTTGTGAACCAGAAGGGGGGCGTGGGGAAAACCACTTCGGCCATCAATATAGGGGCATACCTCGCGGAGGCGGGGAAATCGGTGCTCCTTGTGGATTTTGACGCCCAGGCGAATCTTTCCAGCGGCATGGGGATAAAGCCCCTCAAACCGGGGGTGTATGAGCTGCTCGCCGGAACCGTTCCCTTCGACAAGGTTATCCGAAAATCGGCCGTGCAGGGACTGGACGTGATTCCCGCCAGCATAGACCTTTCCGGCGCGGCGGTGGAGTTGATTGAACAGAAAGAGCGTGATTTTTTTCTGAAAAAGGCCCTGGTCCCCGCGCGAAACCGTTACGATTTTATTTTGATTGACTGTCCTCCAAGCCTGGGGGTGCTTACCCTGAACGGTATGGCCGCGGCCAACGCGGTACTTATTCCCATGCAGTGCGAGTACTTCGCCATGGAAGGGCTAAGCCTCCTTTTGAAAACGATCAAGCGCATCCAGAAAAGCCTGAACCCGCAGCTCGGCATCGGCGGCATTTTTTTTACCATGTACGATCCCCGGACGAAACTTGCCCAGGACGTGGTGAAGCAGGTGAGCGCCTATTTTAAGAGCGCGGTTTTTACCACGATCATTCCCCGGAATGTCCGCCTGTCCGAGGCCCCTTCCTACGGGATGCCTGTTTCGCTGTATGATCCCCAGTGTTCGGGCGCGCGGGCCTACCGGAGTCTCAGTCTGGAATTGATCCGCCGATCTTCGCCGCCCGCACCGGTGGGCGAGTCTGCCGCGCCTGCATCTGCGGCAGCGTCCACAAACTCAAACGGAGGTCTTCATGATGCGTAAAACCGGGCTGGGGAAGGGCCTTGACGCCCTGCTCCCGAATGAAGATGATTTGCTGCAAGAAGGCGGGAAAACGGTGTTCGGTGTCGATATTAACCTGCCCAGGTCCGCGAAAAACGGTGAAGTTTCGGCCTCCGCGTTTCCCGCTCCCTCTATACCGGCGGCAAGCGGCGGCGTGGTTATGCTTTCCCCCGACAAACTTTTGTCCAATCCCGGCCAGCCCCGGAAAAATTTTGACGAAGCGGAAATGAAGGAGCTTGCGGACTCCATCGCCGGGCACGGGATCATTCAGCCTATCATCGTCGCCGACTCCGGGGACGGCGCCTACATCATCATCGCCGGTGAACGCAGAACCAGGGCCGCCCGGCTTGCCGGCCTTGGCGAAGTCCCGGTGATCATCCGGAACTATACCGATCAAAAGCGCATGGAAATCTCCCTCATCGAAAATATCCAGCGTACCGACCTGAACCCCATTGAGGAAGCGACGGCCTACAAAAACCTGATGGACTTTTCCCGCCTTTCCCAGGACGAGGTGGCCGCCAGGGTGGGCAAAAACCGCTCCACCGTAGCCAACGCCCTGCGGCTGCTCAAACTTCCCGGAGATATGCAGAAAAGTATTGAAGAGGGCGCCATAAGCCCCGGCCACGCACGCGCGATCCTTTCGGTAACGGCCCCCGGAAACAGGGAAAAGCTCTACAAGGAAATACTCGGCGGGGGGCTTTCGGTGCGCGAAGCGGAAAAATCGGCGGCGGCGCTCAACAGCGATTCGGCGGCCGTAGCCGGCGCCGAAACCGGCGCGGAGGCTCCGGACGGGGACAAAAACGGCGCAAAGGAAAAACCCGCCGGGCGCGCGCCGGAACTCGGGGCCATGGAAGAAAAATTTATCGGCAGGCTGGGAACCAAAGTAGTCATTGAAGGCGATCTCAATAAGGGCCGCATTCACATTGAGTATTATTCAATGGAAGATCTGGAACGGCTGTATGAAATTTTTGGAGGATAGCGTGATTGATTTAACCGTTGATAAACAAACACTGGAAAAAAACATACGGAAGGCGGCGGAAAACGGAATCATCGTTCCTACTTTCAGCCAGATGCGGAACCCTGAAACCGTTCCCGTTTCGGTTAAAGAACGCCTGAAAAAAACCGGCCTCTGGGATTTGGATCCGGTGAATCTTTTTCGGATTACCTGGAAAAATGAGCCGAAAGAAAGCGGCGGTCTCTTCGGCGGCCCCTGTTTTATTGAACTGCCGCCGAAACTTACCGGGGTAAAAGCGAAAATTATCTGCATGGTGGGAAAGTACTTCCCCACCGGCTGCCACAAAGTGGGCGCTTCTTTCGGCTGTCTTGCGCCGCGCCTCGTGACCGGCCAGTTTGACGCCTCGGCGCAGAAAGCGGTCTGGCCCTCAACCGGCAACTACTGCCGGGGCGGCGCTTTCAACTCCAAACTGCTGGCGGTAGACTCCGTGGCGATACTTCCCCAGGGCATGAGCCGGGAGCGTTTCGACTGGCTGAAAACCGTCGCCGCCGAAATCATCGCCACGCCGGGGACTGAATCCAACGTTAAAGAGATTTTCGACAAAGTCCACGAGTTAAAGGCAACGAGAAAAGACACGCTGATCTTTAACCAGTTTGAAGAAATGGGAAACTACCTCTGGCATTACAGTGTAACCGGCCCGGCGATTGCCGCGGCGTTTGAGCGCATGGGACAAAAGCACGGCGCCGATCTCAACTTTGCCGGGGTCTGTTTTACTTCCGGTTCGGCCGGGACGCTCGCATCGGGCGACTTCCTCAAACAGCGGTATCCCTTAAGCAGAATCGCCGCGGGCGAGGCCCTGCAATGCCCCACGATTCTCAACAACGGTTTCGGCTCACACCGCATAGAGGGCATCGGCGACAAGCACATCCCCTGGGTGCACAACGTGAAGAACACCGACATGGCCATCGCCATTGACGACGGCGACAGCATGGCCCTGCTCAGGCTTTTCAACGAGGATGTGGGAAAGGAATACCTTATCAAGGAAGCGGGCATCGAAAGGGAACAGGTTGATTCCCTCTCGCTCATGGGCATTTCGGGCATTGCCAACATGCTCTGCTGCGTTAAATTCGCCAAATACTACGAGCTTGGCGAAAATGATGTGATTGCCACGGTGCTGACCGATTCGGTGGACATGTACCGTTCGAGGCTCGTTGAACTCCGTGAGGAGGAAGGCCCCTACAGCGCCCTGAAAGCTGCCGGTGATTTTGCCGCCTGTCTGAAAGGCCAGCACACCGGCAACATGCTGGAACTGGGCTGCCGGGAACGCAGGCGGGTGCACAATCTCAAATACTACACCTGGGTAGAACAGCAGGGACGGACCGCCGAAGAACTCAACGATCAATGGTACAACCAGGAACGGAGTTTTGCCGGCGTGCAAAAACAGGCCGGCGAGATCGATGCGCTGATCGACGAATTTAACCGGAAGACCGGCCTGTTGAAAGACTAATTCGCGGGAGATAAATGAAAAACGTAAAGGCCGCGGTTTGTATTAAATGCGGCGCGGAATACGCGGCGGGTGACGATACCTATACCTGCAAAAAATGCGGCGGCGTTCTGGAGATCGTCTACGATTATAATTACATTAAGTCCCAATTAAGCCGGGAGAAACTCGCCGCCAGAAAAAATTTTTCGATATGGCGCTATCTGGAGCTGCTTCCCCTTGAGGAAGGCAGCCGGCCCGGCCCCCTGCGGGTGGGCTGGTCGCCCCTGTACAAAACGGATTCGTTAGGCGAAACCATTGGGCTGAAAAATCTTTATATTAAGGATGACGGCCTCAATCCCACTTCAAGCCTCAAGGATCGGGCCTCGGCAATCGCGGTGGCGCGGGCCTTTCACGCCGGGAAGGACACGGTGGCCTGTTCTTCCACGGGAAACGCCGCTTCGTCACTGGCCGGCGGGGCGGCGGCGGCGGGCCTTAAATCCGTCATCTTTGTGCCCGAGCGGGCGCCCCAGGGCAAAGTGACCCAGTTGTTGATATTCGGCGCGACGGTTATCAGCGTCAGGGGAAACTACAGGGAAACTTTCCGGCTTTCCGCGGAAGCCATTGAAAAATACGGCTGGTATAACCGAAACGCCGCCATCAACCCCTATCTCTCGGAAGGGAAAAAAACCGTCTCCCTTGAAATCGCCGAACAGTTGGGCTTTAAAGCCCCGGACTTTGTGGCGCTTTCCGTCGGCGACGGCTGTACCATCGCCGGCGTCTGGAAAGGCTTCAAGGATCTCTACGCCGTGGGCCTTATCGACCGGCTCCCCAGGCTCATCAGCGTACAGGCTTCCGGCTGCTGTCCGGTGAACCGCGCCATTGAGCAAAACGCCCCTATCGAATGGATGGACGAGAACACCCTCGCGGACAGCATAGCCGTGGGCGCTCCGCGTAACGGGGAAAAGGCCCTGGCGGCAATTCGCGAATCCAACGGCATTACCATTAATGTCACTGATGAGGAAATCCTCGCCGCCATGCGGCTCCTTGGGAAAAGCGCCGGGGTTTTCGGCGAGCCCGCCGGGGCAGCCGGAACCGCCGGCATTGTAAAAGCGGCCGCCCTGAAAACCGTTCCGGCGGACGCGGTGGTGGTGTCGATAGTAACCGGCAACGGCCTTAAGGACGTGGTCTCGGCGCAAAAGGCGGCGGGCATCGACTCAACGGCAGAAGGCGCTTCAAACCTGCTGCGCATTGCCCCCGACATGAAACTGCTGACAGAAGAATTCGCCAAACGGGGGATTTGTTGATCCTTTAGACCATAATTCCTATGTCTTTCAGGACGCCAAAAACCCCGCCTTTCGGCGGGGGAGATGTCGCGTTACGCTCTTAACCCGCTCAATGTTTCGCGCGCAAAAACCGGGCGGGTTACATTTCTTCACCCTTCCAAAATCAGCAGGGTCTTGGGATCAAGCCGCATTGCCATGGCCTTGGCATCGTAGGAATCGCGGTCCTTGGAAACTGAAAGCTCAATGTGATCGGACTTTGGTTCCAGTACGATTACCACGTCGATGAGGTCGGCAAGGTCTTTGACGAGCAGGGGGATAGTATGCTTGTCGTACTGGGGGCCTTCGCCCGGTACGGTGCAGCTATACCAGATTGCGAGTCCCATTTCCCGCGCGAAGTCCTTGACGGCGGAAAAGCGCTCGTGATTGATACGGGTAAAATCGAAACCGTCGATGATGATCGCCTCGGCCTTGAAGCCGCCTTCGATGATCATTGCCCGCAGGCTCTTCAATATCTGATCCTTGGACATCCCATCCTGGTTGAAATTCATCAGCACGCGGTTTTTCACCACTTCGTTTTTAACGTCCGCGGCGTTTTCCAGATTCTTTTTGCTGATAAACTCGTTAAAGATATCCTCGTACCACGCGAGTACATAGTGGGTATGCTGGGTAAAAGAAACGTGAATCACTTTTTTCGCCTGGAGCAGTTTGTCCAGGGCAAGCTGCACCAGTACCGAAGTTTTCCCCAGGCCGCTCTGCGAGGCGATAATGCCGATTTCCCCGGCTTTAAGCCCGCCGTGGATGGAACGCTCAAGTATTCGTACCGGACTGCGCTGTATCAATTCCTCTTTAATCATTTCGCTTGCTCTCCCTTTTATCTTTGTTCTTTTTTCCGTTTTTCTTCGAATTCCTTTATCAGGGCTTCGGAAACGCTCTGGGGAACTTTGCCGTACTTTTCAAACTCCATGGTGAATTCCGCCTTGCCCTGGGTAAGGGAGCGGAGCGCGGTGGAATAGCCGAACATCTCGCTTAAGGGAACTTCGGCCTCGACACGGGAAAAAATTCCGTCTTCGATGGACGCCGATATTATACCACGCCTCTGGTTAATGGATGCGAAAATATTCCCCTGAAACTCGGTGGGGCTTTCCACCGAAACTTTCATGATCGGCTCCAGTATGCAGGGCTTCGCTTTGCCGTAGGCTTCACGGAAAGCGCCGATGGCCGCCGACTGGAAGGCAATGTCCGAGGAGTCTACCGGGTGGCTCTGGCCGTCGTTGATCACACAGCGGATGTTGACGATGGGGAAACCGATGAGGCTGCCTTTTTTGATCGCTTCCTTAAAGCCCTTGTCGCAGCTCGGCACATATTCGGTGGGGATTGCGCCACCTTTGATCATGTCCACAAATTCATAGGCGCCGTCGGCCCAAGGTTCCATGTAACCGGCCACGCGGCCGTACTGGCCGGAACCGCCGGTCTGTTTTTTGTGGGTATAGTTGAACTCCGCCCGCCGCGTAATGGCCTCGCGGTAGGCGACCTGCGGCATACCGGTATCCACCTCGCATTTGTACTCGCGGCGCATCCGCTCAATGTACACTTCCAGGTGCAGCTCGCCCATGCCCCTGATGATGGTCTGGTTGGATTCACTGTCCACGTGGGTGCGGAAGGTGGGGTCTTCCTTAGTGAAGCGGTTCAGGGCCTTTGCCATCTGATCTGCGCTTTTTTTGTCTTTGGGAGTGATCGCCAGGGAGATGACCGGTTCGGGCACGAACATCGAAGTCATGGCGTAGTTGAGTCCGCCGCCGCAGAAGGTGTCGCCCGAAGCGCAGTCAATGCCGAACAGGGCCACAATGTCGCCGGGCACGCCTTCGTTAATGTCCTCCATACTGTCGGAGTGCATGCGCACCAGCCGGCCCACTTTGAACTTTTTGCGGGCGCGGGTATTCTGCAATTCGTCGCCTTTTTTCAACGCGCCCTGGTAAATGCGCACATAGGTAAGCTGGCCGTACTGGCCGTCTTCCAGCTTGAAGCCCAGCGCGACGGTGGGACTTTTCTCGTCGGCGGAAAGTTCCTTTTTTTCCTCGCTGCGGTCCAGGTCGAGGGCGTAGTTTTTTACCTCCGTCGGGTTGGGGAGGTAGTTGTTCACCGCGTCCAGCAGCAGTTGAATTCCCTTGTTTTTGTAAGCGGACCCTACCATCACCGGCACAAACTGTTCGGCCAGGGTTCCCTTACGGATCGCCGCGTGGATCATGTCCTCGCCGATGGCTTCGCCGCCCAGATAGAGTTCTGCAAGCTGATCGGAAAACATGGAAACCGCGTCGATGAGGTCTTCACGGTATTTGTCCGCGTCGGCTTTAAGGTGGGGGGGGATTTCGGCGTAACGGATGGTTTCGCCCTGGGGGCCGTCAAAGTAGATCGCCTTCATGGAGATCAGATCCACCATGCCCTCAAGTTTGTCCTCAAGCCCGATGGGGATTTGAATCATAACGGCGTTAAGCCCCAGTTTTTCCCGCAGTTGCAGCCGCACCTTGAAGGGATTCGCCCCGGTCCGGTCGCACTTGTTGACAAAGGCGATGCGCGGCACATGGTAGCGCTTGAGCTGCCGGTCAACGGTGATCGACTGGGACTGCACCCCGCCCACCGCGCAAAGGACGAGAATCGCCCCGTCCAGCACCCGTAGGGAGCGTTCAACCTCGATGGTAAAGTCAACGTGTCCCGGCGTATCAATCAGGTTGATGGTGTGATCCTTCCATTCCACCTGAGTAGCGGCGGACTGGATCGTAATCCCCCGTTCCCGTTCAAGCTCCATGTGGTCCATGGTCGCCCCCACACCGTCCTTGCCCCGGACTTCGTGGATGGCGTGAATCTTGTTACTGTAAAAAAGGATACGTTCAGACAGTGTGGTTTTTCCCGAATCGATATGCGCACTGATCCCAATATTCCGCATCCTGGTAATGTCGATGCCCAATTTCTTACTCCTTAATATATTCCCGTAAACCGGAACTCCGGCCAGGCCGGAAAATGAGAGGAATGTGTAAAAACTGCCTCTGTTTTCAATAATATAGCAAAGATTGCGAAAAAATTCAAGCGTCCGGGTGAATTACTCGGCAATTCCGAATTCAAGATAAGCACAAGCCCGCGCTTGCGTGGGTACTACACGAACAGCCTCGGACGAATTAAGGGAGCAATTTTTTCGCCTTACATGCTATGATATTGGTTTTGTCTGTTCTGTCCGTGAAGGCTCGTGGTTGAAATCGGAATTCCTGTGAATTACCGCTCCCCCAACACCCGCACGTGGACTTTTCTCGTCCTTGGGCCGTCGTACTCGTTAAACCAGACGGCCTGCCAGGTTCCCAGAAGCAGCCTGCCGCCTGAGACGATCAGGGTGACGGACGGCCCTACGAGGCTTGTCTTGGTGTGGGCCGCCGAATTGCCTTCGCCGTGGCGGAACTCCCGCAGGTCGGGGGAGATTCTGCCCAGGGCAAGACCCACGTCGCGGGGAACGTCGGGATCGGCGTTTTCGTTTACCGTTACCGCCGCGGTGGTGTGCGGCACAAAGACCACGCAGATCCCCTCCCCCACGCCGGAAGCGGCCACGGCCTTTTCGACCTCGGCGGTGATATTGAGCCATTCGTTTTGCGCCTGGGTACGGACATTAAAGCCGGTGAGTTTTGTCATAGCTATTCTCCTTTACGGCGATTCTCTGTTAATCGGGCTTCCAATCCATATACCTTCGCCCAAATAATCGACCCTTCTTCCCTCGATAAGAATCTGCACATCCTTAACATTGGGGAATTCGGTGACGGTCCAGACAATCTGGTTGAGCTGGGCGGCGTACCCTTCCACGCCGTAGGTATTGTATTGGAAATCTTCGCTAAAGCTGATGTAGGCGGTGCTGCCCCGCACGGCGGCCGAAAGTATCCGGGTATTCGGGGGGATAAGGCTCACCATGCCCCGGCGTTTCTCATCGGCGATCGGGCCGGCCAGAAGCACCTGGAGGCTGTCCAGCATAGGGGAGTCGGAAAGGGCGATTTTTCTGCTAACCCTGGAGCGGATGATAGCGCCGTCCGCGCCCACCTGGGTAAAATAAAGATTCCGCTCCTGCGTTTCAACGGGCCTGGGGACCGTCTGCGGAGTGGACGATGGCCGCGCGGCAGGGGCGGCCTGAGGGGCCGGCGTCTGTTTTTCAGGCGGCTCAACGGGGGAAGGCTGGGCATCCGTTTTCCCGGCGACCGGCTCTTTGACGGACGGCTCCGGCACAGGGAGGGGAGCTGCGGGAGATTCCACAGGCGTCCCGGCGGGCCGCGTGGCGACGGCCTCTCCCTCAGGTGAAGCCTCCGGTTCCACAGCTTCGTCTTCCGAAGCCGTTTCCGGGGAAAGATTCAAACGCTGGGTGATGAAGTCAAAATTCCTGGCTATTGTTTCCCGGTTTACTAAAAAAACTCCCGTTACCGCGATAAAAAAAACCAGCCAAAAAAGGACGGCTGCCGGCAACGCGCGGGAATTTTTCGGTTTGCCGGACTTCCGGCCGCTGTTTTTTCGCTCTGCCACCATTCCATGATACGGCAAAGCCGGACAGCGGTCAATGCCGCGCGGCATTTTTAGCAGGGCGAAACATTTACTTCAAATTCATGACCATGAACCAAGCCTGTTCCTGAAGGCTTTTCCCAAAACTTCAGTTTTAGAGCGCATAAAAGTAAATGCTTTTGTCCCTGAGTTTGGACTTCCCCTATTTCATCAAGACGCGGGGATTTACCGTAACGCCGTTTTTGTACACGGTAAAGTGCAGATGCGGCCCGGTGCTGAGGCCCGTACTGCCTACATCGCCGATACGATCTCCGGTTCCCACGTAGGCGCCGGGCTTGACCCTGATCACGCTCATGTGGCCGTATAAGGTCCGGTAGCCCGAATGATGCGTTATCACTACATAATTGCCCAGAACGTTGTCCCAGCCCGCGGCGCTGACCCGGCCCGACATGGCGGCCCTGATGGGCGTCCCCTGGGGCGAACCGATGTCAAGCCCCGAATGGAATTGACGGATTCCGGTAAAGGGGCTGCGCCGGTATCCGTAGGGAGAGGTGATGTAGCCCCGTATGGGCCAGCTAAACAGATCGCCGTTGATTTCCTGCAGGTTTACCGGATCAAGAAGGCCGCCGGGAATAAAAAGGGCCGCGCCGGCCTTTACGGTGTCTGAAAAAAGTTCGTTGACTATCTGAATGGCCTGGGGCGCCGTCTTGTATTCTTCGGCGATGGTTTCCAGCGTGTCGCCTTTTTTGACAGTATAAAAAATCCCGTCCTGATTGGGAACTTTCAGCCTCAGCCCAATCTGTAGCAGCCTCGTGCTTTTGACGTCGTTTACCGAAATGAGGGTGTCTATGTTGAGGCCGAAAGCGGCGGCCAGGTTACCGATGGTATCCCCTTTCCGGACGGTGTAGGTGTCGTACAGCAGCAGGCGGGGCTTGGAGAAGGATTCCGGCTCAAGTACGCCCGCCTGGAAGCTGGCCGCTTCAAGACTTGCCTCCTCCTCGACAAGAGCCGCGATGGCATCGCTTTCGGAAATTACCATGTCCAGCACGGTACCGCCGCCTATACCTTCCCGGGCTTCGCCTTTTTCCCGCCCCGCAAAGGCCGGAACGAGGCTGCCAAGGGCGGCTAAAACAGCCCGCACGTCCGTTTTCCCCGAAAAATAAACGGCAAAAGACGCAAAAAACTGAAACAGGCACAAAATCAACGCCAACAGGGGAAGAGTCCCGCTATTTTTCCGAAAAAAGCCTTTCACTGAGATGCCGCCCCAAAATCAAGTTCTCTTTATCATATATCGGCATTTTTACTTTGACAAGTAAAATATTTGCGGGGAAGCGCGACAGAAGCGCGGCAAACCGCCGCTTGACAGTTCTTGAAACCCATATTATGGTACTTACGTTAGCAAGAAGGAAGTGTATATGGTACAGAACAAGGGCGAAAGCGTTTTTTACGTTTTTTCTCGCGTAATCACCCTGGTTGGTACGGTTCTCTCTCTCTCTCTCTCTCTCTCTCTCTCTCTCTCTCTGTATATACTCACCTGAATCTCTTTTCCGGGGGACGACTCTGTCCACAGCGCCCCTTCCGTACCTACGCAAAAAGCCGGTACGCCTCCGCACGGAGGCGTACCGGCTTTTTTAATTTCCCCATTAAAAGGAGTAACGTATGAAAAGGAGTAAATCATGGCTATCGACTTTACCGTAAAAGACCTGATCCACAAGATCATCGCCAAGTTCATTCACGCCTATCTGCCGGATGCAAAGAAGCCCTATTACCTCAAGGCCGTGTTCGAGACGAAGCTGGACATCCACGGACTGGCCAGCAAGGCGGACGTGTACAACATCGAGACCAGCCCCAAAGTTATCGAGGAGGGGCTTGAGGCCGCGTGCCGGCTTATCTACTACCTTACCGCCGATGGCTACCAGATCGACATCCCCATCTTCAACACCAGGGTACGCCTTCCCGGCGAGTACGAGGGCGCGGAGACGGGCCTGGCCGCGGGGATGAAGCCCGCGATACGCATGCGGCCGGCCAAAGCCTTCCGCGAGTACATCGAGCGGAACGTCCGGGTGCTCATCGACGGCGTTGAGGGGGAGAACGGCCTTATCGCCGAGGCGCTTGACGAGCAGACCGGGGAGATTGACGAAGCGGCGACCATCGGCAACGTGCTGACCATCCGGGGCTACGGCCTGAAGATCGAAAGCGACCCGGAGCACGAGGCCCGGATGGGGGTGTTCTTCCAGCCGGCGTCGGGCCTGCCGATAAAGGCGGAAGTGGTTCCGGTAAATGAGCCCAAAACCCTCAAGGTCATCGTTCCTGCGGCGCTTACCGCCGGAACGGAGTATTACCTGCGTATTTTCACCATGAGTTCGCCCCGGAAAGGCGGTTATATCTTAAAAGAGGTTCGGGACATGAAGTCGGAGTTCAAATTGACCGCGCAGGCTTAGTTCCCTATGGGGAAGAGGCTTAGTTCCGTATGCGGAACAGGTTTAGTTCCGCATACGGAACAGGCTTGGTTCCGTGTGCGGAAGAGGTATTGGTTCCGGGTACGGAAGGGGTTCTGTCCCCGACGGCCTCCGGCTTCTTTCAGGCCTTCTCTTCCCGCGGAGCCTCTGGCCGGAAGGAGAACCCGCCGGCCGCCGCTACCGGCTCTTCTTTTGCCTCATCGCCCTGCTCTTTGAGGGCCTGCAATGGTTTGAGCGAATACCGGAGACTTTCGATGTCCGCGGCCTTGCTGCCATGGCATTAGCCGTCTTCGTTGAAGGCGTATTTTATACCTGTTTTATATGGAGGAACGATAATGAAACGTAGTACCAAACACGAGGTATTGAGGCATAGCGTGTTAAAACACGGGGCCTCGGTCCTGCTCCTAGCCCTGTTTACCCTGCTGGCCCTGGGATGCGGAAGCTCGCCGCAGGAACTGGAAAACAGTCCGGATGATTTTAGGCTTATCCAAAACGGAGCGGGAGGGTTAACCATTACGCACTATGTGGGTACACGAAAAGCTGTTGTTATCCCCGCCGCCATAAGCGGTTTTCCCGTTACCGTTATCGGGGAAGAGGCGTTTTATCGCAACCGACTAACCAGTGTAATCATCCCCAACAGCGTTACCGTTATCGAGCAGGAGGCGTTTGAAGGGAACCGGCTAACCAGTGTCAGTATCCCCAACAGCGTTACTTCTATCGGGAAGTACGCATTTAAAAACAATCAACTCAGCAGTGTAATCATCCTCAACAGCCATACCTCTATTGGAAGAGACGCATTTAGTGGTAATCCACTCACCAAGATCGCCATCACCAGCGGCTGGATCCTCAATACCGATGTGGGTTTTGAAGCGAATTTTCTCGATTTTTATAGCCGCAATAACATGACGGCCGGAACCTACATCAAGCGGGGAGAATTGTGGACTATGGGGCCTCCCGATCCGGCGATAGTAGCGGAGGAGCAAAGGCTGGCGGAGGAGCGAAGACTGGCGGAGGAACAAAGGCTGGAACAGCAAAAGCTGGCGGAGGAACAAAGGCTGGAACAACAAAAGCTGGCGGAAGAGCGCAGACTGGAGGAGGAGAGGCTGGCGGAAGCCAAAAGAAAGGCCGAGGCCGAAGCCGAAGCCGCCAGAGCCGCCGCGGAAGAGGCGAGGCACAATCCCAATAAACTGGACCGCTCGTCATACCGGAGAAGGAAGGTGGAGGACTTTTCTTTTGATATGGTTGCCAGTAAACTTGCCGCCGGGACAAAAGTCGCGTTTACAGCAAAATTTTGGACTAAACCGACCGGGACTACCTACCGGTTTGAAGATGTAGACTTCGGGATCACCTTATCAAGCAACCATAATTTTGTCCGCGATATGCCTGACCGGTGTTTTGGTTCTTGGGACAGCATAATTTTTGGCTGGCAAAGCAAGAGCGCCGTTAACCTATATGTAACCGTCAAAAGATCGGGCCAGTCCGGCGAATGTTCGGTTGACATTATCGACTGGTAGGAGTGGTGGGAATTAGATTGAGGAGGATCACATGATAGTCAAAGGCGAAGATACCATCCGTGAGGTGGCCGGGTTGTCTCAAGAGGAAAGGGAACGCATCAGCGCTTTCCTGCAGGGAGCGGTTTATTGCTGGTGCAAAAACAGAAAGGAAGAATGGTTCTCCATGCTGGAATTAATGGGCGGTGATAACAATGACTGGACCGGGACGCCTTTACAGATGCTGCATGACAAAGAGATCGAGAACGGCAAAAGTAAAGAAGAGGCCTATGATAACGCCGGGAAAAACAGCGGCTGGCTGCTCAAGAAAGTTATCTTTGATGATAAACGGCGCTTTGAAACGGAAGAGACGCCGATTAACCGGAGATACCGCTGGCTGCTTGACTGACCCGGGAACTGCGGTGAAGGCGCGTATCAGGCGGGCGGGCTATCTCCCGCCCATAACGTTGCGGTACACGTCTTCCCGCGAAGGTAACGCAAGGGCGCCTGACATCAGGGCATCGGCGTTTGCTTTCAATCTTTGCAAAACTACCGGGTTTTACAGTTTTTAACCACCGCACGGATGACTGGAACCAAAGGCTCCCTGGACTTTTGACTCGAGATTCCGGCTTTGTCCGTCCGTGGTTTTTTCCCTCTTTTCCATTCCTGCGCGTTCATTCCCTCCGCTCTTTTTCTCTTGTTTTTCCGCTAAAGCCATTACATAATTACGGTAAGGGGTGTGTATGAGCGTTGGGCAGAGTATACCCAGGGTTGACGCCTGGGAAAAGGTTTCCGGCAGGGCAAAGTACACCGACGACCTGGTTGACCGGAACGCGCTGGTTGGAAAGGTGCTTCACGCCGCCATTGCCAACGGGCTGGTAAAAAAAATTGATACGGGCGAGGCGGAGCGGATTCCCGGGGTGGTGAAAATCATTACCTGTTTTGACGCGCCGGATTTTCCTTTTCCCACCGCGGGGCATCCCTGGTCCACGGACCCGGCGCATTGGGACCCCATGGACCGGCGGCTGCTCAACCGGCGGGTGAGGTTCTACGGCGACGATATTGCCGCAGTTATCGCCTTGGATGAAATCAGCGCGTCGCGGGCCCTGCGCGCGATAAAAGTCGAATATGACGAGTACCCGCTGGTGTTGACGCCGGAAGAGGCGATGCGCCAAGGCGCGCCTCTGCTCCATGAGGAGTGCCCCGGCAACGTACTCAAGCATACCACGGTTGAAGACGGCAGCCTTGAGGAAGCGGTAAAAGAGGAAGGGCTTTTGTGCTTTGAGGATGTGTTTGAGACGCCGATTGTGCAGCACTGCCATATTGAAAGCGCCGTTTCCTGGGCCTACATGGAAAACGGCAGATATGTAATTGTGGCCTCCACGCAGATTCCCCATATACTCAGGCGCATTGTCGCGCAGGCGCTGGGAATTCCCTGGGGGGATGTGCGCATAATAAAGCCCTATATCGGCGGCGGTTTCGGCAATAAACAGGACAGTCTTTATGAGCCGCTGAACGCTTTTATGTGCGGCCAGGTCGGGGGAAGGCTGGTAAAACTGGAGCTTTCCCGCGAGGAAGTGTTTTGCGCCACCAGGGTGCGGCACAGTGAAAAAATATATCTTAAAACCTGGGTGCGGCCCAACGGGCGGCTGGTGGCCCGTTCTTACACGGCTTACTCGAATCAGGGCGCTTACGGCTCGCACGGCCACGGGATCGCCGCCAAGGGGACCAACGTGTTCCGCCAGCTCTACCGTGACGAAAAGGCCCGTAAGGCCGACATTTACACGGTCTATACCAATACCGCCGCGGCCGGCGCGATGCGCGGTTACGGCACTCCCCAGGCGGTATTCGCCATCGAGTCCCACATGGAGGACATTGCCTGTAAGCTCAACCTTGATCCGCTTGAGTTCCGCTTTCTCAATGTCATGCCCGTCGGTTTTACAGACGCCTTTACGAAAAACGTTAACTATTTTGATTCGTTCCGTCAGTGCGTTGAGGCGGGCAAGGCCAAAATACAATGGGATGAAAAGCGGGAGCGTTACGCGCACCAGAGCGGGCCGGTCCGCCGCGGGGTGGGTATGGCTTTGTTTTGGTATAACACCGCGGTCTGGCCCATATCAATCGAGGTTTCTTCCTGCCGGATCGTACTGAACCAGGACGGCAGCGTGCAGATACAGCTTGCTGAAACGGAAATCGGCCAGGGAGCGGACACGGTTTTTGCGCAAATGGCCGCCGGGACGCTGGGAATACCCTGGCAAAAAGTCCATGTGATAAGCGTTCAGGACACCGATGTGGCTCCTTTCGGCACCGGCGCTTACGGTTCCCGCCAGACCTATGTCGGCGGCGCGGCCGTTAACAAGGCCGCCAAAATGCTGAAAGAAAAGATTCTCCGTTACGCGTCCGAGTACACCCATAAACCGGCGGCGAACCTCGATATTGTCAACGGCGATATCGTACTTGTTTCGCATAACAACGAAAAACTTGCTTCCCTTGAAGAAATCGCGACCGATACCCTTTACCACACCGAACACGCCGAACACCTTACCGCCGAGACCACCGCCCAGGTTAAAAGCAACGCCTTTAGCCTGGGCTGCGCCTTTGCCGAGGTGGAAGTTGACATTCCCCTGGGAAAAATAACCCTGCTGAATTTGGTCAACTGCCACGATTGCGGCAGGCTTATCAATCCCAAAACCGCCGAGGGCCAGGTCCACGGCGGCATGAGCATGGCTATCGGTTTCGGCATGTTTGAACAGCTCATCTATGATCCCAAAACCGGCAGACTCCTCAACGGTAATTTGCTGGACTACAAGCTGCCCACGATTCTGGATCATCCCCGCCTTGAGGCGTATTTCGTGGAAAACCCTGAACCTACGAGTCCGTACGGAACCAAGGCCCTGGGCGAACCTCCCGCCGTGCCGGGGGCGGCGGCGATCCGTAACGCGCTTTTGCACGCCACCGGAGTCGCCGTTAATACCATTCCGCTTACCCCCCACGTGCTTTTTGCCGGGTTTAAGAAGGCGGGATTGATATGAGCGCGCTTGCCGGTTGTGGAGGTCTTTATGTATGATATAGAAGCGTTGTTTGAGGCCGAAAGCCCCGCCCACGCGGTTGCGCTATTACGCGAACATCCGGATGCCAGAATCATCGCCGGGGGCAGCGACGTGTTAATCGAAATCCGCGAGGGAAAACTCGCCGGCTGTACCCTCGTGAGTATTCAAAAGATAGACGCACTGCGGGGAGTGAATATCGACAACAACGAGGCTGTCCGTATTGGCCCCCTCACCAGTTTTTCCCATGTTTCAGCCGACCCGCTCATTCGGGAACATATTCCCGTGCTGGCCGAAGCGGTGGACACCATCGGCGGGCCGCAGTTACGCAACATCGGCACGATAGGCGGGAATGTCTGCAACGGCGCAACCTCGGCGGACAGCGCCTCAACGCTGTGCGCATGGGATGCGGTGATGGAGTATCTGGGCCCCAATGGAACGCGCCTTGTGCCTATTCAGGAACACTACATTGGCGCGGGAAAAACCGCCCTGGCCCACGATGAGATTCTTGCCGCCATTTTGATCCCCAAAGAGAGCTATGAAAACTGCTTTGGCAATTACATCAAATACGCCATGCGGAAGGCGCTGGACATAGCGACTCTGGGCTGTTCGGCGAATGTGCGGCTTTCAAAAGATAAAAAAACGATTGAGCGGATGCGCTTTGCCTATGGCGTTGCCGGCCCCGTACCGGCGCGCGCGCGCGGCGCGGAACAGGCCGCCGCAGGTAAAGCGGCCGACGCCGAAACCGTGGCCGCCGCGGCAAAGGCCGCCCTGGGCGACATAAATCCCCGCACAAGCTGGCGGGCCGTCAAAGAGTTCCGCCTGCACCTTGCGGAAGAGCTTGCCAAACGGACTTTGACCGAATCACTGAAACGGGCGGGAGTGTCAATATGAGAAAACAACTGATACGCTGTAAAATAAACGGCAGAGATACCGAAACCACGGTGGATATTCGCGCGTCCCTTACCGACATGCTGCGTAACGAGTACCGCCTGACCAGCGTCAAAAAAGGCTGCGAGGTGGGCGAATGCGGCGCCTGCAATGTGATCATCAACGGCGAATGTTTTAATTCCTGCATCTATCTGGCAATCTGGGCCGACGGCAAAGAGATCACCACCACCGAGGGCCTGTTAAGCGCCGACGGCGAACTCTCTGAAATCCAGCAGGCCTTTATCGACGAAGGCGCCGTCCAGTGCGGTTTCTGCACCCCCGGCTTTTTGATGAGCGCCGCCGAAATCGTGCGCTCCGGAAAAGAGTATTCGGATGAAGAACTGCGCAAATTTCTTTCCGGGCATCTGTGCAGATGTACGGGCTACGAGAATATTTTCCGCGCGGTAAGGAAAGTCAGCAGAGCCTGTTCCAAAACTGAAGTTTTGAAACAGCCCCAGCAGGTAAAATAACAGTCTTGTCCGGAAATCCGCGGTTTCCGGACAACTTTCGCTAATACTCTCTTAATTCGTGTCTGTCCATAAAGTCGGTTACTTTATGGACAGACCTTGCATTTGCTCCCGTTTTGTACCAAAACGGTGCGCAAAATGCCTATTTTAAGGTAGTCTGTCTATAATGTGTC
>JAITIC010000095.1 GCA_031279635.1 Treponema sp. | reverse complement strand
CCTAATGTATTTGCTCATTTCATTGCGCAAATGGGGTAAACTTTGTTTACCTTGCGTTAAAGTAGCACCGATTGCGCCAACGCGGTTGGCGCATTCTCGATTGAATAAATCAGTGCTTCCCTAACAGAATAAAAGTCGGATATTTATATTGGGGTTTTTAAGACAGCCTCTGAAAACTAAAGTTTTCAGAGGCTGCCAACTTGCCGGTAACTGACATTACGATCACAAAGTACTTGACTACTTTTTGAAGGATGTGTAAATTGAATTATGAGTTAGCTTTAATTAACTTATGATAAGGGCCTCGCTGGAAATACCATGACCGAAAGGCCGTGTTATCTCTTTATTTATGCGCGGCTCTTAAAATATCCATGCCTTTAAGGAGGAATTACTATGTCACTGATTCAAAAGGAAGTCGCGGATTTTTCCGTGAACGCTTTTCAGGACAAAGCGTTCAAAATCGTGACCAAAGCCGATATTCTCGGCAAATGGAGTCTCTTTTTCTTTTATCCGGCTGATTTCACCTTTGTCTGCCCCACCGAGTTGGAGGATTTGGCAAACAAGTACGACGATTTTAAGGCCATTGGTTGCGAAATATATTCGGTCTCCCGCGACACCCACTTTGTCCACAAGGCCTGGCACGATGCGTCCAAGACGATCCAGAAGATACGTTATCCCATGCTGGCGGACCCCACCGGCGCCCTGATTCGGGACTTTGAGGTGATGATCACGGATAGCGGCCTGGCCGAACGGGGAGACTTTATCATAAATCCCCAGGGTAAAATCGTGGCCTACGAGGTTGTCGCGGGCAATGTGGGACGTAACGCCGATGAGATATTCCGTAGGGTGCAGGCGTCCCAGTTTGTGGCCGAACACGGCGACCAGGTTTGCCCAGCCAAATGGAAACCCGGCGCCGAGACGCTGAAACCCAGCCTCGACCTGGTGGGCATTCTATAGGCCGCGTTTTCCGTGCCGCCGCACAGTTACAGGTAGGATGGAAAAACTATGGAACAGAAACATCTTTACGACGCGATAGTGATAGGCGGTGGCCCTGCGGGGTTGACCGCCGCCCTGTACCTTGCCCGCGCCCGCTACCGGGTGCTGGTGGTGGAAAAAGAGCGGTTCGGCGGGCAGATCACGATCACCGCCGAGGTGCTTAACTACCCCGGCGTAGAGCAGACTAGCGGCGCGGCCTTAACGGAAACCATGCGGCGGCAGGCCCAGAGCTTCGGTGCAGAATTCCTGCTGGCCGGGGTGGAAAGCCTGGAACTTAAGGACAGGATCAAAACCGTCAAGACTTCCCGTGGCAGTTTGCAGGCGTTTGGGGTAATTCTTGCCACAGGGGCTCGTCCCCGGATGATTGGCTTTAGGGGCGAGGAGGCTTTCAAGGGCCGGGGGGTAGCCTACTGCGCCACCTGTGACGGCGAGTTTTTTACCGGCCTTGATATTATCGTGGTGGGCGGCGGTTTTGCCGCGGCGGAAGAGGCGGTCTTTTTAACCCGCTACGCCCGTCATGTTACAATCCTTATCCGAAAGGATGACTTTTCCTGCGCCGCTTCCGTAGCGGACGCGGCCCGTTCCCACGAAAAGATCACGGTCATTGCCAACACGGAGTTGGAAGAAGTGGGGGGCGATACGGCCCTGCACTACGCCCGCTGGCGTAACATCAAAACCGGGGAAACCACCGAGTACCGTCCGTCGGACGGAGCTTCCTTCGGAGTCTTTGTGTTTGCGGGTTACGAACCCGCCGTCGAACTGGTCCGGAACCTGGGTGTATTGGACGATCAGGGTTACGTTATCACCGATCAGGATCAAAAAACCGGCGTAGATGGCCTTTACGCCGCAGGGGATGTGTGCGTTAAAAACCTGCGCCAGGTGGTTACCGCCGTGGGTGACGGTGCAAAGGCCGCAGCCGCCCTGGAAAAATACGCCCGCGCCATGCAGGAAGCCACTGGCCTTCACCCCGTCCTGCCGGTAAGCCGCCTGCTCCGGGAAACGGGGAGTGGGAAGGATGCGGAAGGCAAGACAACGGAAGCGGGTTTCTTTACACCGGAAATCAGGATGCAGCTTGAAGGGGTATTTGAAAAAATGGCCCGCCCCCTGGTTCTGCGCCTTGTGCTGGACGAGCGCCCCGTGTCGGAGGAACTTCGCCGGTTCATGGAGGAACTGGCTGGCATGACGGATAAGCTCCGCCTGGACATACTTCCGCTTGAGTCTTCCGGCAAAGACCGCCCCTGGACGGGACTCTATCTGGAAGACGGGACATACCGGGGTATTGCCTTCCACGGCGTACCGGGAGGGCATGAGTTTAATTCTTTTGTTGTCGGCATGTACAATGCGGCGGGCCCCGGACAAGCCCTGGACCCGGAACTGGCGGAGGCTCTGAAGTCCATTCAAACCCAGGTTTCCATGAAGATACTGGTCTCCCTCTCCTGTACCATGTGCCCGGAACTTGTGATGGCGGCCCAGCGTATCGCTGTGGAAAATCCCCGTATCACCGCGGAAGTCTACGACCTAAACCATTTCCCCGAACTTAGGGAACGGTACAAGGTGATGAGCGTGCCCTGCCTGGTTATCAACGACAACATCGTAAGTTTCGGGAAAAAGAATATCAGGGAAATCCTCGCCTTGCTGGGTTAGAGGGGAATTCCGGACGGCAAGCCCGCCGTGCCCCTGCATATATGGACAGCCGAGAGTTTTCTTTTCAGACATACCTGTAAATGGACGACATAATATTCTCATCCTGTCCCACCGCTCCCGGTGTTTTTAATGTTTGCGGTATCGGTTCCTGTGCCTTCTATATTTTCACTTTTCTCCCAAAATTGAAGTAAAAGCGCACCTCTTTCGCGATCAAACCGGCAGAGGGGCTACTGCTGCCTCTGATAATGAAGTAGGTAAAACAGGTATCCGCACAGAGGTATAACGCGAAGAAAGGTAGATGCATATCTGGTGGACGGGTATTGGCCGCAGGTTCTGGAAGTTGAACCGCTTGACGGGGAGGCTGCGGAGGAGGGATGTCTGGAGGCTGAGGTCGGGAAAGCGGGGAAACTTTTCCGAGAATTTCTTGCCAGAAATGGACAGGATTCAAGCTCCTAGTTACTATAGGAAAGATATGCCTGGAGTTTTTTCTCCGGCTGAATTTTACAAAATTTCTATACCCTGTGATCGGAGCGCTTGACAAATATTCATAGTAAGACTATAGTATTATTTGGAATTATCTGGAGGTACAAGATGGGTTTCTTTATTGCCCGCGTAAGCGGGGCCCTCCTCGGGCTTGTTCTGGCGCTTTTGGCCTTTGTCTTACAGGCGCTTCTCCGGGCCAGGCTATGGAAAAACAACCCCGTTCCGGCCGGACCCGGGCTGAGGTTATTTTCGGTGTTTGGGGTCGTCGGGGCTCTCTATGTTTTTATCAGTACCACTCTGAATCTGGTAAAGTACCGGTCCGGCTTAAGCAGCATTGTTACCGTGTCCCTGCCGTTGTTGCTGTTTTCTGCATCGCTTGCAGCCAACTTTGTCGTACTGTGCGTTGACGCGGCGAAAGGGGACATACGGCGTCTTACCGTTTCCGGCCTTTGCGCCGCGCTTGCTTCGGTCCTTCAATTTATGTTGCTGGCCTTCAACTTGGTTCTGCGCTGGAACAACTTTACACACGGCATGGCGGAGTACCTGTACATCCAGATTTTGTTGCTGGCGCTCGCGGCGATCAACGCGGGCCTTTTTTTTAGTGGTTTTCTCAGGCTAAAAAAAACTACCGCATCGTATAACAGGGGTTGATATGGCAAAAATTGAATCGCATCTTGGCTCGCTGCCGGAACATTACGAAAGGCTTGGCCTGAAAAAAGGGGAAATCGCGCTGTGGGAGGACGGAACCCGCACCAACTCGGGCGAGAAGGGAACCTACGAATGGTGGTACTTCGATTCTCATCTTGACGACGGGACAAGCCTGGTGATCGTGTTTTACACGAAGTCGATGATGTCGCCGCAGACGGCGCCCGATCCCCAGGTTACCTTCCGGCTGAACAGGCCGGGTGAAGCGGAATACTCCCAGGTATACCGTCCGGCAAAGGGGGAGTTCAGCGCGTCAAAAGAAACCTGCGATGTCCGCATCGGGCATTGCTATTTCAGGGGAGATTTGCGCAAATACGAAATCTATTACCATGACGAAAGCATGGAAGTCAGTGTAACTTTGCAAAGCGAGGTCCCACCCTGGCGGCCTGAGACCGGCCATATCTTTTTTGGCAAGGATGATGAAAATTATTTCGCCTGGCTGCCCTCGGTTCCCGAAGGAAAAGTGACGGTAGAAATTACCCGTAACGGGACAACAGCGAGGAAAAGCGGTACGGGCTACCACGACCACAACTGGGGCAACATCAACATGCGCAAGGTAATGCATCACTGGTACTGGGGCAGGGCCCGCATCGGCGATTACCAGGTGATCACATCTTATATATGGGCCGAAAAAAAGTACGGCTACAACGAATTTCCGATCTTTATGATCGCGAAGGACGGGCAGATACTTGCCGATGACGGCGCAAAGCTGCGCTTTACCCCGCAGGGGCAGTTCATTGAAGAGGAAACCGGAAAACCGGTGCACGATGTTCTTGTTTACGATTACCAGGATAACAGAAACCATTACCGGGTAAGCTACAGGCGCAAACAGAGCATCCTGAATTTCCCGATGGTCAACGACGTACACGGCGTACTGCGCTTCCTTGCCAGGCTTTCCGGCTTCGACGGGGCCTACCACCGTTTTACCGGCGATGGACTCATAGAGCGGCTGGAGGCTGGTAGACCCGTAGAAAAGATAGAAAGCACCGCGCTGTGGGAGCTTATGTACTTTGGGAAAACGGTTTAGGGAGGCAGTATGACGTACAGCGGTATACGCGAGCAAAGGCCGGATACGGACACCTTTAACGACGCGGGCGGGTGCAGCGTTGAGCTTGCCCGCCGGTTTAAAGCCGGGTGTCTGAAACACGCGGACCGTACTTTTCAGCAGGGCCTTCAGTGTCAGCAGACCAATTCGATCATGGCCCTGCTGTCGATGGAGGATTCGGCCTTTGTCGTCCATTCGCCGCTCGGCTGCTACGGTTGCTGTTCGGCATCAAACGACTGGTTCCGCGTTGGCCAGGCGCATCGTGGGCAATTTCCGATACGGAACGCGCGGGTCATTGTTACCAACCTTGATCAGCAGGACATCATTCACGGCGGCGAAAAAAAACTGAGGGAAGCGGTACAAAAGGCATGGTCGCGGTACAGGCCCAAACTGATATTCATATTTACGTCCTGCGCGTCCGGCATCATCGGTGACGACGTGGATTCTATCGCGGATGATATGCAGGGAGAACTGGCCGGAACAATCATCATCCCGATCCACTGCGAAGGCTTCAAATCCAAGGTGAACGCTTCCGGCTACGACGCTTCGTTCTTGGCGATTAAAAAATACATCCTGAAGGATGCCGTAAAAACGGAAACGGAAGACGATCTGTTGAATCTGTTTGCCCCGCCCACGGTGAGCTTTGCCGATCAGATGGAGATTGAACGGATGCTTTCGGACATCGGCATCAGGGCGAATTATATCCCGTTTTACGCTTCGCTTGAAAAAATAAAAAAAATACCCGCCGCGCGGGCCTCAACGGCGATCTGCAAGGTATTCGCCGATGAATTTATGAAGGACCTGCGTGAGAGTTACGGCATTCCCTTTTCGCATACGATTATGCCGATTGGGACGCGCAATACGGACAGGTGGCTGCTGGGCGCCGCCGAAGTGATGGGAAAAACCGAAGCGGCAAAGACGTACATAGCAGCGGAGCACGAAAAAATAGCGCCCCTTGTCACGGACCTCCGCGGACGGCTTGAAGGAAAGCGCGTCGTGCTGTGCGGCGGGACTGGGAGGAGCTTTGCCGCGGCGGCCCTGGTAGACGACTTTGGAATGAAACTTGCCGCGATGACGACGACAACCCTGGACAATGACACGCTGATCGACATCGAGTACCTGAACTCGGTTCACGGTAGTTTTACCATCGACGTGGGAAACATGATGCCCTTTGAACAGGTGAACATGCTGTACAAGTACAAGCCGGATCTCTTTATCGGCGTACCTGTCTGGGCGGCCCGCATGGGCATCCCGACAACCCACGTACTTGATATCAAGAGGCCGACCATGGGCTACCGGAACCTGGTATACTTGGGAAACAAAATCGCCCATTCCCTTGAGAATCCGGGCTACAACAGGAAACTCGCCAGGTACGCCCACCTGCCTTACAAACAGAGCTGGTACGAGGCCGACACCTTTAAGTTCATCCAGGAACTGTAAAACCGGAGCGCCGGAAGGAAGGTATGTCACAGATCATAGAAAACCCACACGGAAACTGTTCGCTGGGTGGCGCCGTCTCGGTCTTTTCCGCGATCCGGCGCGTCATACCGATCTACCATTCGGGGCCGGGCTGCTGTCTGCAAAATACCGCCGGCGAGCCTAGCCAGGGTAGCCTGAGGCTGCCCTACTACACGCAGTACACCGCTCTCCCCTGTACGAACATGCTTGAAAGGGAGGTCGTCTTTGGCGGGGAAGAAAAACTTGGGAAAGAGATCGAGGGGGCGCTGGAAATATACGACGCGGATGCCTTTTTCGTTCTGTCAGGCTGTACATCCGGGATCATAGGAGATGACATCACCGCCGTCGTCAAAACTTTCCGCGACAGGGGCGAGCCGGTGTACGCTGTCGAAGCGGCGGGCTTCCTGGGTGAAAGCTATCTGGGCTACGAGATCGCCATGAATGCTCTGCTCCGCTACATTGTCGGCCCCAACCCGGCTGAAAAGGAAAGCGGCGTGGTGAACCTGTTCGGTATAGTGCCTTACCACGACCCCTACTGGGAGGGAAACCTTGAGGAACTTGCCAGACTCCTGAACAAACTGGGACTCCGGGTCAACACCTGGTTTTCCCACGAACAGGGGATAGGCGACATACAGGCGTCGGCGCGGGCGTCGCTAAACATCCTTGTACACCCCTGGCTGCTCAAAGATTTTGCCGGGGAATTCGAAGCACGCTTCGGCGTCCCTTCCCTCCGTTTTGACGGCGCGCCTCTCGGCGCAACCGACTCGGGCGAGTTCATCCGCGCCGTCGCTGAAAGAACGGGCAGGAAGGATCTCGGTGAAAGCGTCATCAAAGAGGAAGAACGCTACTTCTACCGTTACCTTGAAACGGGGATAGGCCTGCAAAGCTGGCGGCGTTTCGCGGTGGTCGGCGAATCGGCCAACGTAATCCCCATCACCCGCTTCCTTGCCAACGATTATAGCTTTACCCCTGACGCGGCGGTAATCACCGATTTTGTGTTCCGGGACGAGGATCGGCGGCGCATAACGGAAAGGCTGACCCGCCTTGAGGGGCCGTTCAAACCTGAACTTTTCTGGACCGGCGATCAGTGGGAGATAAACGAGGCGCTGGAACGGTTTCCGGAATTGTCCCTCCTCATAGGCTCAACAAACGAGGGCGAGTTCGCGGGTAAACACTTCATCAAGCACGTGATAGCCTGCTACCCAAACACCGAGCGCCTGATCTATAACCGGTCCTGCTGCGGCTACCGGGGCGCTCTCACGTTCATGGAGGACATCTACTCCAACCTATAAACAGCTAATCGAGAAGCGCAACATAAAGGAATGGAAAATCAACTAACAAAGGGAAGTTAAAGGGAGTGCCTGGGCAAAGCCTTTTTTATCCAGCAAACTGTACAGAAATGAGCCTCCGCGCAACAATGGGGGGGGGGGGGGTAAATCCAAAGTCAGAATGAAAACCCCCAATCCCTCATTTTCCGGCGGCTTTAGTCAATGTACGCACCCATCGGGCAAAGGCGTCGGCAAAGGTTTGTAAAAAATCCTTCGTACCCAGATCGGTAATTTCCCCGCTTTCGTTAAAAAGTTCCGCAATGTTGCCAAGGTAGGCCTCCGGTTGCTGGAGCAGTGGGATGTTGAGAAAAACCATGGACTGCCTTAGATGGTGGTTAGCCCCGAAAGCTCCCAGCTTGCCTTGGGTAACACTGATAATAGCCCCCGGTTTGCCGTTCCAGGCATTCTGGCCGAAAGGCCGGGAGGCGACATCCAGCGCGTTTTTCAACGCCGCCGTTATGGAACGGTTGTATTCGGGGGTTACGAACAAAAAAGCATCCATGGACTTGATCTCCTGCCGAAACGCTTGCCATTCCCGTGACGGATTGCCACCGTCATCATAATCCTGATTGTACATGGTAAGACCGCTCAAATCTATCCATTTGGCGGTAAAATCTTCCGGTAAGAGCTTCGCGATATATAAACCGGTCTTTTTGCTGTACGATTCCTTGCGCAAGCTGCCGGTCAGAACGCCAATATTTATATTTGCCATATTTTCCTGCTTCACTGTGAAAAGATTTGAGGCTGCTCTCGGTTTTGAAACAGCCTCATTTACTTATAATATAATACCGCCCAGCGGCAACGCAAAAATCGCGTGATTTTACCTGAAAAAGGTCCAAGGCAAAATTCCGTATGCTTTACAACGGACAGCCGCTTCCCAACGCCAAGGTTTGGGCAATGTACGTGGCGTTCACTCCGAGACTCACGGCAACCTTGATTGCCACTTCTGTTTTTATACCCCAAACATAACGTATCAAGCGACCGTAAGCGCCTAAGGAACTGTACAGAAATAACATGACAGTTTGGTCATGTTATTTCTTAATTGCGTAAACAATTGGACTTGTTCGACAAGCTTGTCGCTTGTCTCCCAAGTCTAATGAACCGCCCCGCCACAAAACAGCGTTAAGCTGTTTTGCCTGACGTTTTGCCGCTTGCCCAACCCGATAAGGAAGGGTAGGCGGGCTATCTTTTGTAAACGTTGAATTATTTACAC
>JAITIC010000059.1 GCA_031279635.1 Treponema sp. | reverse complement strand
CCAGATCGGTACAAAGCTTAGGCATCGAAAAGCGATTCCTTTAATTTTGTCAGGGCAATCTTCGTTTCCGCGGTAGTTTCACCGAGCAGCGACGCTATTTCCTGTACGGTCCGCATCTGCTTTTCGATCACCCTGTCCGCGACTTCAATCGTCTTGCGGTTGGCGTTCTCTTTCTCTTCCTTTCGTGTTTCCTCTTCGGTTATGTCCCGCATAATCGAGATAACAATGCGGTAACTTTTGTCGTAGAGAATGGTCTGATCCACATACTTTTGGTAATCGGCCAGGTAAACGCGCTTGTTATAACTGGATGTCCCCTTCTCCTTTGCCTCGATAAACGGCAGGGGATCCATGATCCGTACCACCTGGTCCCCCAGAATATTCGAAGGGCTTACGTTAAACAGCCTGCACGCGGCGGCGTTGATCTGCTGCACTTCAAAGTTCTCGTTAAGCGCTACAATGGCATTGGGCGTGTTTTTGATAATGTCGTCGGAAAAGGATTCCGCCTTTTCCTTGAGGTACGGGAGGCACATGGTCAGAGTCGCCTTTCCCTCCAGCACCGCCCGTGCCTTGTCCCTGCACGTGTCGTACCCGCAGCTTCCGCAGTTAAGTTCATGTTCGGGTTTTGTTTTTCCGATTTTTCTCAACACCTCTTCTATCGCTTCGGCGCTAAAGTGAAACCTCCTCGGCGAAAGGGACTCGAATTTCCGGAGAAGCTGTTCCCCGCTGTAATCAAAAACCGGAAAGTCCCTTGTTCCCGCGGCGCTGTTAACGGCGATATAATTCCGTACCGGATATTCCCAGTTTTTGCTCATCGCGGGCCCCATGGAGCAACTCCCCGAACAGGCGGACATTTCAACAAAACAACTGTCCAGATGGCCCCGGATAATGTCTTCGATACAGGCCCTACAGTTTTCAACGCCGTCTACCGAAAGGTAATTGTACTCCCTGTTTTTCTTTGCCATGGTACGCAGTATGCCCCCGTTAACGGGAAAGAGCCGCGCCAGGGTATTGTCGTCTTTGGGGCCGGGAGCGGCGGAAAGCTCCTCCTGTTCAAGAGTGATTCCCCTTTTTCTGAGCCACAGCGAAAGTTCCCGAAATGTTAGTACACAATCCACTATCTCCGTCGCATCGGTCTCCGCTTCGGCTTTCTTTGAAATGCAGGGCCCGATAAACACGGTTTTCACTTCCGGATTGCGCCGCTTGATGTCAAGGCAATGGGCGTACATGGGAGAAACAACGTGGGCCATATAGGGCAGCGCGGCGGGGTAGTATTTTTGTATCAGCAAATTCACCGTAGGGCAGCAGGTCGTTATAATTACCCGCTGTTCCCCCCTGTTTACCAGGGCATCGTACTGTTTTTTGACAATCGTCGCCCCGATGGCGGTTTCCTCAACAGCCGCGAAACCCAGCTTCTTCAGGATCTTCGTTAAGACAGCTATGTCCATCCCCCCGAAATTCGCCGCAAAGGACGGGGCCAGGCTTACCCAGACCTCTTTCCCGCTTTGGAGCAGCGCTTCCGCGGAATCAAGGTCGTTCCTCATCTCCTTGGCGTTCTGCGGGCAGGCCACAAAACAATGACCGCAAAGTATGCAGTCGTTGTTTATAATTTCCGCCTTGTTGTTTTCAAACTTGATGGATTTAACCGGGCAGTGCCTGATGCACTTGTAACAGGTTTTGCAGTCGGTCGCTTTTAACCTCAAATATTCAGGCATGCTGTTTCCGTATCCCGCCTCTTATTCGTATTCTACTACGCTGGCCCAGTTGTGCAGAAGGTTGTGGTCCTCGCCCGTCGCCTTGTTAAGATGAGAGGCCGCCACAATCGGTATCCATTTATCGACGTACTGTTTGGCGGTATCGGTCTTGAGGCAGAACAGATCGAAGTACTTTTCCGCGACGATGAATTGTTTCGCCAGCACGAACTGCATCCAGGTCTGCACCGCGTCGGCCGAGGCGTTCCCCGCCGTGGCGTGGGACCAGTCGATGATATAGGCTTCGTTCCCGGAAGTAATAATGATATTACTGGGATTAAAATCCCCGTGGCAGAGTTTCGTGTGCCTCGGCAGGCTGTCCAGCCGGGTGGAAAGCTCGTAACGGGTTGTGGCGTCAAGCCCCGACGCGTTGATCTTCCGCTGCAACTTGTCCTTCAGGAGCGCGAGCCGGGACGCCGAATGCCTGTGCATTTCAACCTGGATGTCCACAAAGCGGTTCAGGCGCTCGTCGATCCTGGCCGGTTCCTTTTCCATCAGTTCCGCCAGGGTAACGCCTTCGATATACTCCCAGACAATGGCCCAGTTTCCGTCAATTTTGGTAACCTCAAGCAGTTTCGGCACTTTCAGGTCCGTCTCGCCCACGGCCGCCAGATTCAGCGCCTCGTTAAAAACATCCGACGCGGGATATTCGCTTCCCATAACCTTGTAGACCTTTCCGTCTTCCAGATAGATCTTCTTCGTTTCCCGGTCGACTATGATCTTCCGTTCGCCCATCATTTACCTCCTTCGGCGGCGGCGCTGCCGGTTCCGTAATACGCATTGAGGAACATCTGTTTAATCTCGCTTATCAAAGGATACCGGGGATTGGCGCCGGTACACTGATCGTCAAAAGCCATCTCGCTCATGCTGTCGAGCCGCGCGAGAAAATCCTTCTCGTCAATGCCGTAATCTTTAATGGTTTTTTTGATTCCCACATCTTCCTTGAGCTTTTCTATGGCGGCGATCAGCGCCTCAAGCTTGTCCTCACCGGTCCTGCCTTTAAGCCCCAGCGCGTCGGCAATCCGCGCGTAACGCGCCAAAGTGTGCGGGTACTCGTACTGGGGGAAGGTCCCCATCTTGGGGGGTACTTCCGCGGCGTTAAAACGCAGTACCTCGCTTATCATCAGCGCGTTGGCAACGCCGTGGGGCAGGTGATGAAAGGCGCCGAGCTTGTGCGCCATTGAATGGCACACCCCCAGAAAGGCGTTGGCAAAGGCCATGCCGGCGATAGTCGCGGCGTGGGCCATTTTTTCCCGTGCGCGGGGATCGGACGCCCCCCTGTTGTACGCCGGGGGAAGGTACTCGAAGATCAGTTTCAGCGCCTCTATCGCGAGGCCGTCGGTAAATTCCGTGGCAAGCATCGAGGCGTAGGCTTCAAGCGCGTGGGTCATCGCGTCAATACCCGAAGCGCTGGTAAGGCCCTTTGGGGCGTCCATCTGCATATCCGCGTCCACAACCGCCATATCCGGCAATAACTCGTAGTCCGCAAGCGGATACTTCATCCCCGCCTTCTCGTCGGTAATAACCGCGAAGGGCGTTACCTCGCTTCCGGTTCCCGCCGAAGTGGGCACCGCGATAAAGTACGCCTTTTCCCCCATTTTGGGGAAGGTATAAACCCGCTTCCGTATGTCAACAAAACGCATGGCCATATCCTGAAAGTCCGCTTCCGGATGCTCGTAAAGCACCCACATGATCTTGGCCGCGTCCATGGCCGAACCGCCGCCTACCGCGATGATCACGTCCGGCCCAAAGGCGCTCATCTGAGCCGCGCCTTCCCTGGCGCAGGCCAGCGTCGGGTCGGGTTCAACGTTGAAGAAACTTTCGTGCGCAATCCCCAGTTCGTCAAGTTTGCCGGTAACGGTTTTTGTGTACCCGTTGGCGTAGAGGAATTTATCCGTTACGATAAACGCGCGTTTTTTGCCCATCACGGCCTTTAACTCGTCCAGAGCCACCGGCAGGCAGCCCCGCTTTATGTATATCTTTTCAGGAGCCCTGAACCACAGCATATTCTCCCTCCGCTCCGCGACAGTTTTAATGTTAAGAAGGTGCTTGACCCCCACGTTTTCGGAAACCGAATTTCCGCCCCAGGTGCCGCATCCCAAAGTAAGGGACGGGGCCAGCTTAAAGTTGTACAGGTCCCCGATGCCCCCGTGCGAGGACGGCGTATTCACCAGGATACGGCAGGTCTTCATCCGTTCCGCGAAGGCGGCAAGCTTGTCCTCCGCGCCCGCCGGATCAAGGTACACCGATGCGGTGTGCCCGTAACCCCCGTCCTTTACCAGCCGGTCCGCCTTGTCCAGCGCCTCGGCAAAATTCTTCGCGCGGTACATGGCCAAAACCGGCGAAAGCTTTTCGTGGGCAAATTCCTCGGACAGCTCCACGCTCGTCACCTCGCCGATAAGTATCTTTGTGTTTTCCGGCGCCGTTACCCCGGCCAGCGCGGCAATCGTATGGGCCTTTTGCCCCACGATCTTCGCGTTCAGCGCCCCGTTGATGATGATGGTCTTGCGTACCTTTTCCGTTTCCGCCGGGTTGAGGAAATAGCAACCCCGGTACTCAAATTCCTTTTTTACCGCGTCGTAGATCCGGTCAAGTACAATCACCGACTGCTCGGAGGCGCAGATCATCCCGTTGTCAAAGGTCTTCGAGTGGATTATCGAATTTACCGCCTGCTTAATGTCCGCGCCGGAATCGATAATCGCCGGCGTATTTCCCGATCCCACGCCCAGCGCCGGCTTTCCGGAAGAATAGGCCGCCTTTACCATGCCCGGCCCGCCCGTGGCAAGAATTATGTCCGCGTCCTTCATCACCGTGTTGGTCATCTCCAGGCTGGGCTCGTCTATCCAGTTGATTATCCCCGCCGGCGCCCCGGCCGCCACCGCCGCGTCAAGCACGATTCCCGCCGCGGTATTGGTACAGACCTTGGCGCGGGGATGCGGGGAAATGATGATCCCGTTCCGCGTTTTAAGCGCGAGAAGCGTTTTGAAGATCGCCGTAGAAGTAGGATTGGTAGTGGGGATCACCGCCGCGATAAGGCCCACCGG